>NZ_CP104209.1:695000-1042500 GCF_025244765.1 Empedobacter stercoris | reverse complement strand
AAAGCGCCTTTAATCGCTGTTGCACCTAAATCTGTAGCAGGAACATTTGATAAACTTCCTAAAAAAGATCCCATTGCTGTGCGAACAGCTGAAACTATTACGACTTCTTTCATTTAATTGTGATTTGTTGTTTTTATTATAATAACTTATATAATGCAAGATATAAAAATTATAGTAGTATTAATTTGATTTACTCTTTAAAGATTTTCTAAATTTGTTAACGAGTTACTATAGATAGTTGTTGTTTTTTATTAAAATGATAATTGAGTTTGTGTTGAATGTTTTTTTTAAAGAATATGAATCAAATGATGATGAAAAAAATAATACTTTTTGGATTGATTTCTTGTTTTACAGTTGCGATAGCTAAAGCTCAATCGTTTGATCAAAATTATTTTAAAACAGTTTTAGATTCACTTACTTCAAAATCTTTTGCTGGACGTGGTTATGTAGAAGATGGAATGAGGAATGCGGGTATTTATATACAAAACGAATTTCAAAAAAATGGACTAAAATCATTTTCTTCGGATTATCATCAAACTTTCACTTTTCCGATTAATGTAATTAAAGATGCAAAGTTGAAAATAAATGGAAAAGAGTTAAAATATGGGATTGATTTTATTGTGAAACCAAGCTCTAAGTCAATATCTAAAGTTGATTTACCCTTTTATATATTTGATACAGTTGCATATATCGCATCTTTTCAATCTAAAGAAAAGACAAGAAGTTTTATTATAAAGGATAATCAAAATCAAAAAGAGAAACACATTATTTTGCCTCCATTACAAACAAAAGTTGATTCTATTCAGCAATATTACAAGCAATGGGCGAATATTTATGAAAAAGATAACAACCAACATCGGGCTATTTTTAGATTTACTTCGGATAAACTAACTGCAAGTCTAAGTCAAAGAAGATCTTCGGTTTCAGAATTTATTATTTCGGATAATTACTTTACAAAAAACTTAAAAATAAACGATTTTTTTATTGAATCAGAATTGAATAATTTTTTCGAAGCAAATAATATAATTGGGTATATAGAAGGAAAGAACAACGATAGTGTAGTTGTAATTGCTGCGCACTATGATCATTTAGGAAAAGTTGGGTCTACAATTTTTCCAGGAGCAAGTGATAATGCAAGTGGAACTGCAATGATGATGACGTTAATGAAGTATTATTCGCAACATCAACCCAAATATAAAACCGTTTTTATGGCTTTTGCAGGCGAAGAAGCTGGTATTTTAGGTGCAGATTATTATGTTAATCATCCATTATTTTCTTTGAACCGAATCAAGTTTTTAATTAATTTGGATATTATGGGAGCTGGCGAACAGGGGGTTCAAGTGGTGAATGGTAAGATATTTTTGAAGGAGTTTCAACAATTAGTAAAAATAAATTCCAAAAATAATTATCTTAGAGAAATAAAAACAAGAGGAGAGGCATGTAATTCTGATCATTGTCCGTTTTATATGAAAGGTGTTCCGTCTTTTTTTATTTATACATTAGGAGGAAAAGGTTTTTATCATGATCCTTATGATACACCCGAAAATTTAGATTTAAGTTATTCTGAAAAGGTATACAACTTACTGAGAGATTTTATAAAACAGCTATAAAAAAATAATCCGTTCTATAAGAACGGATTACTAACCAACCTAAACTACTATAAAAAACTCTAAAAAGTAAAAAAGAGTGCGAGTAATTTCAAACTTCATAAATCAATTTCGTTATACTCGTTGTTACTCTTTGTCTTACTATCTATGAATAAATTATTTGACAGTGCAAATGTCTAACTTTTATGTCTTATTTGGAAAAATTGTAAAAGATTTTATTTATAATTATTATAGAAAATATTTATAATAATCGTTTATTGTCGGATATTAATCTTTATATTAATTCATTAAAAAATAAACAATAATAGTTAATATGTAATTACGTGAAAACATACTTTAACACCTTTTTAACTATTTATTTTCAAAAAGATGATGAAATGATAAGATTTGCAATCTTTTCAACTAAATTTGATTTTGAATCGTAAAGACTTCATAAATTTAAACAAATTTTAAACCAAAAACGCCAAAATGAGACTTTTTTTATTGGTTTTTTCCTTACATATTGTGTTATTTGTTGATGCGCAAAATGTTAACCCAAATCAAATTCGAGCAAAAGTATACGATACTATTTCAAAAGATATCCAAAAAAAAAGTTTAGAATTTCCGAACAAAAAAATTGTGGTAGATCCTACAATTAATAAGTTTGAAGATTATAAAATGGACGAATTTGGATTGAAATGGGATTCGGTAAAATATGTACAAGACACTTCAATTTGTTCTAAGTTAACAACCTATAAATGTGTTTCAAAATTTGAGATTGATAATTATTCGATTTCCAATGTTTACAAAGATGAAGCAGATGCTCTATATTCTGATTTTTATGGAATTTATTCACCAATTGATTCGTGGTACAAATTGATTTATTATGCGGCTGTTAATCACTTCTAAAAAGATAGAAAATTTCAATTTAATATCTTAATTCCAGTTCGAAATGTGCAAATGAAAAATAAAATGATGAAGGAAAAAATGTTCTTTTATAATGTTTTATTTGATGAGCAATTTAAGATTCTAAAATTTGAAAAATTATTCTTAAAACATTAAAATTCAAGAAAAAAAAATTGTAAATTAGCTGTACTTTAATTTTCTATTTCATGTTAAATGTTAGTGCTTATATAGACGAACTTTTACAGCTTTCAAAAGGTAGTTTACGAATTTGCCGAATGAATTGGTGGCTTTTGAAATATGAAGATGAATTTGAAAAAGCGATTGACGAAACAAGTTGTAAAAAGTGGCAAAGATGGTTTTACAATGGCGAACATCCTTATCCATGTGTTTGTCCGAAAAGAGAAAAGTTATGTGCTTTTATAGATTTGTATCGTGAATTAGATCGATTAACACAAGTACAACGATTAGAGAATTTTTTTCAAGATTATTTTCAGAAGTTTGAATTAATTAAAGACTCTACAGAGTTATTGAAAAATTGGATGAATGAGATTAGACCGACGATTTCTTCTATTTATTTGTTGTTGGATAAAAATGACAATTTAAAAATTAGATTTTACAATTCTGATCCAATTTTAGAAGTGAATATCAATAAAAGTGATTATAAATACACCTTGTTGTGTTTGGATATATTTAACTACAATATGTACGTAAAAGGTATGTAAAAAGAAAGAGAGTTGAAAAAATCAACTCTCTTTTTTTTGAAATAATAGATTAAATATGGTTTATTTAATTAAACCAATTTCTTTTAAACGCTGAGTTAAAAAATCTCCAGCAGTAATATCTTCAAATTGTTTTGGATTTTCCTCTGTTATACAATTATCTAAAACAGATAAATCCATATCAGAAACTGGATGCATAAAGAAAGGTATAGAAAAACGAGATGTTCCCCATAGTTCTTTCTCAGGATTCACCACTTGATGAATAGTAGATTTTAATCTGTTGTTTGTATGACGAGATAACATATCACCAACATTAATAACTAATTCGTCGTCAGCGGCAATTGCGTCAACCCAAGTTCCGTCGTGACGTTGAACTTGTAATCCACGACCTTGAGCGCCCATTAATAACGTAATCAAGTTGATGTCACCGTGAGCACCTGCACGAACAGCATCCTTAGGTTCTTCTGTGATAGGAGGATAGTGAATTGCTCTTAGAATAGAATTTCCGTTTTTTACTTTATCATCAAAATAAAACTCATCTAAATCTAAGAATAAGGCCAAAGCACGCAATACGTAAACTCCAGTTTTTTCTAATTGTAGGTATGTTTCTTCTCCATAAGTATTAAAACCAGGAACTTCATTTACCTTCACGTTTTCTGGATAATTGTATTTCGCTTTATCTTCTTCAGTTAAATACTGTCCAAAATGCCAAAATTCTTTCAAATCACCAACAGTTCTACCTTTAGCATGTTCGTTTCCGAAAGCCGTATAACCACGTTGACCACCAATGCCTTCTACGATATAACTTTGTTTAGTTTCTGTAGGTAAAGCGTAAAATTCGCGAACGCTTTTATATAAATTTTCAACTAATTCGTCAGATAAAAAATGTCCTTTCAAAGCAACGAATCCTATTTCTTCATATGCTTGACCAATTTCGTTGACAAATTTTTGTTTTCTTGCAGGATCATCAGATAAAAAGTCTGCTAAATTAACCGATGGAATTCCGTTTTGTGACATTTATATTTTCTTTTATAAAATTTCTTTTGCAAATGTAGGACAAAGATTTGTTTTGTGAATAATATTGTTAATAACTTTTTTGTGTAAGTATTGTATTGATGGGGAATTAGATAATTATTCGTTTTTTATTTTATTAAACAATTGTAAATCAGTTATTATAAAGACTATTGGTGTGATTTTATTTCTTTAAGAATATATCAATTATATATATCGTGTTTTAAATTGTAATAAATATAATTGATTACATTGGTTTGATGTTTTGATTATTTTATTTAAATATAAAATACAATGAAACTACTATTTATACTATTGCTATTTAGCTCTGTTTTATTTGGACAAGAAATAGAAAAGCTGTAATGTTAATTTACCCTGGATGTGAAAAATATGAGAAGAAAGGTGTACAGAAATTAGCAGACTGCTTTAGTAAATATTTTAATAAACAACTATTGTTTGAAGTAGAACAGGTTTTAAAAAGTAATGATTTAACAATTAATGAAATAAATGTTAATACAAAGGTTAAATTCAAAATAAGTAAAGAAGGCGAGTTTCAAGATTTAGAAATAATTGGAACTGATTCAGAGAAGTTTCTTCTTACAAAGCTTTTGTAAATTATGTTGTAAAATTGAAAAAAGATAATAAGAAAATAATTCCTGCTGTTACTGAAAAAGGAGAAGCAGCAAGCTTGAATTTTAATATACCATTTAAAATTATTAATTAATATGTGTTTTTTTTATTTTAATTATTGCTTAATCTTATTTAAACCTAAACTTAATTTCATCACGAGTAGATATCATTAGTATATTTGCAAAAATAATTATGATGAAAGATCAATTTTTCCAATATATACAAGATCTTCAAAAGAAGATTATTGCTCAGTTAGAAGCAGTAGATGGTAAAGCAAAATTTATAAAAGACGAATGGCATCGCGAAGAAGGAGGTGGAGGTCTTTCTTGTGTTTTAACTGACGGTGCTGTTTTTGAGAAAGCTGGTGTTAATATCTCGAAAGTTTATGGTGAATTACCAGAAACAATGCAAAAAGCGCTAAATGTTTCATCAGGTAAATTTTTTGCTTGTGGATTGAGTTTGGTTATTCATCCAACAAGTCCACATATTCCAACAACACATGCTAATTGGAGATATTTCGAAATGTATGATCAAGATGGAAATGTTGTAGATCAATGGTTTGGCGGAGGTCAAGATTTGACACCTTATTATTTAGATGAAAATGATGTTATTCATTGGCATTCGGTTTGTAAAAAAAGTTGTGATGCACATAATGATTCATTTTATCCTAAATATAAACAAGAATGTGATAAATACTTTTGGAATACGCATCGCGAAGAAGCAAGAGGAGTGGGTGGTTTGTTTTTTGATTACTTAAAACCAACCGAAGAAATGCCTGTTGAAAAATGGTATGATTTTGTGACGGAAGTCGGAAATTCTTTTTTAGAAGCTTATTTGCCAATTGTTGAAAAACATAAGTATGACGAATATACTGCCGCTCAAAAAGAGTGGCAAGAAATAAGGAGAGGTCGTTATGTTGAATTTAATTTAATTCATGACAGAGGTACTTTGTTTGGCTTAAAAACAAATGGTAGAATTGAATCTATTTTAATGAGTTTACCGAAACACGTACAATGGCATTATAATCATCAGCCTGAAACAGATTCACCAGAAGCTAAATTACTTGATGTATTAATGCATCCAAAGGAATGGATTTAATC
The DNA here is from genome assembly GCF_025244765.1 of Empedobacter stercoris. Classification (NCBI taxonomy): domain Bacteria; kingdom Pseudomonadati; phylum Bacteroidota; class Flavobacteriia; order Flavobacteriales; family Weeksellaceae; genus Empedobacter; species Empedobacter stercoris. Next base: position 1,036,548 of record NZ_CP104209.1, on the reverse strand, counting down.
TTTTAGACTATACAAAGCCTGAACAAATTTGTTCAGGCTTTTCATTTAATCTTCTCTTGAGCCGTCATCAGCCATTCGGACCATTTTTGGTGTAAATATCGCCACAACATCAACTAAATCTTGTTGAGCAGCCATTACTTCGTGAATATCTTTGTATGCCATTGGAGCTTCGTCTTTTCCACCGCCAATTAATGTAATTCCAAAATCGTTTAAATAATCATTTATCTTGTGTTGAGACAATGATTTTATCGCTTGTGTTCTGCTCATTTGTCGACCAGCTCCATGCGAAGCCGAATGAATCGAATTTTCTTCACCTTTTCCTCGAACCAAAAATCCTGGTGCAGTCATCGAACCTGGAATAATTCCCATCACATCTTTAGCAGCTGGTGTAGCACCTTTTCGATGCACAATTACTTCTTCATCATTGTGAATTTCTTTCCAAGCAAAATTATGATGATTTTCTACTTTCGCTAAAACTTCAGCACCAATTGATTTTGCGATTTTTTGATGAATAATTTCGTGACAAGCCGAAGCATATTCACCCGCTAAATTCATCGCAATCCAGTATTCTTGACCTTCTGCAGAATCCAAATCCAAATAAGCTAAATTTTGTGCTTTATACGGAAGTTTACAAATTTCTTTAGCGATTTTAGTGTAATATCCAGCAATAGTAGCACCGAAACCTCTCGATCCAGAATGTGTCAATAAAGCTAAATACGAACCTTTTTTGATGTTTAATTTCTCATCATCTTCTTTGAAATCGATCAAACCAAATTCTACAAAGTGGTTTCCACCACCAGAAGAACCTAATTGCGACCACGCTTTGTCTTTTAAATTCTGAATAAATGAATTCGTTTCAAATTTTGTGTCATCCAAAACCTGATGTTCTGCTTTGTATTGACCATGAAATCCATGGCCTGCACCAAATTTTGTGTTTTTTATCAATGTTTCTTTTAACGAATCGTGATGTTCAAAATAATGAGAAGCTGGTAAATCATAAATCGATAAAGCCATTCTACAACCAATATCAACACCGACACCATAAGGAATAATCGCATTTTTTGTCGCTAAAACACCACCAATTGGTAAACCGTATCCTTGATGCGCATCTGGCATAATTGCACCAGCAATTGTCACAGGAAGTTTCATCGCAACTTTCATTTGTTCTAAAGCACCGTCTTCAATATTTTCTGCACCATAAATATTGAAATCGTTAGGATTTTCTTTCAATTCAATTAAGTTTTCATCTTGTTTTGGCGAATGAATTCCATCAATAAAACCTTTTGCCAATGTTTTAAAAACTTTATCTTCTAAGAAGTCTTGTGGCGAAGATAAAACTTGCACATATTTATTAAGCATTTCTGCTTTTGTGTAACCATTTCTTTTTTTTGTTGATTTTTAAGGCGATTCCTAATATTTCATTTTCAGGATAACCCAAGGCAATCAAATCATTTCCGTTAATTGGTTTATTATCTATTTTTTGTGACATTTTAATCTAAATTTAAACGTTTTTTTTATGTTTCGAATACTATTTCGAGAACATAGTTTTTAATTCATTTAATACATTTGATCCACCAGAAATTGAGATTTCTCCAACTTTATCAGCTATTTTTTCAATGTATTCCATTTCTTTTAATTTCCATAAAGTTTCATTTTCTTCCATCAATTTTGCTGTGTTTAACAAGCTTCTTGTCGAAGCAGTTTCTTCACGGCGTGTAATCGAATTGGCTTGTGCTGTTTTTTCGGCAATCAAAACGCGGTTCATAATTTCTCTTATTTCTCCTGGAAGAATAATATCTTTCATCCCTGCGTTGATTAATTTTAGACCAATTTTTTCAAATTGAGTTTGATATTTTTGAATAATATAATTCGTTACCGAATTTTTATCCGACATCAAATCGTCAAAATTCATATTGCCAATAAATTCTCTCAATCCCAATTGAATCGCTTGATAAATCATTTTCTCGAAATCTTTGTTCGATTGAAAAGCGTTTATCAAATCTGTGATTTGGTAGTCTACCATAAAATTGATTCGTAATTGTGCTTTATCTTTTGTCAAAATTTCTTGTCCAGAAATTTCAATTGTTTGCGGACGCATATCATAAGAAACCATCGAAATTTTGACTTCGTTGTTATAAAATTTATACTCACCAGCTTTAAAAACCGAGTCAAATTCATTGTCTTTAAACAAAATTCCTTCATGATAAGTTGGAATTGAAATAATACGAATCGCACCAGCTTTTCTTAAAATATCAATTTCTCTTTTTGTTAAATTCTTAATTTCGTCAGTAGAATTCAAATCAAATTTTACAGCTTTTAATTGAGTTGAATTTTTCCAAATCATTACATTTTTATTGTAAAACGAATTGTATGATTGATTGTTTTTGTAAATAATCAACACTTCGTTATGTAAAACTTCGATAAAATCTACCATCGATTTCAATGTTTCATTTTCTAAAAATATTGCATGGTATTTTTCATCAATTATTTCGTTAATGTTTAATTTTTCGATGTTTTTATTAAAGAAAATCCAATAGTTTCCTTTTGTATAAATTTTTTCTACTTCGTTATTTTTGATATAGATTCCAATTTCTTGGTTGTTAATTGGTAATTTTTTCATTATATAATTTTTTATAGGTTTTTACTATTTTATATTTCTCCTTTATCGAAGAATCTTTTTCTAAATTTTTTAATTAAAAAAGCTAAATCATTTTCCTGTTTTAAAACGGAATTTGAAGTTTGAGCAGCTTGTTTTGATGTCTTGTTTTTAAATATTTCCTCCAATCATTTTGACTTGATGTCTTATCTAAACTTTTGAAATCAATCATCAACTAAAGTTTCAAATTCAGGTTTTAAAGAAGTTTTTGATCTTATTTCAAATTCATTTCTAGGAAATATATTCTCTATTCGAAAAGAAAACTTTTTAGCTTTTGTTTCCAATGGTACCCTTTCGGGCGATAAACAGATTAAAGTCTGTGTGAATTGCTCTACCCACTGAGCTATTTCAGTTTCCTGAAAGTAGGAATCGAACCTACGACCCATCCGCTGGAGATTTTAATTATTCAGAATAGAAGTGATGAAACAATTTCTACTACAATGCTATACTGAAACATTTGTCAAGGAATAATTAAAATCGTTTGGTTTTTAAACCTTTGACAAAGTTGGAGTAGAAGTGTGCAAGTGAATTGCGCAATAAAATATTTTTTCGAAATAATTTGTAAACGATGATTAACAGAGGGTTTTATATTAAAAATATTTTGAATAAAATTTGAAATAAAAATTTCTGCGCAAATAGATTGCGTACTTTGATTTGAAATTTGTAGTATTGAACAAAGAAATCAACCATGGCAACCAATAAAATTGCATTAATACGTTATCAAACGATCGATAAATGTCTTCAAAATCATTTCAGAAAATGGACATTAGAAGATTTGATAGAAAAAGTTTCGGAAGCTTTGTATGAATACGAAGGAATAACTTCTGGCGTTTCGAAACGGACAATTCAAAGCGACATTCAGGTGATGCGAAGTGATAAATTGGGTTATCATGCGCCAATTGTTGTTCGAGAAAAAAAGTTTTATGAATATGAAGATCATAATTATTCGATTCATAATTCGCCTGTTTCGTCTGCAGATTTAGATAAAATGAAAGAAGTGATTTCGGTGATGAAACAATTGAATGGTTTTAATTATTTTGATGATATGAATGAGATTATTACGCGCCTCGAAAATAATTTATCCAAGCAAACTCATCAACAACCAAATTATATTCAGTTCGAAGAAAATCCTTTATTAAAAGGTTTAGAACATTTGAATCGGTTGTATCAAGCAATTGTCAAGAAACAACCTTTGTTGATTTCGTATCAATCGTTCAAAGCAAAAAGTCAAGAACCAAAACAACAAGTTTATTATCCGTATTTGTTGAAAGAATATCGCAATCGTTGGTTTTTATTGGCTAAATCGAGAAAAGACATGAAGTTGTATACTTTGGCTTTGGATAGGATTGTTGAGTTTTATGAATTGGCCAATGAGCCGTTTATTGATGAGTTAGAAATTGATTTTGATACGTATTATAATAATGCGATTGGTGTGACAAAAAACGTGAAAGAAAGGGAGCAACGAGTTATTTTTCGGGTTAATAAAAAATTGGCGCCTTATGTCGTAACAAAACCTATTCATGCATCGCAAAAAACATTGGAGATTACAGATGAAGGAACGTTGTTTTCGATAGAAGTGGTGCATAATTTTGAGTTAGAACGAGAACTTTTAGGCTTTGGTGAAGAAATTGAAATTCTTGCACCAAGGTTAGTGAAAAAAAGAATAAAAACTCGATTAGATAAAGCGTATAATCAATACAAAAAATAAAAGCTGTCTCAGATAAGACAGCTTTTTATATGTAATAACGTGTAAAATTAATCGCCCATCAATCCTCCAACTAAAGAGTTGACAAAAGCTAAAACAATTCCGAATAATAAGGCGTACCAGAATCCATCAACATGAAAACTATCTCCCATAATTGCGCTCGCTAATAATATAATTACAGCCGTAATTACAAATGAGAATAATCCTAATGTTAAGATTGTTATAGGTAAGCTAATAAATTGTAGCAAAGGTTTTATAAAAGCATTTAAAAGACCTATAACAATTGCAACAATTATTGCAGATCCGTATCCTTTGATACTTACTCCAGGTAAAATGTTAGCAAGTCCAAAGACAACTAATGCTGATACCAAAAGATTAATAATAAAGCCCATAATTTATTTTTTTTAGATTAATATGTTGGTTTAAAATCAAAAGTTTTGCCAAATCGTTAAAAAAATTAATAAAAAATAAAAAAAGCTCAGAACGTGCTGAGCTTTAGTGTTATTGTATTGAAAAAAAATATTATAATTTTTCGAAAAGATATTTCATGTTAACTTCTTTATCAATAATTTGTGCTAAATCATCAACAGAAACACGTTTTTGTTCCATTGTATCACGGAAACGTAATGTAACAGAATTATCGTTTAATGAATCATGATCAACAGTGATACAGAAAGGTGTACCAATTGCATCCATACGACGGTAACGTTTTCCAATAGAATCTTTTTCTTCGTAAATTACATTGTAATCTAAACGTAATTTTTTCACGATTTGTTCTGCAAATTCTGGTAAACCATCTTTCTTAACTAATGGTAAAATAGCCGCTTTGATTGGTGCTAAAGCTGGTGGTAAAGCTAAAACTGTACGTTCTGATCCATCTTCTAATATTTCTTCTTTTAAAGAGTTTGAGAAAACTGCTAAGAACATACGATCCAAACCAACAGAAGTTTCTACAACATAAGGTGTGTACGATTCATTTGTTTCGTTATCGAAATATTGAATTTTTTTACCTGAATGTTGTTCGTGCGCTTTCAAATCGAAATCTGTACGCGAGTGAATTCCTTCTAATTCTTTGAATCCGAATGGGAATTTGAACTCAATATCAGCAGCAGCGTTTGCGTAATGCGCTAATTTCTCGTGGTCGTGGAAACGGTAATTATCATTTCCTAATCCTAAAGTTTGGTGCCATTTTAAGCGAGTTTCTTTCCATTTTTCGTACCAATCTAATTCTGTTCCTGGTTTTACGAAAAATTGCATTTCCATTTGTTCAAACTCACGTTGACGGAATATAAACTGACGCGCAACAATCTCATTACGGAAAGCTTTACCAATTTGAGCAATTCCGAAAGGTAATTTCATACGTCCAGATTTTTGTACGTTCAAGTAATTTAAGAAAATACCTTGAGCTGTTTCTGGGCGTAAATATAAATCCATTGCTTGATCTGCTGTAGCTCCTAATTTTGTACCGAACATCAAGTTGAATTGACGAACTTCTGTCCAATTTTTAGAACCTGTTACAGGATCAGCAATTTCTAATTCTTCAATCAAAGCTTTTACATCGTCCAAATCTTCGTTTTCCAAAGATTTACCCATGCGTGCTAAAATAGTGTTGATTTGATTTTGGTATTCTACAACACGAGGATTTGTCGCAACAAATTGATCTTTATCAAAAGCATCACCGAAACGTTTTGCAGCTTTAGCCACTTCTTTTTCGATTTTACCTTCGATTTTAGCACAATGATCTTCAATCAAAACATCGGCACGGTAACGTTTTTTAGAGTCTTTGTTATCAATCAAAGGATCATTAAACGCATCAACGTGACCTGAAGCTTTCCAAGTAGTAGGGTGCATAAAAATAGCAGAATCAATGCCGACAATGTTTTCGTGCATTTGTACCATTGCTTTCCACCAATATTGTTTGATGTTATTTTTTAGCTCAGCTCCGTTTTGACCATAATCGTAAACGGCTGATAATCCATCATAAATCTCACTCGATTGAAAAATGAAACCATATTCTTTCGCATGAGAAACTACTTTCTTGAAAATATCTTCTGACATAATTAATTGTGTGTTCTTATTTAAAGTGCAATTTTAGTGAATTTTGATGAGTTTTTAGGTATGAATTGATAAAATCAAATAGAGAAAGGTTATTATTAAGAAATTTATGTAAGAAAAGTTGTATGGTTAAGAAGGAAATTCTATAAATAAATCAGAAAATGATATAAATTTTCTATTCTCTGTATTTCAAAATTTTGTTTATTTTTGTTCGACATGAAAATGCAACATTACATAAAATACGTTTTGTCAATAATTTTGATTTTTTCAAATCTTAGTTATGCATTTTCTATGCATTATTGTCAAGGAGAGATGGAGCAAGTGAAGTTGAATCATCTTGATAATAATTCGTGCGAGATGGAAATGACAACTTCATGTTGTCCTCCGAAATCAGAATCAAATCACTGTGAGATTCCACAAGGAGAAACAGAAGAAGATGATGATTGTTGCAAGGATATTTCATATTCGGATAAATTTGTAGAAAAACAAACAGTTAAAATTCAGAAGCTTTTTCCGATAAGTTTTATTGCTTCAGAAATTCTTCAAATTAAAATTTCGTTTCAGAATGAAGAGGTTAACAATCAGTCAAGTTTTCTTGATTTTTATGTTGCATCAAATGCGCCTCCATATTATATACTCAATTCTCAATTAACATTTTACGAAGGCTAATAACCGTTTTATTTCGATTAAAAACTAATCAGAAAGCAATACGTTATTACTTGAATATTAAAGTACTTGATTAAATCAAAAATCAGCAAGTACATAATAATAAATAGGCATTTAGCCTTAAATCGTAAAAATGAAAAAAATATTCACTTCAGTATTAATACTAAGTGCTGCGTTAACTTACGCACAATCTACTTTAAAAGGAAAAATAACAGATCAAAATCAGCAAGCAATTGTTGGAGCAGAAGTATTCTGGGAATCGACAGATATAGCTGTACTCACAGATGAAAATGGAAATTTTGAGATCGAGAATTATCAACCAACATCAGTTTTAGGAGTTTTTTATGAGAATGAAACAACTACTTTCAAAGAGTTAAAAGACGAGTTTATAACTATTACAATCAATGTAAAAAATCATTTTGGCGATACGTCTTTAAATGAAGTTGTGTTACGAGATACAAGTAGTTCACTTAAAAAATCGAAGTTTGCAACCAATATGACGACAATGTCAAGCAAAGAATTGTTGAAAGCCGCTTGTTGTAATTTGGCTGAATCTTTTGAAACAAATCCTTCCATTGATGTCAATTTTTCGGATGCGGTAACAGGAAATAAACAAATCAAAATGTTGGGATTAACATCACCGTATATTTTGATTGCGGAAGAAAATATTCCGAATGTTCGTGGAGCATCACAAGCTTTCGGACTTGGATTTACACCTGGAACTTGGGTAGAAAGTATTCAGGTTACAAAAGGTGCGGGAACGGTGATTAATGGGTACGAAAGTATTTCTGGGCAGATTAATACAGAATTAATAAAACCTGCTGACAATATTCCATTGTTTGTCAATTTGTATGGTTCATCAGATTCTCGTTTCGAAGGGAATGTACATTTAAATAAAAAACTAAATGATAAATGGAGTTCTTCATTGTTTTTGCATGGAAACGCACGTTTATCTAAAAATGATATGAACGATGATGGATTTTTAGACAATCCACTTGGTCATCAAGTAAATGTGATGAATCGTTGGCAATATCAAAACTTAGAAAAAGGTTGGGTTGGATTCTTTTCTGCACGATATCTGAATGATCAAAAGCAAGCTGGACAGTTAGATTTTGATAAAAAACGCGACAAGTTGACAACTAATTATTGGGGATCAGAAATCAATACAAATCGTGTTGATGTTTCATCAAAAATAGGATATGTTTTTCCAGAAATGCCTTATCAAAGTATGGGATTACAAACAGCGTTTAGTTACCATAAACAAGATTCTTATTTTGGACTGAATCAATATGATATCGAACAACAGAGCTTTTATGCTAATTATATTTTTAGTTCGATTATTAGCAATACAAAAAATAAATTCTCTACAGGAGCGAGTTTTACGTACGATAAGTTCAAAGAATTTGTAGCGCTTCCGACAGATGCGAATTATGATCGAATTGATAATTCAGCAGGAGCATTCTTCGAATATACCTTTGATAATATGAAGAATTTCAATATGATTGCAGGGCTTCGTGCAGATTATCACAATCGAATGGGTTTCTTTTTGACGCCACGTTTGCATACACGCTATACACCTGCAAAAGGAACAACCATAAAAGCTTCTGTTGGTCGAGGAAAACGCATGAATAATATTTTTGCAGAAAATCAAAATTTGTTTGCTTCATCAAGACAATTTAATATTATTGGAGATGGAGGAGAGATCTATGGTTTAGATCCAGAAATAGCTTGGAATTATGGTTTTTCTGTAACGCAAGAGTTTAAATTATTTGGAAAAAACGCAGATATTACAGCAGATTTTTATCGAACAGATTTCGAAAATCAAATTGTAACCGATATTGATTATTCAGCTCGTCAGGTTCGTTTTTATAATTTAGAAGGCGATTCGTATGCAAATTCTTTTCAGTTTGATTTTAATTATAATCCATTTACACATTTCAAAATAAGAGCATCATACAAATATTATGATATCGCAACGGATTATGAAAAAGGTAAATTAGGACGTCCTTTGCAAGCAAAACATCGTTTCTTTACGAATTTAGAATATGAAACGCATGAAAAAAATGGAAAAAAATGGCGTTTTGATATTACTTATAATTGGATAGGAAAACAACGTTTACCAAATGCATTGGACAATTTGCCAGAAAATCAATTGAACGAGTATTCGAATCCATTCGGAACAATGAATTTTCAGATTACAAGAGTTTTTTCAAAACGATTTGAAGTGTATGTAGGAGGGGAAAATGTAACAAATTATCAACAAAAACGTGTCATTTTAGGAGCTGATAATCCTTTTGGTTCAAATTTCGATAGTTCGATAGTTTATGCACCAGTTTTTGGACAAATGTATTATGCTGGATTAAGATTTAGTTTAAAATAAAAATCATATAAAAATGAAAAAATTATTAACTTTTGCTTTAGTTGCGACTTTAGGAATTAGCGCACAAGCACAAAATAAAAATGCAAAACATGAATTGCATGTGAAAGGAAATTGTGGTCAATGTAAAGAACGTATAGAGAAAGCGGCTTATGCAGTGAAAGGTGTTAAAATAGCCACTTGGGACGAAGATACACATAACTTGCATATTGTTCTGAATGAGACAAAAAATAAGGTTGATGCGGTAGAAAATGCAGTAGTTGCAGTTGGGCATGATACGAATGAGAAACGTGCAGATGATAAGGTTTACGAAAATTTACACTCTTGTTGTTTGTACGAACGCGAGGAGGCTGAAGGAGAGCATTACACCGAAGCTAATCCTAAAAAAGATGAGGATCATTCAAAACATCAACATTAATTTTATTTTTATGGAATATGAAAAAAAGACATCAGTTTTGATGTCTTTTTTTTGTTTTCAGCAATTAAGTTAATTTCTTAATGTTTAATTAATATTAACACTTTATCTTTGCAGTCCTTCTCTTTTTTTAAGAGATTTTAACAATAAAATCACAACAAGTCATGATCGGACAGATTGTAGAAATACCATACGAATCGTTAGTTTATCAGAAAGAAAAGTCTGTTTTTTTATCGAAAGAGGAAGAACTTTTTTGGAGAGTTGAACAAAGGCGATATTCACTTTTTGATGGATTTATTGTTGGTGAACATAATGGAGTAGAAGGATTTGAAATTGGTCAACGAAAAGGTTTGAATGTAAGTGGAAAAAAATTGCCTGTCTATGTGATTGGAATTGATGAACATGAAAATAGGCTTTTTGTAGGTCAAGGAAAAGATCATCCCGGATTATTTTGTGATGTATTCCTTTTTACTGATCAAAATATTAATTGGTTAACGCAATCAATTGACGAAGAAGAAATAGATGTTGAAGTTACTTCATCTATTTTGAGAGAAAAGAAAGAAGCAAAGTTTTATCAATTTGGTGAGAAATATTTTTTGGAATTTAATATTCAAATTCCATTAATCTTGAAAAATTATACAATAGAACTTTCTTGTAACAAAACAAACTTTATAAAATTAAATAAATAATTACTTTAAAAATGAAATTGAAATTTACTTTTTTATCATTTGCTTTAGCATTATTTGCACAAGCACAAAAAGCTCCAGCATATTATTCGAGCGTCAATTTTGATAAGACGAAGAATGAAATGAAAGGAGATCTTGCAAAATTGATTTCTGATACTCATAAAAAAGTCATTTCGTATAGTGAACTTAAAACATTGTTAGGAAAAAGTGATGTTGATCCAGAAAATCCTTCAAATTTACTTTTGATATATGGTTCTCAATCTTCAGGGACACATCAAAGAAGTCGATCTAAAAGTGGATCTTGGAATAGAGAGCATGTTTATGCAAAATCTAAGGGTACTCCAAATTTAGGAACTTCAGGACCTGGAGCAGATGGTCATCATTTGCGCCCTGCAGATGTTTCATTAAATAGTACAAGAGGTAGTTTGTTTTTTGATGATGGAGCAGGAGCAACAGCAATGAAAACTAATCGTGGGGGTTGGTACCCTGGAGACGAATGGAAAGGAGATGTGGCACGTATTTTAATGTATATGTATGTGAGATATGACAAAAGAACATTGCCACTTAATATCACATTCGGACCAAGTACATATTCTTCAGATTTTCCCGATATTTTATTAAAATGGAATGTAGAAGATCCTATTTCTCAATTTGAAATTCAAAGAAATAATATTGTTGCAGATACTCAAGGAAATAGAAACCCTTTTATTGACAATCCTTATTTGGCGACTGTTATTTGGGGTGGACCTGACGCGCAAAATACTTGGCCAGAATCTTTCGGAGGAGAAGGCGGTGGTGAGCCAGATACAGAAAAACCTACGGTTCCTACAAATTTAGCGTCTACAAATGTAACTTCTTCAAGTGTATCTTTAACTTGGACAGCTTCTACAGATAATGTTGGTGTTAATCGTTATGATGTTTACATGAACGACGAATACAAATCAACAGTTAACTACAGCAATGCTACAATTTCTGGTTTAAAAGCTTCTACTACTTATTCTTTTTATGTTGTTGCAAAAGATTATGCAGGAAATAAATCTGAAAACAGTGCAACATTAGAAGTAACAACGAAAGAAACTAACACTGGAGGAGGTTCTGGAGAAGGAACAACATGTGGAACAGAAGATTTTGAAAACATTCCATCAACAGGAAGTACACCTCCTGCATCATCTTATACAGATAGAGCTTGGTCAAATAAAGGAATTGTGTGGAGTGCTACTAATGCAAGAACAGACAAACAAATTTATATTAATGGAGATAACAATAAAGCAATTTGTATAAGAAAAGGAACTTTAACATCTTCTACAATTCATGGTGGAATTGGATCTTTATCCGTTAAAACGTATTTACCATTTTCAGATTCTCAAGGGGTTTATATTTTAAAAATTAATGGTGAAGTGAAAGGGCAAATCCCTTATTCTAAAACAGCTAAAACGACTACAATTGAAAATATCAATGTTGAAGGAGATGTTGTCATCGAATTGGTTGATGAAACGACAAACAACCGTGTTTCTTTTGATGATTTATCATGGACTTGTTACGAAAAATTAACAACGGATGATGTGAATACGAATTCAACTAAATTAGTTATTTATCCAAATCCTGTAAAGAATCACGAATTTATTATCAATGGAATTGAGAAGAACGAAACTGTTCAGATTTATAATCTTAATGGGCAATTAGTTCAAACTATTCAACAGGTAAATAATAATTCAAAAGTTAGATTGAATAAATTACCTAAAGGAATTTACATCGTGAAAACAAAAAATCAATCCAATAAAATTATTGTCAATTAGTAATAATTGTTTTTGAATTAAAAGAAAATCCATCTCAAATGAGATGGATTTTTTTATTTAATCTGTTTGTCCCGTCCTGAAATAGCGATACAAAAAAGAAATCGTTATTATGAAAGAAAGAAGCAATTATGTCAAACGTACTCAGCGCGATTACAGTATGGCATCCAAGCCCGAAGTACAGTTATGAGTTGGCTCAGAAAATTTGGTACCTTTGATTGGGAGAACCAAACACCCTCGAATATGCCAAAGTCACCAGAACAAAAGATCATGGAGCTTGAAGCCCAAGTAAAGCTTTTGCAAAAGCAGAAGGCTTTCCTTGAGAAACAGGCTTATGTGGCTGATAAAAAAGCCATTATTTTCGACATGATGATTAACCTTGCCGAAGAGGAATATCAAATTGATATACGAAAAAATTCACCACCCGAACTATCGAATCTTTCCGAAGGGAACAAAAAGAAACCATAAGTTTCTCCTGTGAATTGTTCGGGGTTGACCGACAGGTTTATTATCGTCATTTGAAACGAAGAGCAAAGCGGCAACAAAATGCACAGCAGGTTGTGGATTGGGTAGCAGAGCTGCGAATGATTCATCCAAAAATGGGTGGAAAGAAACTGTATTTTCTTTTGAAAGAGAAACTTGAAAATTTAAGAATTGGCAGAGACAAATTCTTTGACTTCTTAAGGGCTAACCATTTGTTAATCATCCCCAAAAAAAGTTATCACAAAACTACCAATTCGTATCATCGTTTTAAAAAACATAAAAATTTGATTAAAGATTATCAATACAAAAAGCCTAATAATGTTTGGGTATCAGACATAACTTACTTGGGGAACAGAGAAAACCCAGCCTATTTAAGCTTGATAACCGATGCTTATTCTAAGAAAATCGTAGGCTTTGATGTGTCGGATTCTTTGGCTACAGCATCTTGTTTAAATGCTCTAAAAATGGCATTGAAAAAAGAAAACCCGAAGAGTCTTATTCATCACTCAGACAGAGGTTTACAATATTGTTCCGATGATTATCAAAAGCTATTGAAAAAGCATAAAATCCGTTGTAGTATGACACAAGAATCAGATCCTTATGAGAATGCCATAGCCGAAAGAATCAATGGAATTTTAAAACAGGAATATGATATTGATAAATTTAATGTAGATTTGAATACAAGAAAGATTTTGGTCAAACAAACCGTAGAGATTTATAATGAGTTCAGACCGCATTTGTCAAACTATTATTTAACGCCGATGCAAATGCACCAGCAACAAGATTTAATACCAAAATCGTACAAAAAGAAAAACAGTACAAATACGAATATATGTACTGTTTAAAATAAAATTTTATTGGTCTAATCCTGTATCATTTTTTCAGGACGTTACAGTTTTAATAAAATTAGTTTTTAATTAATTTTTTTGTAACTGTTCCTTGATCAGTTTTGAATTTCAAAATATAAACACCTTTAGGTAAGTTGTTTGTTTCAACACTTCCTTTTTGTCCATCGAATTTAACAGTTTTTGTTGAAACCACTTTACCGGTCATATCTACGATATCTACTTTGATGTCATTTTTGATTGATTTATCCATTATGTAAACCATATCTTTTGCAGGATTTGGATACATTTGTAATGATGATTCTTTTAAGTCACTTGTAGATAAATCACAATTTAATACATCTGCAGGAGGCATGTCAAACGCTTCTGTACCGTCAATTCTACTGAATACACTCCCTTGACTTGCACTATATCCTAAACCACGATTAGCAAAAGCTTCCCATATTTCACATTTGTTAGCGCCTTCGTATAGTTGTTCATCAGCCATAAGGATAGCATCACGACCGTCTACAAAACCTGGAGAACATGTTTGTAATTTAAGACCTGTCATGACTAATTGTAAAGCCATGTTGTTACCTGCTTTACCATTATATAGATCAGGAGAGAAGCCATATTTGTCGATTAATTTCCAATTCATATCCCAAATCATAGATGCCCAAACATATCCTGTTCTATGTGGTGAATCGTTATTGCCATATGATTTTAAGAAGCTGTATTTTGCAGGGTTAACCGTCATATCAGTTGAATATGGAGTAGGACGAATTCCGTTTCCATCAACAGATTGACTGGTAGCAAATGTTCCAATACCTCTTTTAGTTGAGCCAGTATCACCTGGTAATTGCGTTAACATTAAGGCAAAGAAATCAGACCAACCTTCACCCATTTGTTCAAGATTACCTAAACAGTTAGAATTTGTTATTGGGCCAGTTAAACGGTTAGAAACACCGTGTCCGTATTCGTGTGCAATGATACCATTATCAAAACTTCCGTCAGCGTAAGGAATGTCTTTGTGTTGTAGACTTGCATTAACAGTTGTTCCGTTTATTAGTTCATTTTTTATTTTGTCTCCATTAATTCTTGTCAATCCAACAACAGGAATTGTAATAGAAGAATCGTTTCCTGTGATTGTAAAGTTTCCTCCAATATTATTGATTATGATAAGTGCTTTTGCACCTGCATTTTGTGCATTTTTAGCTTTTGTAACATAATTACAACTTCCTCCTTTGTAGACAACAGCAATTTTGTCAGCAATTTCAGCAGTATTTGTTATGGTGCCACAACCATCAAATTCGTTTCCTTCTGTTTCGCTTTTACGTAATAAAGCTAAGTCTTTAGTTAGGGCTGTAGTAGGTAATTCAGCACCAAACGGCGAAAAGAAAACACTATATTTTCCTGCAATTGTTGAAGGAGAATTGATTGTTAAAGGATCTGTATCTGCATTTGCTGGAGGATTCCACAAATACATTGCCATACGAGGTGATCTACCATCAGCAGGTGTGGCAAATGTTGCATTGTTTAAAATACCTTCATTAAATCGTGTTTGAGCTAATGCTACTACATCATCATTTCCTGTTGCTCCTTTTCCATAATTATCTTTTTGGAAATTTCCGTTTACTTCAGTAAAACCATAGTTGTAAAGAATGTCATGCATCATATTATTCATATAGAATAAATTAGTTGTAGCTGCTTGCCAGTTTTTAAAAGGATTTAAACTGAAATCTACAGGGAAATCAAAATTTAAAGATTCTCCTGCATCTGCGTAATCATTGTTGTTAATTGTAACTGTATTTGCTATAGAATTGAACGTATTATATGCAGTTGAATTATGATCTCGTACAGCTCGTACATTATTCCCTTCGGTTCTTGTTTTGATTGTTCCATCCGCTACATTATGCCAACCATTTGGAGATGCAGTGGTGTTAGATATAGATAAATTAACAATTGAACGATTACCTCTGTTAGGCGCTTCTATTGGTAATTTGTAGATATTATACTGAGCAGATGCTACATTATTACCATCGTCATATAACCAATCCCAATCCGCTTTATTAAAGTGTGCTAAATTTTCGTTATGAAAGGCTCCATGATCAAAACTACAGCTTAACGTTGTATTGTGTTTATCTATGATTGTGCCATTTTTAGCATCAACAACAACATGTATGACATCGTTCTGTTTTTCGTTAAATAATCGATAAGATAATGTATAACTTAAAATAGCTTCTTTCTGATCATTGATAAAATAAACCAATTCAGAAGTGTCATCTTTTGTAAAATGAACACCAAATTCATCTGAAGAATCGTTCGTGATAAGTTTTAAACCTTCTGATTGTGCAATGTTCTGAAGTATTTGTTGAGATGTAAGTGTTGGAGTAACAGCTGCAGATTTTAACTCAGAATTAAAATTTTCAGAGGTTAAAGCAGAAACAACTTGATTGTTTTTTACTAAATAAGTTGTGTAACTGTTGTAAACAGGAATTCCTTGGAAAGTTCGTTGAGTAAATACTCTTTGAGTTTGATCTTTTTCGTCATTAATCGTTTGTACAAATTTGTACTCGACATTGTTACCCGATCTCTGTAGTTGGTAATTATCAATTAATTGTTCAGCATTCTGAGCTTGAGCAGTCATTGATAACAAAAACGCAGAGAAGATAAGAGTAAAATTTTTCTTCATTTGTATAGTGTTATTAATTTAAATAAAGTTATATTATTTTTTTAATTAATGACTAATTAATACGACAAATAAATAAAAATGATGTTATTAAATAAATAATTAGATAAAAAAAGCATCCAAATTTTGTTTGGATGCTTTATAAAACTCAGTATTTATTAATTACTGAAACATATCTTTTACACGTTCAAAAAATGATTTCTCATTCTTAGAAGGTTCTGGTGAGAAATGATCGTCATCTCTCATTTTTTCAAAATACGCTTCTTGATCCTTTGATAAATGAGTTGGTGTCCAAATGTTAACATGAACAAATAAATCACCTTTTCCATAACCGTTAAGATCAGGTAAACCTTGACCTTTTAGGCGTAATACTTTACCAGATTGAGTTCCTTTATCAATTTTGATTTTTACCTTTCCATTAACTGTTGGAATTTCTTTTGAAGCTCCTAAAACAGCATCAGGAATAGAAACATACAAATCAAAATGTAGGTTGTTTCCATCACGCTTTAATGTGTCGTGTTCTTCTTCTTCGATAACAACTAATAAATCCCCAGGTACACCATCAAAAGGCGCATCGTTACCTTTTCCACGAACTTGCAATTGAATTCCTTCTCTAGCTCCTGCTGGGATTTTCAGGTCAATTGTTTCCTCAACTTTGATTAAACCTTGATTATTTGCTCCTGAAGGAATTTTATCCGCAACTTTTCCAACACCTTGACAAGTAGAACAAGTTGTAGCAGTCTGCATTTGTCCTAAAAATGTGTTCGTAACGCGAACCTGTTGTCCCGAACCACCACAAGATGGACATGTTTTAGATGTAACACCTTCAGCTTGTTTGAAACGTTTAACTTTTACTTTTTTCTCGCAACCGTTTACCATTTCTTCTAAGTTCAATTTTACGCGAATACGCAAATCAGAACCTTTCATTCGACGTGGACCTCGAGATTGACCTCCAAATCCGCCTCCGAATCCACCACCTCCAAAGATATCGCCGAAATGAGAGAAAATATCTTCCATGTTCATTCCGCCTCCGCCGAATCCTCCGCCAGCAGCTCCGCCCATTCCAGCATGTCCGAATTGGTCGTAACGTGCACGTTTTTGGTCGTCACTTAAAATTTCGTAAGCTTCTGCAGCTTCTTTAAATTTTTCTTCTGCCTCTTTGTCACCAGGATTTTTGTCAGGGTGAAATTTGATGGCAAGTTTACGATAAGCTTTTTTGATAACATCAGCATTTGCCGATTTATCTACGCCTAATATTTCGTAATAATCTCTTTTTGATGACATGTTCTTAATCTAAATTACAATCCAACAACAACTTTTGCGTAGCGAACTACCACATCATTTAATAAATAACCCGTTTCTACAATATCTACAATTTTACCTTTCAACTCTTCTGTTGGAGCAGGTATTTGTGTGATAGCTTCATGTAAATCAGTATTAAAATCGTCTCCAGCTTTGGTTTCCATTTCTTTTAAACCTTTTCCGCGTAACGTTTCGATTAATTTATTATTGATTAATTCAACACCTTGATGTAAGCTGTCGTCTCCAGATTTTTCAATTTGAGTTAATGCGCGACCGAAATCATCTAAAACAGGTAACAAAGATGTAATCACTTCTTTATTTGCTGTTTTGAAAATATCCATACGCTCACGCGATGTACGTTTTTTGTAATTATCAAACTCAGCAAATAAACGCAAATATTGGTCTTTCTCCTTTGCTAATTGTTCTTTAATAATTTCTAATTCTGACTTTCCAGAAGTTTCTTCTTGTGGCTGTTCTACAGTGTTTTCCGTTTCTTGAACGTTCTCTTGAATGTTTTCGTTCTCTAATTCTTCGTGTATATTTTGGTCAGACATATTCTTATTCGTTTTTTTGTTTCTGATAGAATCAAATAGTTTGCCAATGCCCATAGTGTGTCGTTTTGTCAGATTTTAAGTAAAAAAAGAAGCACTTCTGTCTTTAGAAGTGCTTCGGTAAATGTATGAAGTTTTTTTTGAATTGAATTTTGATATTATTTTTAATAATGTCTTTTTCCTGTATAATATATATGATAATTCTTTGGGATTATTTTTAAACCCAGTTTTTTATCATTTTTTCTAATTTCAGAAAGTTGCGCATTTTTATTATATATGATAAATAAACTATCGTTATCAATTAGAATAATATCTAAAATATCAAGATGACGACAATTTCGTGTTTTTTATGTTCAATTTTATTAGTGATATCTATATAATTAGGATAAACTGTAGTAAGTCCACTTTTTATATACCATTCTATCTTGTAATTTTCACTCTCAATAGTTTTAAGTATTAAAGTTTTATCTTCATTAAGATTACTACATCCGAAGAATAAACTGAAAATGGTAATAATAAGGGATTTAGGTTTCAATAAATATATTTTTAAAACTTAAAATTAATTTTTCCATTAAAGAAACGTCCTGTCAAATAATTTGGCATTGTATAAACTCGGTTAGAGTTTACATCACGAATCCATGAATTACTGATTTCATTTTTAATATCAAACACATTGAAAACATCCACACCAATCGATATTTCTTTGAAATTACTCCAAAATGTTCCGCTTGATGGTTTTAAGTCTTTTTGATTGATAATTTCTTTTACAAAACCAATGTCCACGCGTTTGTAATCTGTCAACGTTGTTTGGTATTGGTAAGGATCAGCAAATTGAGGTGCTCCGTTCGGTAAACCAGATGCATAAATCAAATTAACATTTACCTTGAAAGATGGTAAAAACTCCATGTAATCTTGGAAAAACGCCGATAATTTGAATCGAGGATCTGTTGGTAACGGAATATTTCCTTTGTCATCAATGTTTTGATAAGCGCGTGCGTACGATGCCGAGAACCAAGAATCGATTCCTGGAACAAACTGTCCAAATAAACGCATATCAACTCCGTAAGCATAACCTTTTGAGTTATTGTCTGCCGTATAACGAATTCTTACATTGTCTACATAATACGGATTCAGGTCGTTTAAGATTTTATAATAAACCTCAGATGTTAACTTGAACGGACGATCCATCCACTTGAATTCGTAATCGTTTCCAAGAATAAAATGTATAGATTGTTGTGATTTTACTTTGTCATTTAAACTTCCATCTAAACGACGAATTTCGCGATAGAAGGGAGGTTGATAATAAATACCTGTCGAAAAACGGAACAACATATCTTTTTCCCAATTTGGTTTAATCGCAATTTGTGCGCGAGGTGAAACCGTTGTTTCTTCGTTAAAATCCCAATAAGCTGCTCGAACACCAGCATTGAACAATACTTTTGCATCGTTCCACATGAATTTGCTCGTGTATTGTGCGTAACCAGAAAAACGATTGGTTTTTAAATTATTTTTTGAATTAACATAATAACTTAAATTTAATCCTTGATTAGGGTTCGGATTCACAACATATCCCGTCGAATCTATTGCTTGCCATTCACCTAATAAATCGCGAATGTCTTCTTGTTGAAATTTTGCTCCCCATTCAATATTATTGTTTCCATTGATTTTATACTTTCCCTTGTGTTGAATTCCCGCCACCAATGCATCAAAATTATTTCGTGCATGGTCAATTTGAGAACCAACATCATTGGTTGAGGTTGCTTTACCATCGGCATCAACTTCTGAAATAAAATAAGAACCTTGAATATCAAAATATTCTCTTTCTTTCGAATGGTATGCAAAAACATCTAAACCTAAGTCTAATTTAGAATTCGGTTGATAGGTAAACGATAAACTTCCCGTTTCAGTTGCAAATTTGTCGTCTTCTTTTCCGTTGTAATAAACGGTTAATAACAATGGATTATCTACAGCATTGATATATGTTTCACGTTTTATCGGAAACATTTCGTAGCGAGAACGTGACATGGTTCCTAAAAATGCAACATTCCATTTGTCATTTAATTTATAATTGATATTTGCTTGTACATCGTAATATTCAGGGTTGAAATTGGTGTCACCTTTTAAGGTGTTTAAAATTAAATTTCTATTCTGATAGCGTGCACCAACAATAGCCGAAAGTTTTTTGTCTTTAGAAGCTCTACCTAATGTCAAACTTCCACCCATTAAACTTGCTTCTAATTGTCCTTCAAATTTTTTAGGACGTTTGTAAGTTACATCTAAAACGGATGACATTTTGTCGCCGTATTTAGCTTCCCATCCACCAGCGGAAAAGTTGATGAATTCTGTCATTGACGGATTTACAAAGCCTAAACCTTCTTGTTCACCAGCGCGAATAAGTTGAGGTTTGTACACTTCTATTCCGTTAACGTAAATTAAATTTTCGTCATAATTTCCTCCGCGAACCATGTACTGCGAACTCAATTCGGTGTTCGAGTTAACGAATGGCAAGGTTTTTAATAAATCAGCAACTCCACCTGTCAAACTTGGTCCTTGTTGCATTTGTGCTGCACTTAAAACGGTGCTTTGCAAAGGTTTGTTTGTATTGGATTGAAATGAAATTGTTGCTTCGCCCAATTGAATCGCATTAGTTTCATCGGGTACTAATTGAACAAATATTTCTTTTCTATTTTTATCCTTTAACGTAAAAGTTTGTGCAAACGAATGATAACCATTGTTGTTGAATGTTACTGTAATCGATTCATTTGACGGAATATCAATTTTGAAATTACCATTTTGATCCGTAAAAAATGATTGATCATTTACGATAATTTCGGCATCGCTTATCGGTATTCTATTTTCGTCGACAACTTTACCATTAATTTGTGCTGTTTGCGCAAATAAAATTCCACCCAAAAGTGATAAACTTATGGTACTAAGAAATCTTTTTGAATGTTGTAGAGTACGTTGCTGTGTTGTTTTTTTCATCTTTCACGTTTAATTCTAATTGATGGTCGCCAACCGAAATCTGTTCTTTATTCAAATTAATTGTTAATCGTTTAATTTTATGATCATATTCGGCTAAAACCCATTTTCCATCTATATAAGCCTTGTAGTCTTTTATTCCAGATTGTGTATCATTTATTGTAAACCGAATAATACCATTTGATTGAGTAAATTGACTACCTGATTTGATATTTAACGGAGTAATTGTCGGTTTAGTATTATCGATTAAAATAGAAAAAACACCAAAATCTTTTGGATTTGCAACCAGCTTTCCATTTTTAAGTGTTGTTGTTAAATAATCTTTTTTCCAAACGCCTCTTTTTTGATACTCACGAACAATGACAGCTTTGTCTAATTGTGCAGTAGGAATCTCAGCTGTAGGTTCTATTGCAAGCGTATAAGTTTGATGAATTGGCATATAATAATCGCCAACCCAATGTTTCCCATTCGAGAATTTGTAGCTTAAATCAAAATCTTCGTAGAAGATATTTTTTGGAAAAAAGATTTCGATTCCTTGATTTTTGAAATGATTTTCTTTGTTCCATAACATTGGATTTGTTTCAGGAGTTTTTACACTTTCTACAAACGATTTTCCATTGACTAAAAACGATTGCGAAGATAAATTTCCGGCATAATCAGAAACATCAATTTTTACTTTATACGATTTTCCATCTTCAAGTTCTAAAATTCCGTTATTCTTCAAATTAGAATACATTCGCACAGGATTTCCATCTTTCACAAATCCTTGATACACCCAACTATTATTTTTCTGAATATCGGAATAGTCACACGTGCTATTTATAGCTCGGGCTTCATCAAACGAAAAACGGTTTGAGGTAAAGGTGTAAATCGGTTCATCATTTACATAAATATTGATTTGATGTACACCGTTGTTGTTTTCTGCGCCATTGTGCTTGTCGTAAGCTTTTATACCAAATCCAATCGTTCCTGAAGCTGAAATAGATCCACCATTTGCTACAGCGATACGATTATTTTTTTGATTCACTTCACCATTAATTGGGTAAGCGTATAGTCCTAAAATAGAAGGTTTTTTTGTGTCTGGAATATCAAAACCAAAATAAAAGGGGTTGATTGGTTCTTCCGTCTTTGTATCACGAATTTCGAAGTGTAAATGCGGACCGCCAGAACTACCAGAGTTTCCTGAAAGAGCAATCAAATCTCCTGCTTTTACAGGAATTTCATTTGTTTTTGGATGTAATTCAATTTTAAAGGTTTCTTTCGCATATTGTTGTTTACGCACATAAGCTTGTAATTCTGGTGTAAATTCTCTCAAATGTGCATAAACAGAAGTGTATCCATTTGGATGATCGATATAAAGTGCATTTCCGTAGCCTGTTGGCGAAACATTGATACGAGAAATATAACCGTCTCCAATTGCGTTTACTTTTAAACCTTCTCGTTGTTGTGTTTTTATATCAAGTCCAGCATGAAAATGATTGCTACGAAGCTCTCCGAAATTACCTGATAAATAATTGGTGATTTCTAATGGATTCTGAAATATATTTTTGGGATAACTGTCTGCCTTCGGTTGTTCTGCTCGTTGTCCAAAAACAGTAGAACATAGTAATAGGTTTAGTAAAATTGGTTTAATCACGTTCATTTTTTCTATTCAATAATTAACAAATTAGTTAAATGTAAACTAATTCTTCTACAAACATCATTAATCTTTAGAATTTTTAAAAATTATTTAGAGATAATTTTTTCTAAAATTAAGTTTTAAATGTTGTAAATTGTAAAAGTGAATAGGATTAATTAAAAAAATAAGTATGATTTGTATTATTTGTTTTTCCGTTATTAGAAGTTTACTGTAAGTGTGGATAAAAACAGATAGATAAAGCAGAATAAGAGAGTAAATATCTATTTGTCAAATGAATAAAAAAAAACTGATAATATTTAGGTTTTTGTATTGATTAGATGTAAAAAAATACTATTTTTGCAATAGAAGCTAGGATAATAGAAATTCTCAGGAGATGGAAAAAATGGTAAAATTTAATGAACTTGAAAACAAGGTTTTAAGTGTTTTAGGCCAACTTGGGAATTATAAAGATATATTGAAAGACGCAGAAAACTCGATTCAAGAATTGGAAAAATTACAAAATGAAATCAATTCTTTGAAAGAGGATAATGCCAGATTAAAAAATAAATTGAGAGATTCGCAAGCGAATAACTTAAATTTAAATGAAGAAGTAAAACGATTAAAAGTCGTTAATGCAATGAGCGGAAATCAGGAGTATAAACAAATGATGAAGCAAAGAATGAACAAGTTAATCAAAGAAGTCGATACGTGCATCGCTCAAATTAAAACTAATAATTAATAAAAAAGAATGTCAACTCAACGAATTGAGATAAAAATTGCTTCACGTCATTATCCCATGACGATTAATTCTGATGAAGAAGAAATGTTACTTTCTTGTGCAGAAGAAATAAATAGTATTTTGAAACAATTTGAACAAAAGTACGCTGTTTCTGACAAACAAGACGCACTTGCAATGGTGACAATTCAATTAGCTTTACGCGAAGCAAAACTGAAAAAGCAAGTGAAAGATAATGAAGAAATGACAACAGAGCGCATTTCGAAGTTATTAGAATTGATTGATCAGTCAATCGTAAAATAAAAAGAGAAGTTCTGACAGTTATAAAACTGTCCAATAAACAATATTCCTACATTAGTTCTAGCTATTTTGGTTAACTCAACACTAGTTTTGTTACCGAGTGAACACCGTTCGGAAAGCGGGCCGCAACCTTTATAGGTTCATTTATTTGACAGCGGATACTTGACTAACGGACTAACTCAAATCCTGTTTACAGGAGTTAACTCAAAACATACTTTACTAATGTAGGTTTTTTTATATATAAACATTACATAAACTATGGAACCAATGACAATAATTATTGCAATTGTTACATTAATCATAGGTGCGGCGGTAGGATATTTCTTATCAAAAAAATCAGTTGATAAGCAAAATCAAGAACTGATTGATGAAGCTACTCGCAAAGCACAAAATTTGATTAGTGATGCTGAAAAAGATGGAGAAGCGATTAAAAAAGAGAAAATTTTTCAAGCAAAAGAAAAATTTTTAGAATTAAAATCTAAACACGAAGAAGTTGTTAATCAACGCGAAAGAAAAGTAGCTGATGCTGAGCTTAAAGTAAAAGAACGTGAAGAGAGAATCAAAACGGACTTAGCAGATATTCAGAAACAAAAAGATCAGATTAAATCTGAGAAAGGAAATATACAATCACGCACTGAAAAGCTTAACATTAAGCAAAAGGAAGTGGATACTATGCACAAAAAACAAGTAGAAATCCTTGAAAAAATATCAAATTATTCTGCTGATGAAGCTCGTGCTGAATTGATTGAAGTTTTGAAAGATGAAGCGAGAACAAAAGCTCAAGCGCATATTCAAGAAATTATGGAAGATGCTGAGTTAGATGCTAAAAATCAGGCACGTAAGATTGTTATTTCTTCTATTCAACGTATCGGAACGGAACAAGCAATAGAAAATGCAGTGTCTGTATTTAATATCGAATCTGACGAAATCAAAGGACGTATTATTGGTCGTGAAGGTCGTAACATTCGTGCAATAGAAGCTGCAACAGGAGTTGAGGTAATTGTAGACGATACACCAGAAGCGATTATCCTTTCTTGTTTTGATCCTGTTCGACGTGAAATAGCTCGTTTATCTTTGCACCGTTTAGTAACCGATGGTCGTATTCATCCAGCTCGTATCGAAGAAGTTGTTGCAAAAACAACTAAACAAATTGAGGATGAAATCATCGAAGTTGGTAAGAAAACGATCCTTGATTTAGGAATTCATGGTTTACATAAAGATTTGGTTCGTATCGTTGGGCGCATGAAATATCGTTCTTCTTACGGTCAAAACTTGTTACAACACTCTCGTGAGGTTGCAAATTTAGCAGGAACGTTAGCTGCAGAATTAGGGTTAAATCCTAAATTAGCGAAACGTGCAGGTTTGTTACATGATATTGGTAAAGTACCGGAGCAAGAATCAGAATTGCCACACGCTATTTTGGGGATGCAATGGGCAGAGAAATATGGTGAACATCCAGATGTAATTAATGCGATTGGAGCACACCACGACGAAATTGAAATGACATCATTGCTTTCGCCAATTGTACAAGTTGCGGATAGTATCTCTGGAGCTCGTCCAGGTGCGCGTCGTCAAGTTGTAGAGTCGTACATGCAACGTTTAAAAGATTTAGAAGCGACTGCACTTAATTTTGACGGAGTTGAAAAAGCATATGCTATACAAGCCGGGCGTGAATTGCGTGTAATTGTAGAAAGTGATAAAGTTGATGATACAAAAGCAGCTGAATTATCTTTCTTAATTTCAGATAAAATTCAAAACGAAATGACTTATCCAGGTCAAGTTCGTGTAACTGTAATTCGTGAAACTCGTGCAGTGAATATTGCCAGATAAAATTTAGAATTTATTTATATTCTTTTAGGCAAGTCTACATCAAGGCTTGCCTATTTTTTTGCTGAATTATAGAAAAATAATTAGCAATTTAGTTGTAGTTTCGATAAAAATTATTAAATTATAACGAATAAAAATACAAAATCAACTAATTATAAATCAATTAATTAACAACTTGTTGATAACCTTTTTAATTTTTAAGATTCCAAAATTTTTAATTGTAAAATCTTATCTTAATTTTGAAAGAATCGATGAATGATTGAAACGAAAATGTAACCCCATTGAGGTTCAAATTTCTAAAAAAAATAAAACAACCAACTTTATTTTTTTTCATGAAAAAAAATCGTTTTTATTAAAGTTTATTAATCTAAAAAGTCTAAAAAAAACTATGTCTATTTTTGATAAAAGGATAAACTATAAACCGTTTGAATATCCTGAAATTTTAACCTTTACAGAAGCAATCCAAAAAGCATATTGGGTACATGGAGAAGTAGATTTTACTTCGGATATACAAGATTATCACGCCAACTTAGATGATGTGAAACGTGAAATTCACAAACGTTCTATTTTATCTATTGCACAAGTTGAGGTAACTGTAAAAGGTTTTTGGGGAGATTTATACCATTATTTTCCAAAACCAGAATTAAATGGGTTAGGCGCTACTTTTGCAGAATGTGAATTCAGACATAGTGAAGCATATTCTCGTATTTTGGAAGTAAATGGATATTTGGATGAGTTTAATGTTGCATTACAAAATCCTATTTTCAAAAGTTATAATACGTTCGTTAGTGAAATCATGCGCGACGAAAGTAAATCAATTGTAGAGAAATTATTATTCTTTGCATTGGTTATAGAAGATAGCTCGCTATTTTCGAAATTTGCAAATATCTTAGCGTTTACACGTTTTGATGGTTTAATGAAAAATACAGCAAATATTATTGCTTGGACATCTACAGATGAGCAAATTCATGCAAATGCTGGTATTTATTTGATTAATAAAATTCGTGAAGAAGGTTTATTGCCAGAAGAATTAGATCAAAACTGGGTAGAAACTGCAGTTCGTGGTTATATTGATCAAGAAGAAATGATGTTAGATTGGATTTTCGAAAATGGAGAATTCGGTTACTACTCAAAAGCAGATTTATTAAACTATATGAAATATCGTATAGACGAAGCAATTATGAAAATAGGGTATAATAAAATATATCATATTTCGCAAGAGCAATACAAACCAATGGCTTGGTTCGAAGAAGAAGTTTTTGCAAGTAGTTTAGACGATTTCTTTGCAAAACGACCTGTAGATTATACAAAACACGATAAGAGTATTTCGGCAGCCGATTTATTTTAACGACCGAAATGATTCATTAAAACACAGCTATAAATAAAATTATTTATATAATATTACATCACAATAAATTCTAAAACTATGGATAATCCGATACCACACGACGACATTCAAAACATTTTTTTTGACGGAGAAGCACCAAAATTATGGTGGAAAAACTCTGAATCTGAACAAATTTTGAATAGAGGTTATTTGTTGAAAGGCGAAACAGTTGAAGGAGCAATAGATCGTATTACAGCAGCAGCTGCAAAGCGTTTATATAAACCTGAACTTCAAGAGTCTTTTAAAGAAATGATTGAAAGAGGTTGGATGAGTTTATCATCGCCAATTTGGGCAAATATGGGAACGGAACGTGGTTTACCAATTTCTTGTTTCAATGTTCATATTCCAGATAGTATCGAAGGTATTACGCATAAATTAGGTGAAGTAATCATGCAAACAAAGATCGGTGGTGGAACTTCTGGGTATTTCGGAGAATTACGCGAGCGGGGTGCAGCAATCACAGATAACGGAAAGAGTAGTGGTGCAGTTTCATTTATGGAATTGTTCAATTCTGCAATGAACGTTGTTTCGCAAGGTTCTACACGTCGTGGTGCATTTGCAGCTTATTTGGATATCGATCATGATGATATTGAAGAATTCTTAAAAATTAAATCGATAGGGAGTCCTATTCAGAATTTATTTTATGGTGTTTGTGTGCCAGATTATTGGATGCAAGAAATGATTGATGGAGATGTTGAAAAACGTCAAATCTGGGCGAAAGTTTTAGAATCTCGTCAAGAAAAAGGATTACCTTATCTTTTCTTTACAGATAACGTTAATAAAAATAAACCGCAGGTTTACAAAGATTTAGGAATGTCAATTAATGCGTCTAATCTTTGCTCAGAAATTATGTTGCCTTCTTCTGTGGACGAATCATTTATTTGCTGTTTATCTTCTATGAACTTAGAGTTATACGACGAATGGAAAGATACAGAAGCGGTTCGTTTAGCCATCTTTTTCTTAGATGCTGTATTGCAAGAATTCATCGAAAAAACAGAAGGAAATTACTATTTAGCTTCAGCGAATCGATTTGCAAAACGTCACAGAGCTTTAGGTTTAGGTGTGTTAGGATGGCATTCTTATTTACAACGCAATATGATTCCTTTCGAAGGAATGGAGGCAAAATTGCGTACTACAGAAATATTCAAACATATACAATCAAAAGCTGATAAAGCTTCAGAAGAATTAGCACGTATTTATGGAGAACCAGAAGTATTGAAAGGTTATGGACGTCGTAATACAACGACATGTGCAATTGCACCAACAACCTCTTCTTCTGCAATTTTAGGACAAACATCTCCAGGAATTGAACCGTTTGCGTCTAATTATTACAAAGCTGGTTTATCGAAAGGGAACTTTATGCGTAAAAATAAATATTTAACAAAATTATTACGCGAAAAAGGAATCGATAACGAAGATATTTGGCGTGAAATCATGCTAAATGGAGGTTCGGTACAGCATTTAGATCAATTGACAAAAGAGGAAAAAGATGTATTCAAAACATTCAAAGAAATTTCTCAATTAGAAATTGTTCAGCAAGCAGCAATTCGTCAAAAATACATCGATCAATCGCAATCCTTAAATCTTAACATTCCGCCAGATTTACCTGTAAAAGAAGTCAACCGTTTAATGATTGAAGCTTGGCAATTAGGCGTAAAAACATTGTATTATCAACGCTCTCAATCTGTTTCAAAAGAATTAGTAGCCAACTTAGTTTCTTGTTCTTCTTGCGAGGCTTAATAAATAAAATAGTAAAATAGAATACATAAATCCGCTCAAAGAGCGGATTTTTTTAGTTTATTTAATCAAAAAGTTGAGTTAAAATGAAATTTTATGAGGATTGATTTATTTTATTATCGTAATATTACGATACGAAATTAATCTATGGGAACTACAAAATCAGAAATATTTACAGACGAACAAAATAGATTAGCACTCATGTTCAAAGTATTTGGAAATCCGGCACGTATTGCTATTTTACAATACATTATCAATCAGAAAGCGTGTATTTGCAATGATTTGGTTGATGAATTAGGCTTGGCACAAGCAACGATTTCTCAGCATTTAAAGGAGCTTAAAACACTTGGAATTATTCAAGGTACTATCGAAGGAAAGTCTGTTTGCTATTGTATCGATGAAAAAGTTTGGAATGATGTTCAAAACGATTTGATTGCATTTTTCAAACAAGATGTTCACATTAAACAATGCTGTTAATACTTTTTTTATATTAATTATCATCGTAATATTGCGATAATGGTAAAAGTAAATGAATATTAATCATAACAAGTCAAATTATAAATAATAAGCTATGACACTTGAACAAATTAAAGAAATTCTACCAACATTAGAGAATGTTGAATTTCAATTAGAAAATGGGACTTTTGTTCCCGAACACTTTCACGTAACAGAAGTTGGTCAAATTACAAAAAACTTTATCGATTGTGGCGGAACCATTCGCAACGAAAAAGTAGTTAACTTTCAGTTATGGAATGCAGATGATTACGAACATCGTCTAAAACCAGGTAAACTGTTAAACATTATCAAACTATCCGAGGAAAAAATTGGGATCGAAGATGCTGAAATTGAAGTAGAGTATCAAGCCGAAACGATTGGAAAATTTGATTTAGATTTTAACGGAAAATCTTTTGTTTTAAAAAACAAAACAACGGCATGTTTAGCCGAAGATGCGTGTGGAATTCCTAGCCAAAAACAAAAAGTGAATTTATCGGAACTAAACAATACTTGTTGTACACCTAATTCGGGTTGTTGCTAAGAATGTAAACCATTACTCATGTTTCCATTGTTAAAAAAGAATATAATAAAAATTCAAGTATTTGATGCAATATCTACTGAAAGAAAGGCTGTTTTACAGCCTTTGGTGGATTATATACAGCAAAAATTGGAGGAAAGCGAAATAATAAATCTCAATTTCATTTGCACCCACAATTCGCGTAGAAGTCATTTTGCACAAATTTGGGCTCAAGTTGCAGCCGCACATTTTAATATATCCAATGTAAATTGTTATTCGGGTGGTACAGAAGAAACGGCTTTATTTCCAAAAATCGCAGAAACATTAAGTCGGCAAGGTTTTCAAATTCTAAAAATAGCGGAAAGTAACAATCCAATTTATGCTATTAAGTTTGGCGAAAATGCGGTGCCTATTATTGGTTTTTCTAAAAAGTATGATAGTCCTTACAATCCAGTTTCAAAATTTGCAGCCATTCTGACTTGTTCACAAGCAGACGAAGGATGCCCTTTTATAGCAGGTGCAGAAAGAAGAATTCCGATAACTTTTGAAGATCCTAACATTGCAGATAACACTCCAGAACAAGATAAAGTTTACACAGAACGAAGTTGGCAAATCGCCACAGAAATGTTTTATGTCTTTTCAAAAATCAATAAATAAAAATGCAACCAAAATTAAAATTCTTAGACCGATACCTTACTCTCTGGATATTCCTTGCAATGGCATTAGGAATTGGTTTAGGCGTTATTTTTCCGAATAGTTCAAATTTTACCAATGCTTTATCCGTAGGGACAACAAATATTCCGTTAGCAATTGGACTTATTTTAATGATGTATCCGCCTTTAGCAAAAGTCGATTATTCTTTGCTTCCAACTGCATTTAAGGACAAAAAAGTGATGGGGATATCCTTGTTACTCAATTGGATTATTGGGCCCATCTTGATGTTTGTTTTGGCAATTATTTTCTTACAAAACGAACCTGATTATATGATTGGTTTAATTCTGATAGGATTAGCAAGATGTATCGCAATGGTTATTGTTTGGAGTGATCTGGCCAAAGCAAATAGAGAATACACAGCGATGTTAGTAGCATTAAACTCTATTTTTCAAGTATTATCGTACAGCTTTTTCGTATGGCTTTTTATCAATGTGTTACCAAACAAATTAGGATTAGCCACCTTTAATGTCAGCGTTTCTATGAAAGACGTTACAGAAAGTGTTGTCATATATTTAGGAATTCCATTTTTAGCAGGCTTTTTAAGTCGCTATTTTTTAATGAAATTTAAAGGTAAAGAATGGTATCATCACAAATTTATTCCTGCTATTTCTCCAATAACATTATATGCATTATTATTTACAATTGTATTAATGTTTAGTTTAAAAGGAGATCAAATTTTAGAATTACCAATGGATGTTTTAAAAATTGCAATACCTTTAATTATCTACTTTGTATTGATGTTTTTTGTGAGTTTCTTTCTTAATAAATCTGTAAAGATTCCTTATGATAAAAACGCATCTATCGCATTTACAGCCACTGGTAATAATTTCGAGTTAGCTATTGCTGTTTCTATTGCTGTTTTTGGACTTCATTCTCCTCAAGCATTTGTTGGTGTTATTGGTCCTTTGGTAGAAGTTCCTGTTTTGATTCTATTGGTAAAAGCAAGTTTATGGTTGAAAAAGAAATATTATCCATAAAAAAAGACACGAAATTTAATTTCGTGTCTTTTAAGTTTTATCCGTGAATTGCTTCTTTATTTCCATAAGATTGAATCAATTTTCCTTCGAAATCCAACCATTCTTTCCAACGTTTATCTACATCAACATCGGTTGATAATTTTCGTGCAAAATTTAAGAAAGTGGTATAATGATTAGCTTCCGAAACCATCAAATCGTAATAAAATGTAGCTAATTCTTCGTCGTTAATATTTTGAGATAATACTCTAAAACGTTCACAACTTCTGGCTTCAATCATCGCTGCAAATAACAAACGATCGACAAATGCCATGTTACGAGAACCATCTTTTTTACAAAATTTCATCAATTGTCCTACAT
The DNA here is from genome assembly GCF_025244765.1 of Empedobacter stercoris. NCBI lineage: Bacteria > Pseudomonadati > Bacteroidota > Flavobacteriia > Flavobacteriales > Weeksellaceae > Empedobacter > Empedobacter stercoris. The sequence goes on along the minus strand of NZ_CP104209.1, from coordinate 1,004,699 downwards.
AATCATCTTTTCGTTCGCGACCTAATGTATAACCACGACGTTCGATAATTTCTACAACCATTTTAAAATGTTGCATTTCTTCGATTGCAATATCAGACATTTCTTGAATAAATTCATCATGTTCAGAATTGTACGCAATCATGGTAATCGCATTTGTGGCTGCTTTTTGCTCGCACCACGCATGATCCGTTAAGATTTCTTCTAAATTTCTTTCCGCAATATCAGCCCAACGTGGGTCTGTTAAAAGTTTTAATCCAAGCATTTTCGAAAAATTGAACTACAAAAATACAAATTATAATTAGGATAAAAGAACCGAAACTTTTAACCAAAATAATTAGATTGAGTTAAAATAATCAGTTGATTAAACGATTTTTTTCTCAATCATTTCGATCATTACATCAGAAGCATGTTTAAAAGTAGGTGCTTGTTCTGTCAAACTTGCAGCATTTTTTTTGTTTACTTTAAAGATGATGTCTTTTTCAGTGGTGAACAATAATGCATTCGTGAATGGATTTTTGATGTATGAGCTCAAAATTAAAAACGTTTGTTCGATGCTGTGATATTGTTCCACTTCTTCCGTTTTGTAACGAAACGTAAAAGCAAAATTATACGTATTGTCTTCCAAAAGATGTAATCGCACAAAAATGTTCTTCAAATCAGTGTCTCCAATGGTTTTGGCCATCGTAAGTTTAGCAAAAGTTCCTTGGTTGATACTTGATTTCACCTCTTCGTAAAATTCTGTAAATACAGCTTGATAAGACATTTTTTATATAATTTTTTGAAGGACAAATTTACATTAAAATATATCAAATCGTTGACGGATTAATTAATATTCCAAATCAGCATCAGAAAGCTTAATTTTGTTGGATGAAAAAACTTTTAATCATTGGTCAAGTTTGGCCAGAGCCAACTTCTTCTGCGGCTGGAACTCGAATGATTCAGTTAATAGATTGTTTTCTAAAAACAGAAGTTGAAATTACATTTGCTTGCGCTGCTTCAAAATCAGATTTTAGTTTTGATTTGATTTCGAAAGGAATTAAAGAAGTTGAAATACAATTAAATGATGAAAGTTTTGATGATTTTGTGCGAGAACTTTCTCCAGAAATTGTTGTCTTTGATCGCTTTATGATCGAGGAGCAATATGGTTGGCGTGTCGCTAAAGAATGTCCAAATGCTTTGAAAATATTGGATACAGAAGATCTACATTTTCTTCGAAATGCGAGACAGGAAGCAATTAAAAAAGGTGTTGAATTTACATCTGAATTATTATTTTCCGATTTAGCAAAGCGAGAAATAGCTTCAATTTTACGTTGTGATCTATCCTTGATTATATCAAAAAAAGAGCTTGAGATTCTTCAAAATCAATTTAAAATTGATCATACTGTATTGTACTATCTTCCATTTTTAGAAGAAGAAATTACTGAGTCAAAAGTTAGTTTGTGGAAGAATTTTGAGCAGAGAACAAATTTTATGTTCATCGGAAATTTTATTCACGAACCGAATTATAATTGTGTGCAAACCTTAAAAAAAGAGATTTGGCCTATATTAAGAAAGAAACTTCCAAAAGCCGAATTGCACATTTACGGCGCTTATGTGTCGCAAAAAGTTTTGCAATTGCATAATCCGAAAGAACGATTTTTTATAAAAGGACGTGCAGAAAATGCGCAAGATACAATGTCTACTTACAAAGTTTTGTTAGCGCCGATTAATTTTGGAGCAGGTGTAAAGGGGAAATTTGTGGATGCAATGCAAACGGGAACACCTTCTGTTACGACAACAATTGGAGCAGAAGCAATGAAAGGAGATTTTGCTTGGAATGGTTATGTGGTAGATGATGTAGAATCTTTTGTGGAAAAAGCAACGTTGCTTTACACGAATGAAAATGAATGGACAACTGCACAACAAAATGGAAAGCTAATTCTGAACGAAAATTACAATAAGAATAAGTTTGAAGCTGATTTTTCAAATAAAATCAAATCTATAGAAGCTAATCTAATCTCGCATCGAAATCAGAATTTTATGGGACAGATTTTACAACATCACAACAATCAAAGTACAAAATACATGTCGCTTTGGATAGAACAGAAAAATAAAAATAGTTTGAAATAAATTAAAGAAGTTTCAAGAATAATTATTGACATCTGATTGATAATCATTGTTAATTTTTAATGAAAATATTTAACAAATAAATTAAACAAAATATTGTTGATTTAGATTTGATTTTACTAATTAAAATGTTTAATTTTGCAATTCACTTTTAAAGGTGATTTAGTTTTTAAAGTTTACAACATTTGTATAGCTCATAATAAGGTTGAGCGTCTCTACGGCAGACCATAAATACTTGCCACTACAAATGAATTTTTTTTCTATAAAATGAGTCTTGAACCACTCAATGTAGAAAATAGTTTGTTTGTTGATGTAGATGATACAAATGGTTTAAACAAAATAAACCAAATAGTACAGCAAACAATACAATGAACCAAAGACTTTTCATTCAGAAGAAATCGAATTTTGACGTTATCAGTCAGAAGACTACAATAGAACTTAGAAACCTTGTACCTAATATTGTGTGCAAGGTTTTTGTTATTTATGATCTTTTTAATATACAAGAAAGCCAGTTGCAAGAGGTTCAAAACAAAGTGTTTGTCGATCCTGTGACAGATGTTGTTTTCAAGTATGTGGAAGATGCAATTATTGAAAACATTCCTCACACTAAAAACTATTTTGCAACCGAATTTTTACCGGGTCAATACAATCAACGTGATGATTCTTCGGAACAATGTTTGGTTTTGATGAATGTTGATAATGTAACCGTAAAATCTGGTTTATTATATGTGTTCAACGAAGATTTGTCTGCGGAGGATTTGAAGAAAGTAAAAGATTACTTAATCAATCCAATAGAATCGCGTGAGAAAGATCTTTCTAAAATGGAAATACCTGCGAATCCAGAAGCAACTGAAGTTCCAATTATAGAAGGTTTTATTTCTGCTGACGAAAATAAATTACAAGATATTTACAACCAGTTTGGATTATCATTAGAGATGGATGATTTAGTTTTTATTCGAGACTATTTCAAATCTATTGATCGTAATCCAACTGAAACTGAATTAAAAGTTTTAGATACTTATTGGTCTGATCATTGTCGTCATACCACTTTCGAGACAGAAATTATAGATGTTGAATTTAATTCTAAATTTAACGAAACGCTACAAAAAACATTCAATTATTACCAACAAGTTCGTCAAGAATTGGGAACAACTAAACCAATTCGTTTGATGGATTTAGCAACTGTTATGGGGAAATATCTTTCTCGTACAGGAGTGGTTAAAAATATTGATGTTTCAGAAGAAATCAATGCATGTTCTATCGTTGTACCAATTGATGTAGATGGTGTTGAGGAAGAATGGTTATTACAATTTAAAAACGAAACACATAATCACCCAACAGAAGTTGAGCCTTTTGGAGGAGCTTCTACATGTGTTGGAGGTGCAATTCGCGACCCTTTGAGTGGACGTTCTTACGTTTTCCAAGCCATGCGTATTACAGGAGCTGCAAATCCTTTAGAAAAAATTGAAGATACGTTACCAGGTAAATTACCACAACGTAAAATCTCGAAAGAAGCAGCAAATGGATATAGTTCGTATGGAAACCAAATTGGTTTAGCGACAACTTTTGTGAAAGAAATTTATGACGAAGGATACAAAGCAAAACGTATGGAAGTTGGTTTTGTAGCTGGAGCTGTAAAAAAAGAATATGTTCGTCGTGAAGAACCAGTTGCTGGTGACCGAATTATTTTATTAGGTGGAGCAACAGGGCGTGATGGAGTAGGTGGAGCTTCAGGTTCATCTAAAACACATGATGGTTTAAAATTAGACGATTTATCGGCAGAAGTTCAAAAAGGAAATGCAATCGTTGAGCGTAAAATTCAACGTTTATTCCGTAATCCAGAAGTTTTAGTATTAATCAAAAAATGTAACGATTTCGGAGCAGGAGGTGTTTCTGTTGCAATTGGTGAAATTGCACGCGGAATTAATGTTGACTTAGATTTAGTTCCATTAAAATATGCTGGATTAAACGGAACAGAATTAGCGATTTCTGAATCTCAGGAACGTATGGCTGTTGCGGTAGAAGCAAAAGATGTAGAAACATTTATTGCATTAGCAAAAGAAGAAAACCTTGATGCAACTTGTGTTGCGGAGGTAACGGGAGATGATAAAATGACTTTAGTTTGGAAAGGAACTAAGATTGTTGAATTGGACCGTCAATTTTTAGATACAAACGGTGTTCGTAAACAAGCTAAAATAGAAGTTACGGACGAAGAATATACAAATCCTTTTGAGAATAAAGCATTCAGTAAAGAAGCTTTTATTGCTATGATGCAAGAGTTAAATCACGCATCGCAAAAAGGTATGGTAGAAATGTTTGACAATAATGTTGGACGTTCTACTATTTTGAATGCTTTTGGTGGAAAAACAATGGATACACCAGAAGATGTTTCAGTACAAAAATTTCCGACAGATGGATTTACAAATGCAGTTTCAATTGCTTCATTTGGTTACAATCCGATTGTTTCTCGTTGGTCAAATTATCACGGAGCCTATTTTGCGGTAATTGATTCGATGACGAAAATTGTTGCAGCAGGAGGAAATTACGCTGATATCCGTTTAACTTTTCAAGAGTATTTTGAGAAATTACGTGACGAAGCTACGCGTTGGGGAAAACCATTTGCAGCTTTGTTAGGAACGATAGAAGCACAAAAACAATTTGGAATTCCTGCAATTGGAGGTAAAGATTCGATGTCTGGATCTTACCAAGATATTGATGTGCCACCAACATTGATTTCGTTTGCAGTAGCACCTTCTAAGGCTGAAAAAATTGTACAAGGAACGTTAGCTGAAAAGAATTCTAAACTTTCAGTTTTTATTCCAACTTTAACAGCTGAATATTTAATTGACGAAACGAATACCAAATCTATTTTTGATTTTATCGGAACAATTAATGCTGATGTAAAATCAATGATGACGGTTAAATTTGGTGGAATTGCAGAAACTGTAGCGAATATGGCTTTTGGCAATGAAATCGGATTTGAAATTAACACTGATTTAGATTTAGCAAAATATTACCCAGCATCAATTGTTATAGAACATTCAGAAGAATTAAACATTCCTGCTGAAATTGCTCAAAATTATCATGTTTTAGGTCAGACAAATGATTCAGCTTCATTCCAGTTTAATGGAGAAGAAATTAACTTGAAAGAGTTGAAACAACAGTGGAAAGAAACATTCAATTCATTGTTTCCATATAAATCATCTTCTGAAACGCTTGTAGAAGAAAAAGATTTGAAAGCTGAACAAATTTGTTTTGCTTTCGCTGATCATAAAGTAGAAAATCCGAAAGTTTTTATTCCAATTTTTCCAGGAACAAATTCAGAATATGATTCAGCAAAAGCGTTTCGTAGAGAAGGAGCGATTGTTTCGACTTTACCTTTCCGTAATTTAACACAACAAGATGTTGAAGAATCGGTAGATGTTTTTGTGAAAGAAATTAATCAAGCCAATATTTTCTTTATACCAGGAGGTTTCTCAGCTGCTGATGAGCCAGACGGATCAGGGAAATTTATAGCAACGGTTTTACGTAATGAGAAAATAAAAAATGCAATTCACAATCTATTAGAGCGCGATGGATTGGTTTTAGGAATTTGTAATGGTTTTCAAGCATTGATAAAATCGGGATTATTGCCTTATGGTAAAATTCAAGATTTGGAAGAAAATACGCCAACATTAACGTTTAACGAAATTGGTCGACATATCACACAATTGGCAAAAATTAGAGTAAATAAATCGCATTCACCTTGGTTAAAAGGAATGGAAGGTCAAGAATATTGGATTCCGTTTTCACATGGAGAAGGTCGTTTTGTTGCCAATGAGGAGGAGTTAGAAAAGTTAATTGACAAAGGACAAATCGCTACTCAGTTTGTAGATTTGGAAGGAAAATTAGCTGGACAAATGCCTTATAATCCAAATGGATCTACGTTTGCGGTAGAAGGAATTGTATCGCCTTGTGGAAAAGTGTATGGACGTATGGGACATCCAGAGCGTTACGAAGAAGGATTATTCAAAAATATTCCAGGAAATGGATACATGAATATCTTTAAAAATGCGGTAGCGTATTTTAAAGGATAGAATATAGATAGGAGATCTTAGAAATTAGATGAAGAATATCTAAATACTAATATCTAACATCTAATACTAAAAGAAAAAAACAAACAACAAACAAATATCAATTTCGATCCTGAACCAATCGAAATTATTCCGAAATTTAACCCTGAACAAGTTAAATTTCAAACAGACAAACAAACACGAAGTGGACTTTTTCATTTCAAACAAAACAAAAAAAACAAAAACGTTTTAACAACAAACAACGATGAGCTTAACAAAAAAAGACTTCATTTACGAAGGGAAAGCAAAACAAGTTTACTCAACAGAGGAAGCAGACAAAGTAATTGTTTATTACAAAGATGACGCAACAGCATTTAATGCTCAAAAGCGTGGAACTGTTGAGGATAAAGGCGAAATGAATAACAAAATTTCGACTTTAATTTTCAACTATTTGATAGAGAAAGGAGTGAAAACTCACTTTATTGAGCAGTTGAATGATCGTGAGCAATTGGTAAAAAAAGTATCTATTATCCCAATTGAAATGGTTGTTCGCAACTATGTTGCTGGGTCTATGGCTCAACGTTTAGGATTAGAGGAAGGAGGAAAATCTCCTGTTACAATCTTCGATATCTGTTACAAAAAAGATGAATTAGGAGATCCATTAATCAACGATCATCACGCGGTTTTATTAGGAGCTGCTACGTATGATGAGTTGAAAGAAATGTACGCTCAAACTGATGTAATCAACGAAGCTTTGAAAGAATTATTCTTGAAAGCAGGATTAATTTTAGCAGATTTCAAAATCGAATTTGGTAAAGATGTTGATGGTAACATTATTTTAGCAGACGAAATTTCTCCTGATACATGTCGTTTGTGGGATGTAGAAACAGGTAAGAAATTAGACAAAGATCGTTTTCGTCGTGATTTAGGTGATGTTTCAGAAGCTTATCACGAAGTTTATAATCGTTTATTAGAAGTTTTAAAATAATCATTTTTTCATTCAAAATGATTGATAAAAAATTACATAAAAGCCAGTTGAAAGCTGAGTATTTAACAAATTTCTATGAACGAAATTTACTTAAAAAATATGCAGCTGATACGGTGGATAGCGTGAACGAAGAATGTGGTATTTTTGGCGTTTATTCTCCCAACAATATCAACACCTATTCTATCGCACAGTTTGGTTTATTCGCACTTCAGCACCGTGGACAAGAGGGGTGTGGAGTTTCTTTTTTGAAAGATGGAAATATCAAAACGGTTAAAAGATCAGGATTGGTGTTGGATGTTTTCAAGTTGATCGAAGCAGAAATTGATGATTACCAAGGAAACGCAGCAATTGGACATACACGTTATACAACAGCTGGTGGTGGAAGTCGCCGTAATATTCAGCCACTGTACACATACAATATCTATGGAAAACCTCACTTTTCGCTTGCTCACAACGGAAATTTAATTGAAGTTGATGAATTAAGAGCAGAGTTAGAAGCTGAAGGTCTACCATTTTTAGCCACTTCGGACACTGAGGTTTTATTACGTTCTATCCAAAAATATTCGCATTTAGATCTTGTAGAAGCCATTCAGAAAGGAACAGAGAAAGTAAAAGGAGCTTATTCGGTTTTATTATTAACGAATAATCAAATGGCAGCTTTCCGAGATCCTAACGGAATTCGACCATTGTGTTTAGGTAAATTAGATGATGCTTATATAGTTTGTTCTGAGACATGTGCTTTAGATGCTGTTGGAGCTGAATTTATTCGTGATGTAGAACCTGGAGAATTGATTGTAATCAATGAAGAGGGATTGAAATCATATTCATTAAAGCAACCAAAACATCGTAATATTTGTGCATTTGAGTACATTTATTTCGCACGTCCTGACTCGAATATGGAAGGAAAAGAAATCTATGATTTACGTGTAGAATCTGGGCGGAAATTATACGAACAATCTCCAATTGATGCAGATATTGTGATTGGTGTTCCAGATTCTGGAATTCCCTCTGCGATTGGATATTCAGAAGCATCAGGCATTCCTTATGAGCCAATTTTGATTAAGAATCGATATATGTCGCGTTCGTTTATCGTTCCTTCGCAAGAAATGCGCGAACGAGTGGTCAACTTAAAATTGAATCCAATTAAAGAAAAAATCAAAGGAAAACGATTGGTTGTTTTAGATGATTCGATTGTACGTGGAACGACTTCAAAACTTTTAATCAAAATCTTAAAAGAAGCTGGAGCAAAAGAAATTCATTTCCGTTCTGCTTCGCCTCCAATTATTGCTCCTTGTTATTTAGGAATTGATATGCCTTCTAAAGCAGATTTAATTTCGGGAAACAAATCAATTAAAGAGGTTGAAGAATATTTGAATGTAGATTCGTTGGATTTCTTAACAGTTGATAATCTAATTGATTTATTAGGAAGTAAAGAACATTGTTTTGGATGTTTTACAGAAAAATATCCGGTAAATTATACAAATGAAGAGTGTAAAGAGGTTAATCCTTTGCATATCGATTAATTATAATTGTAAAAAGTCAAAAATAAAATGTACTTAATACTTGTTACATTTTACACTAATACAGCAAAAAAATGAGCAATACATATAAACAAGCCGGAGTAGATAAGGAAGAAGGTTATCAAACGGTATCGAAAATTAAAGATGCAGTTGCAGCAACACACAATTCAAACGTGTTGAATGGAATTGGAAGTTTTGGAGCTTTTTACCAATTAGGAGGATATAAAAATCCTGTTTTGGTGTCAGGAACTGATGGTGTAGGAACTAAACTACGCGTAGCTTTAGATTCTAAAGTTTACGATACAGTTGGTATTGATTGTTTCGCAATGTGTGCAAATGATATTTTGTGTCATGGGGCTAAACCATTATTTTTCTTAGATTATTTAGCTTGTGGAAAATTAGATTCTGATATCGCAGCAGAAATTGTAGGTGGAATTGCACAAGCGTGTAAGGAAACAGGAACAGCATTAATTGGTGGAGAAACAGCAGAAATGCCAGGAATGTACCAAGTTGGTGACTATGATGTTGCAGGATTTTGTGTTGGAGTAGTAGAGCGCGACGAAATTATTGATGGTTCTAAAATAAAAGCTGGACAAGCTATTATCGCTTTACCATCAAGTGGTTTTCATTCGAATGGATTCTCATTGGTTCGCAGAATTTTCCCAGATTTTAACGAAGAATTTGAAGGTAAACCTTTGTTCGAAACATTATTAGTTCCAACAAAATTATATCAAAACGATATTTTTAAAATCAAAGATGCAGGTATCGAAATGTCTGGAATTGCTCATATTACAGGAGGTGGATTAATCGAGAATGTTCCTCGTATTATAAATGACGGATTGACTGCTGTAATAGAAAAAGCAAAAATAAATGTACCAACAGTAATGCAAGAATTAGCGAAACGCGGAAATATTGCAGAAGACGAAATGTTTGGAACATTTAATATGGGTGTCGGAATGGTTGTCATCGTTGACCAAACTGACGCTGAAAAAGTATTGAATATTATTGATGGAAGTGCTATTATTGGAGAAATTCAAGAAGGTGCGGACAAAATTATATTGAAATAGTAGATTAAATAGTTTAAAAAGCCGGATAAGTTAGTTCTTATCCGGTTTTTTATTTTATTTATTTTTTATTAAAATTGATCCTTGTATTTTCTTTCCATTTTCTAAATCAATAATGTACCAATACGTATCTGTTGGTAGATTTCTTAATTGATATTTTCCATCCCATTTTATTGGTTGATTATCTTTTGTAGCTTCAAATATAGTTCTACCGAATCGATTGAAAATTTTTACATTAATCAAATCATTAATATATGATAAATCCCAAATATCATTTTTCCCATCACCATTTGGAGTCAGAATACTTGGTAAGTCTTTATATAAATAGATTTTTCTAATTTCAATACAATCATTTGAAGATTTGAAATAAAAAGTATGTTCTCCTTGTTCTAATGTGAAAGAAGTACTTGGTGAATAATTTATTCCATCTAAGCCTATTTGTGTGTAAAGATCATTTAGAATAGTAAAATGTACTTGTTTTCCGTCGTACTTATACTCGATGTTACGATTATCGTAATTTATAATTTCGAACTCTTTTGTAACAGAACAATAACCATTTGTAACAGTAACTTTATATTTTCCAGGATTTGTAAATGAAGCAGATTGACCTATTTGTCCATCACTCCAAATTATTTCGTCGTAGGTTTCATTTAACGTAATTGTATAGGTTTCATTTTTACATTTGAAATAGTTATCAAGAATATCTAATGTTGGATAAATACTTTCTTCTAAAGGTATTTTTACAAATGTTTTACATGCATTCGTAGAAATAGAAGTTGCATAAATTTCAATTTTATTTGTACGATTAATGTATGTTGAACTTAAAATATTAACATTATTCTGAGCATCTTGTAAAGTTTCGTAATAAAGAACAGAGTTAGGGTTAATATTTCCTAATAATTGGGCTATTTCTCCAGATTTAGTTGATAAACTATATCCAGCAAAAGAATTATCCTCTTTACAAATTTGAAAAGGATTAGAAGTAAGTAGAGTGTAGGTGTTAAGTTGAATTTTAACAGGAGTCCTTAAAACACTTTCACAATTATTGATTGTTTGAGAAGCATAATATGTCTTATTATCTTCTAAAAAAGTTGTGTTATCAAGCTTTGAAGTTGAGGTTTCAGAATCATACCAATTAATATTTTCTCCCTCAATTTGAATTGAATTTAATGTTGGTAAAGTTACAACACAAAAAGATTGAATATTTTCAGCAATTGGTGCTTTTGTATCTTGAATATTAATATTTAATTCTAATTTATTACTTTCGCATTTAGAAGTTTCCGTTTGGGTTACATAATATATACCTGTTGTTATTTTATCATTAGGATTAATATTTTCTTTACTTGAATTATAAAATTTAAGATTATCTCCATCTATTGAAATATCGTTGAATGTTTTATTTTCGTTGATACAAAAGTTTAAATCTTGTTTTAATATTGGTAAATCACTTTTTGAAGAAGTTTTTAATAAAAAACTCGTTTCGCTAACGCAATTGATATTCTCATTAAAATATCCTTTCACAATTATTTTTTCTTGAAATGGATTTTTATTCTGATATGTTTTAGAAATAAAATTATTTATCTCATTACCATTTGTATCATAATATATTAAAGTATAATTAGTTTGATTATTTGTTAAAAGTTTAGGTATATCACTTGTATCAAAAGTTCCTATACCTTCTCCAGCATTATTTTCACAAACAATAATATCATGTAATACTTCAAGTTTTAGAGGGGATTGAATGTTAACCTCATTTGTAAATTCTCTAGTTTCTCCCTTACATGTTACGGTTGTCTTAACTATGTATTTTCCTAGTTTAGTATATGTATGTACTGGATTTTTATCAGTAGAAGAATTACCATCTCCAAAATCCCATTTAACAGATTCAAAATCACCTTCTATTGTAAATTTAGTTTCTTCTCCAAAGCAAGAATTGTCAATGTTTATAGAAATATTATTTGGTTTGTTGTTCAGATTATATTTGTAAATGAAATAATCTCGATTTAGATTACCACTTTTATTAGGGATATGAATTCCATTAACTTGAAAATTTAATGATTGAAACTCCCCACTAATTAAAATATTATCTTTATCAATAACTCTAATAAATTTTCCATATTCTCGACTCAAATGAATTTCTTGAGAACCTTTATTAGTATATAATAAAGGTGTTAAGTCAAAATTTTCAGGGTTAATTTTAAATGAAATGATATTTGTATCATAATTAATTTGATCTTCAGAAGTTGTGTATTCGTATTCTTTAGATATTTTAGGTTTTATAACATTACCATTAATATTTATTTCTTTATTAAAATTTGTAATTATGTATGAGTGATCATCTTTTTCGGTATAATCAAAATAATAATTCATAGGATTCAAATCTTGATTTCCATAATATCTCGTTCCGTTTGGAATGAAGTCTATTTTTTTGTAGTTAATAACTTCTCCATTGTTAGGATTAATCCCTATTAAAACATTTCGATTAGAATAATTACTATCATTGTATATGATAGTTTCATTTCCAATGTTAGTATTACGAGTATTCTGTGCAAAAATGATTATTTTATTAAACTTAGTTGAATAAAACATTCTGTCAGGTGAGAAAATTTCTATATTATTTTCACGGTCTGCTTCACTAATTTTTTTTGAGTAGATTAAATCTAGTTGTTTATTATACTTTTCAATAACAATATTTGAATTATTATTTCTTAATAAATACAAATTCTCATCATTATCTATTACAGCATCATTATAAGTTACACCACCATTTCCTCTAGATATAATTTTAGTGTTTTGATAGTTACCATCTAAATCAAATTCGCTTATAAAGAAGTTTCTATTTGTATGATTGTCTGTATTTCTAAAGTCATAAATAATATTGTCGTTGAAAATTAATACATTAGTGAAATAGCCAATAATATAAAGTTTATTGTTAAGAACTTCATAATCTACTAAATATGCATTCCAAAATCCTGATAAAGGATGGTCAGAACCATTTCTGTTAGCAAAAATAATTTCCCATAACTGTTTTCCTGTTTGATCAAATTTTGTTATATTTTTACCTTCATAGGCATGGACAAAATTGTATTCAAAAACATATAAATTATTATTTTTATCCGCTCTAATAGTTCTAGGATGAAGTTCTGTATATGGAAATGTAGCATTATACATTTTTTCCCAAATTAAATTACAATTATTATCATAATATTTGAGAGAGCTATAATTATCTGTAGTTATCGAAGCAAAACCATTATTAGTTACTTCTAAAGCTTTTATATAGTCATCTCCAAAACCTCCATATGTTTTTATACACTCAAAGCATTGGGCTTTTATTTGAAAAGATAAAGATATTAACAACAAGAAAAAAATAGTATAAAAGTATTTCATTAATTAGGTTTATAGTGTAAAAGTTATTAGAATATAAATATAAGGCAAAATTAAACATATTCTTTATAAGATTCCTATCTTTGTATTTCATTCAAAAAACTCCAAATTCACTCATAAGTTATGCAACAATCAAAGGCTTTGGCAATTCTAAAATCTGGTCGAAATGTATTTTTAACAGGTTCTGCAGGTGCCGGAAAAACTTATGTGTTAAATCAATATATTACTTATCTTAAACAACATGGTGTTCCAGTTGCTATAACGGCTTCTACAGGAATTGCAGCTACGCATATGAATGGTCAAACGATACATTCGTGGGCAGGAATTGGGATAAAAGATTATGTTTCGGATCGATATTTAGCTTCACTTCGTGATAAAAAATATTTTCGCGATAAAATGGACAAAGTAAAAGTCTTGATTATAGATGAAATCTCAATGTTACATAGAAATCAGTTAGATGCAGTAGATTATGTATTGAAATTTTTTAAACAAAACGACGAACCTTTTGGAGGTGTACAAGTCATTTTTTCGGGAGATTTTTTCCAGTTACCTCCAATTGGCGAAGAGTGGGAAGAATCGAAGGATAAATTCTGTTTTATGTCAGATGCTTGGGTGCAATCTAAAGTACATATTTGTTATTTAACAGAACAATATCGTCAAACAAATAATGCGTTGAATGATATTTTGAATGAAATTCGTTCGGGACATATTACACAAAAAACGGTTGATTTATTAGAATCTCGGATCGAATATTTTCCTGATGAAATCGATTCGCAAACGCGTTTGTATACCCACAATATGGATGTTGATCGAATTAATAAAGGTCAATTGATTAGTATCGATTCTTCTTCAAAAGTATTTGAAGCTAAAGTGGCAGGAAATCCTGCTTTAGTCGAGGTGTTGAAAAAATCAGTTTTAGCAGACGAAGTTTTAGAGCTTAAAATTGGTGCAAAAGTAATGTTTGTTCGTAATAATTTTGAAGTTGGTTTTGTAAACGGAACACTTGGAAATGTATCCGGATATACAGAAAAAGATGAACCAATCATCAAAACATTGGATGGAGAATTTTATATAGCAAAGCCTGAAACATGGGCTATTGAAGACGAAAGTGGAAAAGCATTGGCTTCATTTACTCAGGTTCCGTTAAGATTAGCTTGGGCAATTACCATTCACAAATCGCAAGGAATGACATTAGATTCGGCTTTTATTGATTTATCAAAAGCTTTTGAGAAAGGTCAAGGATATGTGGCATTATCTCGTTTACGCGATCTAAATTCGTTGATGTTGCACGGACTTAATCAAACAGCATTAGAAATTGACTCGTTAGCCATGAAGGCTGACAGACGTTTTCAGGTTTTATCGAATGAAATTGATTCGTTTTTAGATGAAAAAGAATTACAAAATTCTTGGGCAGCTTTTATTCGATATTCAGGCGGAACATTAGATAAAAAGCAAATTGCAAAAAATATCGAAAAAAATAAGACCAAAGAAAAAGGTCAAAAGAAATCAACATACGAAATCACGTTAGAATATGTAAAAGAAGGTTTATCGTTAGATCAAATTGCTGAAAAAAGAGGTTTAACGTCATCCGCAATTGTTGATCATATTGGTAAAATAAAAGAAATCGAACCAGATTTGGATTACTCAAAATTCAAACCTTCTGACAAAATTTTAGATAAAGTTAGAATGGCGTACAGTGAAATCGAATTTGAAGAAAATAAAATTTTAAAACCTATTTATGACTATTACAATGGCGAAATAGGGTACGAAGATATCAAGAAAGCATTACTTTTTATTGATTAAATATGATGATGTCAGTTTAAAAAGGATAAATAACTGACAGAATTGGTCATATTACCCAAAGGAATAATTATTGCTAAATAGATAGCAATAAAAAATGAACGCTTTTTGTATAGAAAGCATCCATAATTTTAAATTTATGACAATAGAAAACAACCACGTAGTAGCTGTTAACTACTCATTGCATACCATCGAAGCGAATGGTGAAAAAGTATTTGTAGAACAATCAAATGCAAAAGAACCTTTGGCTTTTTTAGTTGGAGCTGGGATGATGATTCCAAAATTTGAAGAAGAATTAAAAGGATTATCAGCAGGTGATAAAAAATCTTTTGTAATTTCTCCAGAAGAAGGGTATGGACAAAGAGTAGAAGAAGCTGTTGCTCAGTTACCTTTAGATATGTTCAAAGAGTCTGGATTACCACCAGTTGGTGCTTTATTACCATTAACAGATGATGCAGGAAATCAATTCCGTGCAACTGTTACTGAAGTTACTGAAGAAGCAGTAATTGCAGATTTAAATCCTCCAATGGCAGGAAAGACTTTAGAATTTGAAGTAGAAATTTTAAACGTTCGTCCAGCAACAGAAGAAGAATTGTCTCATGGACATGCTCACGGAGTAGACGGATCAGCAACTCACTAAAAAATATTTCAAAGGCTATTTCAATATGAAGTAGCCTTTTTTATATCTATTTGTATCGTAAATATCATTATAATATAGATTAAAATCAAGTTATATTTTACAACTTCCTTCAACTAAAATCTTATCTTTGCAAAACAAACAAGATTACTTACAAACAAACATGAAAATAGCTGTATTTGTTTCCGGAGGCGGAACAAATCTTCAAAATATTATTGATGCAGTTGAAGACGGAACCTTACCAAATGTCGAGATTTCGATGGTGATGGCAGACCGCGACTGTTATGCAATTGAACGATCGTTGGATAAAAATATCCGAACGTATGTTTTAGACCGAAAAACTTTTTCGGAAGATGCCGAACATAACTTAGAAGGAGAAGATATTGATCTAATTGTTTTGGCAGGTTTTTTAACCATTTTATCTTCAGAATTTACAGAGAAATGGGGTGCTAAAATGATAAATATACATCCGGCATTGTTACCAAAATTTGGAGGTAAAGGAATGTATGGCGCAAAAGTTCACAAAGCAGTTTTAGAAGCTGGTGAAAAAACTTCGGGAGCAACAGTGCATTATGTAACGGCTGGAGTAGACGAAGGGCAAATCATATGTCAAGGAACTTTTGAAATCGAAGAAAATGATGAAATAGCAGATTTGCAACGAAAAGTGGCTGAAGTAGAAAGTGAAATCTACATCAAAGCAATTAAGCAAATTAGTGAAGCATAAATAGAAAAATACCTCAATGTGTTCTGCATTGAGGTATTTTATTTTTCCCGAAATAATAAACAAACAATAAACTTTAAAAACTAAAACAAAATGCAAAAACAGGCGCTAATCAGTGTTTCGGACAAGTCGAACTTGTTAGAATTTGCAAAATTCTTGGTTGAGCAAGATTACAAAATTTTATCAACAGGAGGAACGTACAAACATTTACAAGACAATGGAATCGAAGTGACAGAAGTAAAAGATGTGACAGGTTTTCCAGAAATTTTAGATGGTCGTGTAAAGTCTTTGCATCCTGCTATTCACGGAGGTATAATGGCTCGTCGTTCAGATGAAAATCATATGGCAACAATTGCAGAGCACGGAATTAATCCAATTGATATCGTAATTGTAAACTTATATCCATTCTTCGAGAAGATGAACACAGGTCTTTCCGAAGCAGAAATGATCGAATTTATTGACATAGGAGGACCATCTATGTTGCGATCATCAGCAAAGAATTTCTATGACGTAACAGTTGTAACAGATGTAAACGATTATGAAGTGGTGATGAATGAGATTCGTGAGAATGGTTCTACTTCTGTAGAAACACGTAAATTATGTGCTGGTAAAGTGTTCAACTTAACTTCTGCTTATGATGCAGCGATTTCTACGTACATTTTAGGTGAAGACTTTCCTCAATTTTTAGAGTCTTCTTATGAAAAGGTAATGGATTTACGTTATGGTGAAAACCCACATCAAAAAGCAGCCTATTACGTTGATAAAACGAAAAATGGGGCAATGAAAGATTTCGAATATTTACAAGGAAAAGAACTTTCTTTCAATAATATTCGTGATATGGATTTAGCTTACAAAGTGGTTTCAGAATTTGAAGAAACAACATGTTGCGCCGTTAAGCACTCAACGCCTTGTGGTGTAGCAATCGGAGAGAATCTGTTAGAAGCTTACGAAAAAGCATACGAATGTGATCCAATGTCAATTTTTGGTGGAATCATCGCTTTTAACAAAGAAGTTGATGGTAAAACTGCGGTTGAATTAAACAAAATTTTCTTAGAAATAGTTATCGCACCTTCATTTACAGAAGAGGCTTTAGAGATTTTCAAACAAAAGAAAAATGTACGCATCATCAAAGTTAAAAATCCAGTTTCGGATAAAGTAACTTACGTAAAAGTTGATGGAGGTTTAATTGTTCAATCGACAGATAACCAATTTTCAACAGATCTTAAAGTGGTAACAGATGTGCAACCTACAGATCGTCAAATGACAGATTTAGTTTTTGCTCAAAAAATTGTAAAATGGGTAAAATCGAATGCAATTGTTGTTGCAACGAATGGTCAAGCTTACGGTATTGGAGGTGGTCAAACGAATCGTATTTGGGCGGCTCAGCAAGCAATTTCTCGTGCGAAAGAAAAAGTGGAAGAAGATTTAGTTTTAGCTTCTGATGCCTTTTTCCCTTTCCGTGATGTAGCTGATTTTGCTGCTGAAAACGGAATCAAAGCGATTATTCAACCAGGTGGATCAATCAAAGATCAAGAGTCAATTGATGCTTGTAATGAGAAAAACATCCCAATGGTATTTACAGGAATGAGACATTTTATGCATTAATTGATAATCAGTTAATGTACTAATTTGAAAATTCGTCAATTCGAGTGTTTTCGTAGAAAATGTATCGAGAATAGAATTTTCGTTTATTATTATTCACTTTTCATTTAAAAATAAAACAAATGAACACAAAAATATTAATCATCGGTTCTGGTGGTCGCGAGCACGCAATTGGGTGGAAATTTGCTGAGGATTTCAAACGAAAAGGACAAGAATTAGAATTGTTCTTTATTCCAGGAAACGCAGGTACGGCGCAAATAGGTACGAATGTTTCAGTTTCTTCGATTGAAGAGATGAAGGATTTTGCAAAGGAAAATCAAATCGATTTAACTTTTGTAGGTCCAGAAGCAGAATTATCGGAAGGAATTGTTGATATTTTTCAGAAAGAAAATTTAAATGTTTTTGGACCACATAAAGATGCCGCTCAATTAGAAGCTTCTAAAGCTTTTGCGAAAGATTTTATGGATCAATATGGTGTGAAAACTGCGAAATATAAAAATTTTCAAGGACCAATGTTGGCGATTGATTATTTAAAAGAACAAGAATATCCAATTGTTGTAAAAGCTTCTGGTCTAGCTGCAGGAAAAGGTGTTATTATCTGTCAAGATTTCGATGAAGCTAAACAAGCTGTCTTAGATATTATGGAAGATAAAACCTTTGGAGATGCAGGAAATGAAGTGGTAATCGAAGAATATTTAGAAGGTTTTGAAGCGTCTATTTTATCTTTTTTCAATGGAAAGAAAATCGTTCCGTTTGTATCAGCAAAAGACCACAAAAAAATTGGTGAAGGAGAAACTGGTTTAAACACTGGTGGAATGGGCGTTATTGCTCCAAATCCATTGTTTACGGACGAGCATTTCAAAATGTTCGAAGAAGAAATTATGGAACCAACTAAATGTGGTTTGATCAAAGAAGGATTAGAGTTCGCCGGAGTAATTTTCTTTGGATTGATGATTACAACAAAAGGTGTTTATTTGTTAGAATATAACCTAAGAATGGGCGATCCAGAAACGCAAACAACTTTACCTTTATTAGAAAATGATTTATTTGATGTGGTTAACAAAGCAATTAAAGGTGAAGACTTTGACTTGAATTTCAAAAATCAACATGCATGTTGTGTAGTGATGGTTTCGGGCGGATACCCAGGGAATTATGACAAAGGTTTTGAGATTCGTGGTTTACAAAATGTAACTTGTCCTAATTTTATTGCAGGAGCCAAGTTGTCAGAAGATCAAATTGTGACTTCTGGCGGACGTGTAATTAATGTTGTTGGTTTAGGAGATACGTTAGAACAAGCACGAGAAACAGCTTATGAAAACATCAAGAAAGTACATTTTGATTACGAATATTACCGAAATGATATTGGAGTAATTCAATAAAAAATACAGTTTATATGATTAAAAAATGCGTTTCATTTGAAACGCATTTTTAGTTTATTCTGAAAATTCGACGTGATAAACATCGCTTTTATTTCGATTTATTTTTCGGTATTCAAACCCTCCAGCTTGAGGGATAATTTCGACAAGATCAAACGATCGACAACTTTTTGGTAAACCATTAAAGATTAAAGTAAAATTTAAAGAAGATTTTTCTTCGATATATGTCCAATTTGGATACATTGTAATTCCGTCTGCAAAAACCAATTGACAACGTTTTCCTGATTGATTATCAATTATAAAAGTAGATGGCCAAATCCGAGCTGCATTTGCATATTCGTCAGCATTCATACAACAATGTATAATGACTTGACTTTCTTCTTCTATATTTGTTAAAAGTTCAGTATCAATAAAAATTTTCTCTTCAAGAATAGTTGCACTCATTATTTTGCAATTTTTTTGATGTACAATTCTTCTACTTTTTTTCGTGCCCAATCTGTTTTTCGAAGAAATTTTAAAGAAGATTTTAAACTCGGATTATCATTAAAACATTTGATGTTTATTTGATTACCTAAACCTTCCCATCCACCATAATAAATGATTAATTCTTCGATAATATCGTCTAATCGTTTTCCGTGTAATGGATTATTTTTTTGACTTTCCATTTTGCAAAATTACGAAAAATGTTTTTGTTGAATTTAAGATAAAATAATCTTTCTAAAACTCGTACTTTTCTTCCAATTGTTTTGCTAAAAGAAGAATATCATTTACGCGAGCTAATTGTTCGATCCAATGAGAAGGTATAGTTTCTATTCCATAAAAAATTCCGGCTATTCCGCCAGCAATACATGCAGTTGTATCGGTGTCATGTCCTAAATTAACAGCTTTTAAAACACAGTTTTTATACGAATCGGTATGTAATAAACACCAAATAGAAGCTTCTAAACTATCAATCACATAACCCGTTGAATTTATATCATCTTCTTTTAGATCAATTAGTTTTCCACTTAAAATTCGATCAAAGTATGTAAGCTCTTTTTTATAGATTTCATTTTCTTCTAAAAATAATTTCAACCAAAAATTAGTATTCAAATATGCTTCTTCCAAATTTTCAGCATCCAAAGTGTTCAATGCAAATTCAATATAATAAACACAAGCTAAAATAGAACGATTGTGTGCATGCGTAATAGACGAAACTTCTTTTACAATTTCGAAACGTTCTTCAATCGATAAATCTTTTGTAAAAACAGCCAAAGGTAAAATGCGCATCAACGAACCATTTCCATTGTCACCTTCCTCTTTAGAACCAGCTTCACTTGGATGTTTTACTACTCGTAGGCGATTAATCGCTTTTCTTGTCGTAATTCCAACATCAAAAACTTCACCGTCAGCAGTCCAGTAACCTTCGTGCATCCACATCTGAAATTTTTCTGCAATATCGTTAACATTGTATCCATTACAAAGTGATTCGGCCAAACAAAACATCAACGAGCTGTCATCGGAAAAAGTTCCGGGAGGCATATTGTAAGTTCCATAACCTATCATATCTGTTATTGGATTTTGCTGTAAATCTTGCCTACTTTTAAACTCAACTGGCACTCCTAATGCATCAGCAACGGCTGATCCAATTAATATATTTTTCGAAAAATATCTACTATTCATTTCTACTATTTTATGAATTGAAAATACTTGTTTTTTTTGAATATATCCAAATTATTTTTAAAATATTATGAATTAATCATAATAAATTTATCTATTTCGGATAAAACATTAAAAAAGTTATAATAGACATCAAAGTATGAGTCGACTTGTCAGTTTTGTTAAAATTGGAACTGATTTTGATTGATTTAAATCACAAAACTTATAAATTACTATGGCTTTTATAGATTATTATACAACATTAGGTTTGCAAAAAAACGCATCACAAGATGAGATAAAAAAAGCGTATCGGAAATTGGCGCGTAAGTATCACCCTGATCTTAATCCCAATAATGAAGAAGCTGCACATAAATTTAAAGAATTAAACGAAGCAAACGAAGTGCTGAGCGATCCAGAAAAACGTAAAAAATACGATAAGTATGGGGAAAATTGGCAACATGGAGAAGAATATGAAAAAGCTCGTCAACAACATCAACAATATCAATATAGTAATAGAGATTTTGATGGAGCTGAAGGATTCGATGATTTTGATGGTTATTCAGATTTTTTTAGTTCGATGTTTGGACGCGAAGGTAGAAGCCGTTCAACAGGTTATAAAGGACAAGATGTAAATGCCAGTTTGACATTGAATTTGACAGATACGTTGACTTCTCACAAACAAACTTTCGCTGTAAATGGTAAAAATATTCGAATTACAATTCCTGCAGGTGTAGAAGATGGACAAACAATTAAGATAAAAGGTCATGGCGGGAAAGGCTATAACAATGGTCCGAATGGAGATTTGTATATCACATTTCATATTCAAAATAATACACAGTTTGAAGTGAATGGTGCGGATTTATCGACAACCGTTGAGGTGGATATGTACGACGCAATACTGGGAGGAGAAGTGATGATTGATACACTTTCTGGAAAAGTAAAAGTGCCAATTAAAGAAGGAACAGAAAATAATAAAAAGGTAAAATTGAAAGGAAAAGGTTTGCCAATTTATAAGAAAGAGAATCAGTTTGGAGATTTGTATGTGACATTTTCTGTCAAAATTCCGACGCAATTATCGGTCGAAGAGAAAGAATTATTCGAGAAATTACGTTCAATTAAAAAAGTATAAAACCATGAAAAACATCACAATATCAGTTGTTCAATATTGTCAATATCATCAGATTGAACCTCAATTTTTAATTGATTTATACAAGAATGATTTAGTCGTTTTACACGAACGTAACCAAGAATATTTTATCGAAGAAAATGATTTGAAATTAATCGAACGATTTATTCAATTTCATTATGATTTAGGCGTTAATTTAGAAGGTTTAGAAGTGATTCATCATTTGTTGAAACAAATAGAAACATTACAAAAACAATTAAAATAATCGAAATCAAAAACAACCTTTGCAGATAAATGCAAAGGTTGTCTTATTTTTGCATAAATATTTTTGTATGGATACTCCCGAAAAAAAGAGTAAATTAAAAAAATTACATTCGCGCAATCGTCATTTAGCGCCCTATAATTTTGAGAAACTATGTGCTATTCATCCAGCACTTTCTAAATATATCAAACCAAATAAAGAGAACGAACCAACGATTAATTTTTCGGACAGAGAAGCAGTAAAAGCGTTAAACAAAGCTTTGTTAAAAACGTATTACGATATTGATTATTGGGAATTACCAAAAGATAACTTATGTCCACCTATCCCAGGTCGTGCAGATTATATTCATTATATCGCAGATATTTTGGGCGAAGGTTTTGATGGAGTAATTCCACGCGGAAAAGACGTAAGAGTTTTAGATATTGGAGTTGGTGCGAATTGTATTTATCCGATTATTGGAAATCACGAATATGATTGGAATTTTGTAGGAGCAGAATTGGATTATGCATCTTTCAAAAATGCGGAAGAAATCGTGAAGAAAAATACACGATTACGCAATAAAGTAGAGATAAGAATGCAATTTAATCCAAATAATATTTTTAAGAATATTATAAAACAAGGTGAAAAATTCGACATTACGATTTGTAATCCGCCATTTTTTAGATCAAATCAAGAAGTGATGGAACAAACCATGCGTAAATTGAAAAATTTAGGTCAAAAATCGGATCAAAAACCTATTCAAAACTTTGGTGGAAATAATTCAGAACTTTGGTGTAGAGGTGGAGAGCGTTTATTTATCACTAAAATGATTAAAGAAAGTACAGATTTCAAACATCAAGTAAAATGGTTTACAACTTTAGTTTCTAAGAAAGAGAATGTTCGAATTTTAGAAGGAATTTTGAAACGTGAAAAAGTAAGAGATTACAGAATTGTAAATATGCAACAAGGAAATAAAGTTTCTCGTTTGTTGGTTTGGAGATTTTAAACCATTTATTTAAAATTATTCCAAATTTTTTAAATAAATAGTTTAGGATTAATAATTTTTTACCTTGGGAAAATAAAATTAATCAAAAATGAAATCGAATAAAATTGTAGCTTCTTTGGGAACAGCAGCTTTGATGTTTAGTATTTTTTCTTTTACAACTTCTCGTCAAATTGATACAGGAAAAGCAATTGCAACTTCTGAATGGAAAAATTTAAAAGTTTTACCACAAAATATTTCTGAAGATAGTTTGAAAGGTTTGATGCGTGGATATAATGATGCCTTAGGCGTAAAATGTAATTTTTGCCATGCGGCGAATCCTGAAACAGGAAAGTTAGATTTTTCGAGCGATGCAAAAAAAGAGAAAGAATTTGCTCGTCATATGATTGTAATGACACGCGAAATAAACGCTAAAAATTTCAACTGGGAAAATGCAAATAATCCTGAAATGATTAATGTTGTAACATGTATCATGTGTCACAGAGGAAACGAAAGTCCTACAAAATCATTGAAAGAAACAGCTGAAGTAAAAAGTGTAACGGAAGTTACGAAGCCTCTAAAAGATGCTGTAAAGAAATAAGCATAACTAAAACAATAAAAAAATCTCCATTTTCAGAATGGAGATTTTTTGTTTTATAATTTATTTAATTACTTTTTTCTGTTCGATTCGAAAGCAAAGACCATATAATTGTTGTTAATAAAACTCCACCAATTATTGATAATGAAACAGTCGATTCGAAATGATAGAAAGGCATAATGATCATTTTAATTCCAATGAAAGTTAAAATTACAGCCAAACCATAGTGTAATTTATTGAATTTATCCATCGAGTTTGCTAACAAGAAATACAACGAACGCAATCCTAAAATAGCAAAAATATTAGATGAATAAAGAATAAAAGGATCGTCTGGAGCAACAGCAAAAATCGCAGGAATACTATCTACAGCAAATACTAAATCTGTTACTTCAATCACCATCAATGCAACGAAAAGAGGCGTCGCCATTTTGATTCCGTTTTGTACACTGAAGAATTTATCTCCATCAAAATTAGGTGTTACTTTAAAAAATTTGTGCACCAATTTTACTCCAAGGTTTTGTGATAAATCTTGATTTTCATCTTCATCACTTGATTTCCAAGATTTGATTCCCGCTACAATTAGGAAGAATCCGAAAAGAGTTAAAACTACATTTGGACGGAAAAATTCTTTTGCAGCAAAATTAGCGTGCGTTGCTTCATCACCTAAATTAAAGTGCCAATCTCCAATAGAAAAAGAAGGTAAATAAGTCATTTTGATTAATTCAACTCCAGCAAAAATAAAGATTGCACGGAATAATAATGCACCTAAAATTCCCCAAAAGAGAACTTTATGTTGATATTCCTTTGGAATTTTAAAGAACCCGAAAACTAAAATAAAAACAAATAGATTGTCGACGGATAACGCTTTTTCAATCCAATAAGCCGCCTGAAATTGGGAGAATTTGTTGAGAGCAAACGCGTGCCCATCAGCTTCCTTGAAAACAAAATAAATTACTCCACTAAAAATCATTGCTAAGGAAATCCAAACAATCGTCCAGATAAGTGCTTCTTTATTCGAAACAACATGTGCGTTTTTGTTAAAAACACCTAAATCTAAAAGTAGCATAATAATTACAGCTACTCCAAAAACAGTTACTAGTCCAGGATGATTTAACATACTATCCTGTACAACACTGAAAATACTCATATAATTTTATTTAATTTCACAATTTACTATAAATTTACCAATCCTAATCGGTAAGCCTTTAAAAAAAAAGTTTTTATCAAAGGGAAAAAACATACAAAATTAATTTATTCTAGCATGAAAAAAGTTATAACATACGTATTCTTAACAATTATTTTACCTATCGCGACAAAAGCGCAACAAATTTCTCCATTATTTAAGGATTCCATTCAAATGAAATGGGTTGATGAAAAATACAGTACCATGACATTAGAAGAGAAAGTTGGACAATTATTTATTGTAGCTGCGTATACAAATAGAGATGCTGCGCATGAGATTGAGATTCAAAAATTAATCGAAGAAGAACATATCGGAGGTTTGATTTTTATGCAAGATCAAGCTGTTCATCAAATCGAGTTAACCAATAAATTTCAATCCATTTCAAAAACGCCTTTGTTAATAGGAATGGATGCAGAATGGGGATTAGCAATGCGTTTGAAAAGTGTAGAACGTTTTCCTTGGAATATGACACTTGGAGCATTACGAGATAATAATTTGGTGTATCAAGTAGGGAAACAAATCGGTTTGCAAGCGAATAGAATGGGTGTACAATTTAATTTTTCACCTTCGGTTGATGTCAATGTCAATTCGAATAATCCAGTGATTGGAAATCGTTCGTTTGGCTCTAATCCCGATCGTGTAGCAGAAAAAGGAATTGCTTATATGAACGGAATGCGTACACAAAATGTTTTATCGTCTGCAAAACATTTTCCAGGACATGGAAATACCGACCAAGATTCGCACAAAGTTTTACCATTGATACCGGATAATAAAACTGATTTAGAAAAATACCATATTGCACCTTTCAAGAAAATGATTGAAGCTGGTGTACAATCAATCATGATAGCACATCTTAATGTTCCAGCTTTGGAGCCAGATGCTACTATTCCTTCAACCTTATCCAAACGAATTATTACAGATTATTTGAAAGGTGAATTACAGTTTAAAGGAATTGTGATTACAGACGCGTTGAATATGGATGGTGTAGCAAAAAGATTTCCTGCAGGCGATGTAGATTATAGAGCTTTTGTGGCTGGAAATGATATTTTACTGTTTTCTCAAAATGTACATATCGGGAAACAAAAAATTATCGATGCAATTAACAATGGAGAAATTTCTGAAGCACGTTTAGAAGAAAGTGTGAAGAAAATTTTAATGGCCAAATACATCACAGGTTTAAACGAGATAAAACCATTAAATCCAGCAAATGTTTTAGAAGATTTAAACTCGCCTGAAAATTTAGCTTTAACAACAAAAATTTTCGAGAAAGCTTCAACTGTGGTTAAAAATCAACACAAGGTTTTACCAATCAAAAAAATAAATCAAAAAATAGCGTTTGTCCCATTGGAACAAACTGATTATGATCAATTTTTGACACATTTACAAAAATATACAAATGTTGAGTTAGTAAAAATTTCAAATCCAAATCAAATCAATTTACTAAATGATTATGATGTTGTTATTGCTGGGGCATTTTTGTCAAATGAAACAGTTTACAAACCTTATAAATTGTCTGCAAATTCGAAAGCTATATTGAATGCATTGCCAAAAGACAAAAAGAAAATCTTTTCATTGTTTACAAGTCCTTATGGATTGAAAGATCTTGATTTATCAAATTTAGATGCCGTTACGGTTCATTATCAAAATACGAAAGATGCGCAAGCAGCAGCAGCACAAATTATTTTTGGAGCAATTGATGCTGACGGAACTTTTCCTGTAGATATCAATCAAAATTTGAAGGAAGGTCAAGGAATTGTAACAAAACATATCAATCGTTTAGGGTTTACAGCGCCTGAAAATGTAAGTTTAGGAAAAAAAAACTCTCAGAAATAGATAGACTTGCCGAAGAAGCAATAGCAAATCGTTACACGCCTGGAATGCAAATTTTAGTTGCGAAAGATGGAAAAGTCGTGTACGACAAAAGCTTTGGAACACAAGATAAAAATTCTTCAAAAAAAGTGAAGTGGACAGATTTGTATGATGTTGCTTCTGTAACAAAGGTGACGGCAACGTTGCCTTTGTTGATGTTGGGGGTCGGCGAAGGTAAATTAAACCTTGATCAAACAGTTGGTGAAATTGATACCGATGCTAAGAATACGAACAAATCTTCTTTAAAAGTTCGTGAAGTTTTGGCACATCAAGCTGGTCTTAAACCTTGGATTGGCTTTTACAACGAAACGGTTAATGTGAAAAATGCGCGTCTTTATTTGGATTTCTATTCACGTAAACAAGATGAGGAGCATCAAATAAAAGTAACGGATAATATTTATATCATCAATTCGATAAAAGATACGATTTATGAAGATATTTATAAATCACAACTTGGTCGTAAGTCTTATGAATACTCAGATTTAGGCTATTATATTTTTAAGAAGAAATTAGAAAAAGATTTTGGAAAAGATCTAAATCAATTAACGCAAGAAAAATTTTACCAAAATCTTGGAATGTACCGTACCACTTTTAATCCGAAAGAAAAATTTAGTTTAGAAGATATCATTCCAACTGAATACGATAAAACCTACAGAAATCAATTGGTGCATGGTTTTGTACACGATCAAGGTGCAGCGATGATTGGCGGAATTGCTGGTCATGCGGGGTTATTTTCTAACTCGATTGATTTGGCAAAGTTGATGCAACTCTATTTGAATGGTGGCGAATATGGTGATGAGGTTTATTTGAAACCAGAAGTGGTTGCAGAATTTACCAAACAACAATTCAAAGGAAATCATCGAGGTGCAGGCTTTGACAAAATGCAAACGGTTTCTACAAAAGGTCCATCAGCCGAAAGTTTTGGTCATACAGGTTTTACAGGAACTATGGTCTGGGCGGATCCTAAATACAATATTGTTTATATTTTTCTATCAAATAGAGTGAATCAAACTATTGAACCAAATTATTTATCGATAAAAAAAGTGAGAGAAAATATCCGACAAGTAATATATGACGCAATTTTGCCTTAAATTTGTCTAAATAAAAATCGCGAATGAAAATAGGAATTGTATGCTATCCAACCTACGGAGGTAGTGGAATTGTAGCAACAGAACTCGGAATGGATTTAGCGGAGAAAGGGCATGAAGTACATTTTTTTAGTACAAATGTACCTGCAAGATTAAACATTAAATTACCAAATATATACTTTCATCGTATTCATGTTGAGACTTATCCATTGTTTCAATATCAACCCTATGATTTGGCGTTGAGTACAATTTTATATGATAAAGTGTTACATTACGAATTAGATTTGGTGCATGTACATTACGCCATTCCGCATGCGTATGCCGCATATTTTACAAAACAAATGTTGGCAAGAAAAGGGTATCATTTACCAATCGTGACAACTTTGCATGGAACAGACATTACATTAGTTGGGAAACATCCTGTGTATAAAACGGCTGTTGAATTTTCAATTAATGAATCGGATGTAGTTACATCGGTTTCCGAAAGTTTAAAACAAGAAACTTTATGTGCATTTGATATTACAAATGAGATAGAAGTTGTACCAAATTTTATCGATAACGATCAATATTTACCAGAAAAATGCGTCTGTTGTCGTGATAATTTTGCGCTACCAAAGGAGAAAGTTATTTTACATACCTCTAACTTACGAAAAGTAAAACGTATACAAGATGTGATCAGTACATTTAATTTGATTCAAAAACAAATCCCATCCAAATTAATCATTGCTGGAGAAGGACCAGAATGGGAAATGGCAGATCAAATGATTCAAGATTTAGGGATTCAAGATAAAGTAAAAAGTCTTGGAATGGTAAGTGATTTGAACGATGTATTGAAAGCGGCAGATTTATTCCTTTTACCTTCTGAACAAGAAAGTTTTGGTTTGGCAGCGTTAGAAGCAATGGCAGCAAGTGTACCTGTAATATCATCAAATGCAGGAGGAATTCCAGAAGTTAATATAGACGGTGTAACTGGTTTTGTTTGTCCAGTCGGCGATGTAGAAATGATGGCTCAAAAAGCAATCTATATTTTAGAGGACGAAAAGCGTTTGGCAGAATTTAGTCATCAGGCAAAAGAACAAGCTATACGATTTGATAAAACGAATATTCTTCCACAATATGAAGAATTATATCGCAAAGTAATCGCAAAATCTAAAATCGGGTAAATCCCGATTTTTTTATTTCACTGGATTTTCTTCCTCCCATTTATTCCATGACGTTTTATCACCTTTTAACCATAAGATATATTGTTTTATTATTAAGCCAGAAATTACATCGTTTCCAAACATTTGTTTTCCAGTATTTCTATCATTAAAATATTTCGATAATCTAGAACCACCATTAATTCCCCACTTGTTTCTTATCCACATACCCAAACCACCCATGTGAGAATTAAACATAAAAGTATCTGTTGATTCTTTCAGTTCTTTTTTAGCTTCGAAATCTAATATTTTATCTAATTCTGTTAATGATTCATATAAATTTTTTGGAATGTATATATTATCAATTTTTTCTAAAGTAAGTCTTTTTTCACTTTCAATTCTTCTTTTTTCTTTATCTTTTATTGTTTCTAATTCAGCAATTTTATCATCATAATTTCTGTAGCCACCAAAGAAATTTGTGATATATATTTTGTCAACTTCTTTTGGAATAAAATCAGTTTCAAAAGTTGAATTTAAAAGATAGTTTTCAATTTGTTGTTTATTAAAGATAGAATCTGTTTTTAAATTTTGGATTTCAAATTTTCCATTTCGGTTTAGATATCCGCTTAAATCTATTCTATGTAGTTTGTATTTATTATAAGTTGAATCCTCAAGCGGAATAAATTTTAAGTTAGATAGTTTACTAATACTTTCTGATATTTTTTCATTAGTAAGAGAGTTTTTGACATCTATTATATATTTATATGGGTATTCATAACTTGTAATTTTGCTTTTAATAGTTTCAATATTTTTTATAGTAGTGTAAATAGAGTCAAAATCAATGTTAGATTTGATTATTTCTCCTTTGTCTAAATCAAAAAGTGTAACTTGTTTTCTGTTATCTATAAGGTAAATAGTATCATTTTTATTGAAGATGAAATTTTTAGTTAAAAAAACATCTTTCTCTGATAAAGATCTATTGTACTCTTTGTAGGTAGAGGTATAGTTTTCGAACAAATTTCTATTTTCGGTTTCATAAAATAGTCTGCATTTCTCTTTGTTTTTATCACAATTGGTAAACTCTTCAGAGGAATAAGTTTTAGCTATTTTTCCATCAATATAATAAGTCACATTTCTTTCCTCTATATTTTGGCTGTTTATATAATTTGTAAAATAGATTATTTTTCTCCCATCATTACTTATTGCAAGAAAGAAAGGAAAATTTTCATCTAAATCAAATGATCTATTTAGTTTATAATATACCTTATTTTGTCTCAAACTATCACGTTCTCGATTAAAAAATATAATTGATTCACCTTTTAAATTAGGTATAAAATCATCATATGAAATAGATTTTAACTTATATATTCCATTAGAAGAGTAGGTTTCTGAAATTGGTGAAAAGCCAGACCATTGAGAAAAAATGGTAGTATAACCTAAAATAAATAGTATGAAGAATATGTAATATTTTATCATTGATTTTAATTGTGTAATTGATTTTAAAACTATGAATAAAATTTATCTTTTGTGAAAATAACTATTTATTCTCATTCAAAACCTTTATTGAAAAACTGACAATATATTTTATTGGCATAACGTTTGACTTATTTATACTCACTTTTCTAAACGCTTTAATCAAGAACTATTATGTGGTTTTTCGGATTATAAGAAAAGTCAACGTCAGTTAAAAATAGTTTTACTGACACTTTGAACGTACAAAAAAATTATGAACATAGACAATTTGTCATTAGCACAAGTAATGGAAGAAGAAATAGAATTAATTCCTTTGATGAGTAAAGACGAAGAAAGTAAGCTAAATAAGCAAGATATTTCTTCGGTATTGCCTATTTTATCGTTAAGAAACACTGTCTTATTTCCTGGTGTTGTTGCGCCAATTACAGCAGGTAGAGATAAATCTATACAGCTTTTAACACAAGCTTACAAAGAAGATCGCATTATTGGAGTGCTTTCGCAGAAAGAAATTGCTGTGGAAGATCCTACACAAGACGATTTATATACAGTAGGAACTGTAGCGAAAATTATGCGAATGATAAAATTACCAGATGGAAACATCACGGTGATATTACAAGGAATGAAACGCTTTAGAGTGAAAGAGTTTGTTACAGACGATCCTTATTTTAAAGCTGAAGTAGAGACTTTGAATGAAAAAGTTCCGACTTCTCGAAACAAAGAATACCCAATAATTATTGAGTCAATTCGTGATTTAGCTTTTCAGATTGTAGAAGAAAATCCAATGTTACCTTCTGAAGCTGCAGGTGCGATAAAAAGTATTGAAAGTAATACATTTTTAATCAATTTTGTGGCGTCTAACTTAACATTGAGTTTAGATGAAAAACAATTGTTGTTAGAAATTTCTGATATGAAACTTCGCGCAATGGAAGTGATGCGTTTTATGAATGTTGAACTTCAGAAATTGGAGTTGAAAAATACCATTCAAAATAAAGTTCGAAAAGAATTAGATCAACAACAAAAAGAATATTTCTTAAATCAACAAATCAAGTCGATTCAAGAAGAATTAGGAGGAAACACGACGGAAGAAGAAATCAATGACATGCGCAAACGAGCTCTAAAAAAGAGTTGGAGCGAAGATGTAGCAAACCATTTTGATAAAGAAATTAATCGTCTTTCTCGCCTTAATCCACAAATGCCAGAACATAATATTCAGCGTAATTACCTTGAATTTATGTTGGATTTACCATGGAATACGTTGACAAAAGATAACTTTGATATTAAACATGCGAAGAAAATCTTAGATCACGATCATTATGGGTTAGAAGATGTAAAAGAGCGTATTTTAGAACATCTTGCCGTATTGAAATTGAAAGGAGATATGCGTTCGCCAATTCTTTGTTTATATGGACCTCCAGGTGTTGGTAAAACTTCGTTAGGACGTTCTATTTCTGATGCGATTGGTCGTAAATATGTACGAATGTCGTTGGGTGGTTTGCATGATGAATCGGAGATTCGCGGACATCGCAAAACATATATCGGAGCTATGCCAGGACGTATTTTGCAATCGATCAAAAAATCTGAATCATCTAATCCTGTTTTTGTATTAGATGAGATTGATAAAATGACGGCAAGTGCACATGGAGATCCTTCGTCAGCAATGTTAGAGGTTTTAGATCCAGAACAAAACTCGAATTTTTATGATAATTTCTTAGAAATTGGTTACGATTTATCTAAAGTGTTTTTCATCGCGACAGCAAATAATGTTGGAGATATTCCAAGTCCTTTACGTGATCGTATGGAGATGATTAATATCGCAGGTTACACCATCGAAGAGAAAACAGAAATTGTAAAACGTCACCTTTTACCAAAACAATTGTTAGATCATGGTTTGAAAGAGAAAGATGTTGTTTTAGGAAAAAAAGAAATCGAATATTTAATCACCGGTTATACACGCGAATCTGGAGTTCGTAAATTGAATCAGAAAGTTGCTAAATTGGTTCGTTCAGCTGCAAAACACATTGCGTTGGAAGAAGAATTTGATGCTAAATATTCAATCGAAGATATTTCTAAAATTTTAGGACCTTCTATCATGCCAGATCAATATGAAAATAATGAAGTTCCTGGAGTTGTCGTAGGTTTAGCTTGGACAAGTGTTGGTGGAGATATTTTATTTATCGAATCAATTTTATCGAAAGCGAAAAATGGTGGACTTTCTATTACAGGTAATTTAGGAACTGTGATGAAGGAATCTGCAACAATTGCATTAGAATATATCAAATCGCATGCAGATGAATTAGGTATTAAACCAGAAGTTTTCGAAAATTATAAAGTGCATATTCACGTTCCAGAAGGAGCAACGCCAAAAGATGGACCATCTGCCGGAATTACGATGTTGACTTCTTTAGTTTCATCTTTTACACAACGAAAAGTGAAAGCGAAATTAGCAATGACAGGTGAGATTACACTTCGTGGAAAGGTGTTACCAGTTGGTGGAATTAAAGAAAAAATTTTAGCGGCAAAACGTGCAAATATCAAAGAAATTATTTTGTGCGAAGACAACCGAAAAGATATTGAAGAAATTAAAGCGGAATACGTAAAAGGAATGACTTTCCATTTCGTCAAAGAAATGAAAGAAGTTTTGGATATTGCTTTAACGAATCAAAAAGTAAAAGGAGCAAAGGTTTTTGATTAATCTGAAATCTTCTCAAAACTAAAAAAGGAACTCAATTAGAGTTCCTTTTTTTCGTATATAAATAGTAATTTACCTTATCTTATAAGCAATTCCCCAAAAAACTGGCATATTAAACGGTCCGCTATATTTCCCGTAACCAGGAATAACCAAAGGATCAATTCCTTGATCTTTTTTTCCTCCTATATACGCTGCAGGGTGCAAAGATAATTCACCATAAAAGTTCTTAAAAATCTCTACACGTCCACCAACAACAGCTTCTATCCAATAACTACTTACATTTGCTTTAGGCAAACTTCCGGTATCAATAATTTCATTTGATTGCAGATCACGAATCGCATAGCTGTTAATTGTTTGCGAATAATGTGAATAAGCAATACGTCCACCAATGTAAATTCCGTTCGATTGATTGTCGACATCTTGTGTCACAAACCAATTTGCACCAACTTTCGCAAAAATTCCATCAACATCTACATCCCAATTGATTTCGTTGAAATTATTTTTCTCAAAACCAGCTTCTATAACTGCGTGCCATTTATTGTTAATTTGGTATGAAGCAAAAGCGCTAACACCTTTTTTATCGCTAAAAGCTGCTACAATAGGATTAAAAACATCTACACCAATAAAAATATCATGGTTCTTTTTCTTTGGAATAGAATCCGTGACTGTTACTTTTTTTGAGTCAGTTTTATTTATTTGCGCAAAAGCAAAATTAGTTGCGCTCGTCAGCAAAAAGCTTAATAATAGTTGTCGAACCATCTTTTATTTCAGTATTTACAGTTTCTATTCCTTTAATCCAATTTCCAGCGCTACTTTCACTTTTGGTTACCAATTTTACATTAACTCCTTGAAAAGTTAATCCAAAACCGCATGCTTTAGACGTATAAGCATTTCCAATTGTATCGTAAGTTAAAACCAAACGATCTCGTTTTGCTTTAATTGTTTCAATAACTTGCCCCGTAATAGGATCTTTAACTTCTCTATCTTTTCCTTGCGCAACAGTATAATAAATT
Organism: Empedobacter stercoris; assembly: GCF_025244765.1. NCBI lineage: Bacteria > Pseudomonadati > Bacteroidota > Flavobacteriia > Flavobacteriales > Weeksellaceae > Empedobacter > Empedobacter stercoris. The sequence continues at coordinate 970,410 of NZ_CP104209.1, read as the reverse complement.
TCTTTTTGCTTATTCTGACGAATTGGCGTAGCAAAACTCGATTTCATATTGACAGAACCTTGATCAATTAATAGAGTGTCTTTGCTTGTTCCTGTAGGAATAGAATCTTTTAAAACATAGGCCCAATAGAAAATTGTATCTTCTAATTTTGTTGTTTTATCAATGTTGTAATACATGTCTACAACCATACGTGGCACTTCGCCTTCATCTGTACAAATATCATCATCTTCGCAACTATAGATAACAAAACTTGTTAAAATAGAGAGGATTGAAATGGTTAAAATAGATTGAAACTTTTTCATTTTAAAGAATTGAATTTTAAATTCGTTCTAAAAGTACAATATTTTCTACATGATGTGTTTGTGGAAACATATCAACTGGCTGAACTTTAACAATTTTATATTGATCTTTCATCAATTCTAAATCTCTTGCTTGTGTTGCAGAGTTACAAGAAACATAAACAATACGTTTTGGATTCATGAATAAAATATTTTCAACCACTTTTTTATGCATTCCATCACGAGGAGGATCAGTAATCAAAACATCTGGAATTCCATGTTCGTTGATGAAATCTTGATTTAAGACATCTTTCATATCACCACAATAGAAATCACAATTTTCAATACCATTGAATTTAGCTGCTGCTTTCGCCGCATCAATTGCTTCTTGAACTGATTCTACACCCACTACTTTTTTTGCATTTTTCGAAACGAATTGTGCAATTGTTCCTGTTCCTGTATATAAATCGTACACTAATTCGTTTCCTGTTAAACCAGCAAAATCACGTGTTAATTTGTATAATTCGTATGCTTGTTCTGGATTTGTTTGATAAAAAGATTTCGGACCAATTTTGAAATTTAAATCTTCCATCTTTTCCATAATATGATCCTCACCAGCAAAAACTTCGATGTCTAAATCATAAACAGAATCGTTTTGCTTTGGATTAATCGCATACAATAAAGAGGTAATTTCTGGAAATTTATCTTTTAAGTTTTGTAAGAAAGCTTCACGATTTTCTTTTTCTTCGCGGAAAAATTGAACTAAAACCATGACTTGCCCATTTTGAGAAGTTCTGATCATCAGCGTTCTCAATAAACCTTCTTGATTTTTTAGATCGAAGAAATCTAAGTTATGTTCTAATGCAAAACGTTTTGCTTCGACACGAATCGCATTCGAAGGATCACGTTGTAAATGACATTTCGTAACATCTAAAACTTTAGACCAAGCTCCTGGAATATGGAATCCAAGCACATCTCGGTCGTCAAATTCTTTTCCTGATTGAATTTCTTCTAACGTTAACCAACGAGCATTAGAAAACGTAAACTCTAATTTATTGCGGTAAAAATAGTGTTCTTTAGATCCTAAAATCGGAACAATTTCTGCTTCTAAATCTTTGAAACCTCCAATACGAACTAAATTGTTAACCACTTCGTCGTGTTTAAATTTAAGTTGGGCATCATAGCTCATATCTTGCCATTTACATCCACCACAAACACCGAAATGCTCGCATTCTGGTTGAATACGATAAGGAGATTTTGTATGAATTTCGATTGCTTGTCCTTCTAAATAGCTGCTTTTTTTCTTCAAAACGTGTACATCTACAACATCTCCAGGAATTGCACCTTTTATCAGAACAGTTTTACCTTCCTCTGTTTTACCAACCGATACACCTTTTGCACCAGCACGTAAAACTTCTATATTATTTAATATGATTTTTTGCTTTGCTTTTCTTGACATTTTGCAAAGGTAAGGAAGTCCTCGAAATATTCAATTTTTTATCTTTTATGTAATGAAAAATTAAGGTTTTATGATTAATCTACAGCCCAGCTCATGTTAATATATCCAATGATTCAAAAATAAACATAATACGGATAGAGAAATCTATCCGTTTTTTCTTTAGCTTTATTGAGTAATTGAAATGGTTTGAGAAAAGGTTTATTTTTTATTTTTTTACTACTTATTTTTTCATGTCAATCTTCTGATAATAAATTTGATGAACAAAATGAAGTTTCGCAGAATAAAGCGTATGATAAGGCTCGGGAGTTTTACGAAAAAGAAGAGAATGATAGCGCGTATGTTTATTTCAATAAGGCTTATTCAGAATTTATAAAACAGAACAATAAACATCAGGCTTCAAAATGTTTGATTAATTTGGGGTATATAAGTTATAAAAAGGGAGATTGGTTTGGAAGTCAGGAATTAAATATAGAAGCTATCAAATTATTAAATCCTCAAATCAAAGAGGAGGCTGAAACTTTATCGAGTGCTTATAATAGTTTAGGGCAAAGTACACATGAATTAAAAAACTATAAAGAAGCGATAAATTATTTCCAAAATTCAATAGATTTCACAAAAGATGAGAACGTTTTTATTGTCAATCAAAATAATATTGCCAATAGTTATCGTTACAATAATCAATTTGATGAAGCTATAAAGATTTATAAAGATTTGTTGGATGAGAAACAGATTCATGATAGCCCAAAAGAATATGCACGTGTTTTAGATAATTTAGCGTACACAAAATGGTTGCAAAATAAAAACCGGGTTGTAGAAAATGAGCTAAACAAAGCATTAGATATTCGAATAAAAGAAAATGATTTGTGGGGACAAAATGCTAGTTATGCACATTTGACAGATTATTTCTCCAATAAAGATGTTAAAAAAGCATTGGATTTTGCTTATAAGAGAAAAACAATTGTATTTGAGAATAAGAGCGTAGAGGATCAATTAGAAGTTTATCAGCAATTGATTTTACTTGAGAATCCAACGAATTCTAAAAAATATTTTGAAGCCTATCAAAAACTCAATGATAGCATTCAATTAGAACGGAATAAAGCGAAGAATCAATTTGCATTGATTCGTTTTGATTCAGAAAAAAATAAAGCAAATTTTTTAGAAGCTGAAGCCGAAAACGAAAAGAAAAAGAATAAAATTTTAAGCTTATATATTGTTGTTATTTTGTTGTTGTTGCTTTTGTGTTTCGCATATTTTTGGCACAAAAGAAGAAAACAAAAATTAGAACAAGAAAAAGTTTTAGAGGTAAAGAAAACAGAGTTAAAATATTCAAAAAAAGTACATGACAAGGTGGCAAACGGAATTTACCATGTGATGTCTGATATAGAAAATAAATCGGAATTTAATCGAGATGAAATTTTAGATAAATTAGAAGAAGTTTATGAAATATCACGGGATATTTCGTATGATAAAAAGGATGAAGCGCAACATGAAAATTTTGCAGCTAAATTATCACAATTAATAGGTTCTTTTGATTCGGATAAGGCTAAAATATATTTGATCGGAAACGAAAATGAGCTTTGGTCAATTATTTCTCACCAAGCTAAAGCAGAGATTTTTTTGGTCATACAAGAGTTATTGACGAATATGAAAAAACATAGTCAAGCTTCGCGAGTTGTCTTGAATTTCAAACAAGAAAATCAACAATTTTATATGAATTATTCGGATAACGGAATTGGAATTTCGGAGTTAAATCCTAAAAATGGTTTACAAAATACGGTTTCACGTATTTCTAGTTTAAAAGGAGATGTTATTTTTGACACAGAAAATGGTTTGAAAATCATTATCAAGTTTCCTATTTAACAACCTAATTTTTAAAAAATATGTTTAAAAAAGTATTGATTGCAGAAGATTTTGAAAGTTTTAATATTTCGATTCAAAAAGTTTTGAAGGATTTGAATGTAGATAATCCGGATTATGCTTTTTATTGTGATGATGCTTTTCTGAAAATTAAGAAAGCTTTGCATAATGAGCAACCTTATGATTTATTGATTTCTGATTTATCATTTGAAGAAGATCATCGCGAACAAACTTTGAAAGGAGGAAAGGATTTGATTGAAGCTGTAAAAGCTATTCAACCTCATTTAAAAATTATTGTTTTTTCGGTAGAGAAAAAAGCTGATATGGTTGATAATCTTTTTAAAGAGTATGATATTGATGGATTTGTTGCAAAAGGAAGGGAAGATTCGAAAGAGTTAAAGAAAGCCATTCAAGCTGTTTTTGAGGGTGAAAAACATTTAGAGTTAGGTATGAAAAGAAGCATCAAACAAAAAAACACATTTGAAATTACCTCGTATGATGTTACGTTGGTTTCCTTGCTATCAAAAGGCGTTTTGTTAAAAGATATACCTAATTTTTTAGTAGATAGAAATATCAAACCTTCAAGTAAAAGTAGTGTAGAAAAAAGATTGGGATCGCTAAAAGAATCTCTGCAATTGACAAGTAATCATCAGTTGGTTGCTTTTTTCAAAGATTTGGGAAGTATATAAGATAAATAAAGCGTCAACATTGTACACTGCCCCCAAAAAGTTAGACACTTTTGGGGGCATTTTTTATGACAAGAAAAGTAAAATATAGTGTAGCATTTAAGTTACGTTGTGTGAAAGAAGTTTTAGAAAAACATCGAACAATACGTTCAATTAGTAAAAAAGAAAATATACATGCTTCTTTATTAAAGAAATGGGTTTCTGATTATCATAATCAAGGAATTTCAGGTATAGAACCTAAAAAAAACCAAACGTATAGCGTTGAATTTAAGTTGAAAGTTATTAAGTCTATAACCAAACAGTTTCTTAGTTTACGAGAAGCCAGAGTTAAATTTAATATTCCAAGTGAATCGGTTATTATAAAATGGCAAAAAGATTTTGCTACCTTTGGAATAGACGGATTAAAACCCAAACCAAAAGGCCGTCCCAAGACTATGAGCACATCTAAGGGTAGACCTAAAAAATCGAAACAACCGTTAACAAGAGAAGAAGAACTATTGTTAGAGATTGAACGTTTACGTTGTGAAGTTGCACTCTTAAAAAAGTTCAATGCCTTAATTCAAGCCGAGGAAGAAAAACAAAAGAAACTTGGACGCAAGCCATAAATGAATTAAGGCCAGAATTTCATCTAAATTTACTTTTAGATTGTACACATATGGCTAGAAGCAGCTTTTACTATCATATTTCACGTAGTAAAACAGATAAATACGAGGAATTAAAACTTAAGATAAAATCCATTTATCATCAGCATAAAGGGCGATATGGCTATCGACGAATTACCGATGAATTAAGAAAATCAGGAACTATCATCAATCATAAAACTGTTCTTAAACTGATGAATAGCTTAGGATTAAAGAGTTTGATTCGAAGAAAAAAATACAAATCTTACAAAGGAGAACAAGGAAAGATTGCACCAAACATCTTGCAAAGAGCATTTAAGGCTGATAAACCCAACCAAAAATGGGTAACAGATGTTACCGAGTTTAAAGTAAAAGATAAAAAACTATATTTATCACCAATAATGGATCTGTACAATCAAGAAATTATCAGCTATGAGTTAAGCGAACGACCTGTTTTTAATCAAGTAACTCAAATGCTTAAAAAGGCATTTAAAATAACGAAAGACACTAAAGATTTGATATTACATTCCGATCAAGGATGGCAATATCAGATGAAACAATATCAAGCTTTATTAAATAAAAAAGGAATCGTACAAAGTATGAGTAGAAAAGGAAATTGTTTGGATAATGCTATTATCGAAAATTTCTTTGGAATACTGAAATCGGAACTATTTTATTTACAAAAATTTAATTCTATTGATGAGTTGAAAAAAGAAATAAAACAATACATTTACTATTACAATAACGAGAGGATAAAATCGAACTTAAATAAAATGAGCCCGATACAATATCGAACTCATTTTTATAATTATTAATTTTTAATCTGTCCAAACTTTTGGGTGCAGTCTATTGTTGACGCTTTTTATTATTCTGCTAAAAGTTTTTTGATATCTTCTTTTAAATACTCAATTTCAGGATGATGTTCACCTGAAAGGGAAGTCTCTTTACCTTCAGGATCTTTGTAATTTAATCCCGAATAAAACAACATAGGAACGCCTGATTTATTGTATCGACTTCTTATATTTCCTTGTTTATCAACTAAAGCGAGCTTTCCGCTGTGATTTAATCCTTCTGCAGTTGTCTCATCTTTTCCAACATAAATATTAAATTTATCTGAAAGTTGTTCAATCACTTCACGATTTGCTGTCAAATAATGCCAATTCGGTGATTTTACTCCTATTTGTTTTGAATATTCTAACAAACGAGCAGGCGTATCTCGTTTCGGATCAATTGTAACGGAAATAAAGCCAAGATTTGGATTGTTAATTTCATCTTCTATCGAACGTAAATTATGACTCATCACAGGGCAAATCGTAGGACAGCTTGTAAAGAAAAACTCCACAACGTATACTTTTCCTAACATATCCCGATCAGTAATTGTTTGATTATGTTGATTAGTCATCGAAAATGTAGGAACTTTCATCACATTATATAACTTATCTTTTGGTTTATTTTTTAACCAAAAAATAGATCCAATAACGCCTAAAATAATAAGTACAACAGCGATTAATTGTTTATTCATGAATATGTTTTTCAAGATTTTTTAGAAACTCATCTTTACACATTGTCGAACAAAAACCGTAGGTTTTTCCTTCATAATTAGCAGTATCACTTAAATGATCAGCAGTTTTCATCCCGCAAATAGGATCAAATTCATTTACAACAGCAACATCTAATTTCTTTGCTGCTTTCATTTCTTCGTGTGAAACATGTTTTACTTCAAAATCATCTTGTTTTGGTTGTTCTTTGCTACAAGCTGTAAATGTTATTGCTAAAATTGTAAGTGTAAATATATTTTTTAAATTACTCATTTTTAATTGTTTAGTTAATTTTAATTAATTGTTGTCTAAATTTATAGTTCAAATAGATTTTAAAAAATTAAATAATTGGCGGATGAAAAACTAAACGAATAATATAATCAGAATTAATGTCTTGGTAAAAATCAATATGTGATTTATGTTCTTGATAAAAATATGTTTTGGATGATAATAATTGTTGTTGAGGTATAAGCGCATCAAGAACTTTGATCGAATTTTTGACAAAATGATTTTCCGGTAGATTCTTTTCACTTTTAGAAACTTCATCCTTCAGATAGCAAAATCCATTACAAAGTAATTCTGGTTCTTCGCGATTTTCACATAGTTCAGTTGCAATTTTATCATAATTTAAAACATAATCTATCACAGGCATTAAAGGACGAAATGCAATAGAAAATATTAATGATATGAAAAATAGGATACGCAAAAAACTAATTTTATACAAATTTAACCAAATTGGCTGAGGTTGAACATGATAAATTTTATGATTTGAATGGAAAGATTTATCATATTCTTCACTTTTATATTGCTCAAAATTTCTATCTTAAAAAAGATTTTTACAATCTATATTATTTATGAAAAAAAGTAAGATTTCTGATTTTACAACAACCGAAGAGTTAATGCATTTTTTGGTCGAAAATCAAGAAGAAAATACATTATATAAAAATGTTTTGAAGAAATTTGAATATGAAACTGAATTGCTAAAATTACAATCCGAATTAGTCAATTTTCAAAATTGGATTTCAACAGAAAACAAAAAAGTAGCCATTATTTTCGAAGGTAGAGATGCTTCAGGTAAAGGAGGAACAATACGTCGTTTTAGAGAACATCTTAACCCACGATCTATGCGTGTTGTTGCATTAAACAAACCAACAGAAGTAGAGCAAAGTCAATGGTATTTTACGCGTTACATTAAAGAATTGCCAAATGCAGGAGAAATTGTTTTTTTTGATAGAAGTTGGTACAATAGAGCGGTTGTAGAGCCTGTGATGGGGTTTTGTACAGAAAAACAATATGAACAATTTATGGTTCAAGTTTCAGAATTTGAACATATGCTATACGAATCGGGTACACACATTATCAAATTGTGGTTTTCGATTACAAAAGAGGAACAGCAAGCACGCTTTGATTCTCGTTTAAATAATCCACTTAAAAAGTGGAAATATAGCCCTGTTGATGCGAAAGGGCAAGAATTATGGAACGATTTTTCGACTTACATCAATCAAATGTTTTCTCGAACACATAATTCGTTTTCACCATGGATTATTGTAAATGCAAATAATAAAAATTTGGCTCGATTAGAAACGATTCGTTATGTTCTATCTTTGTTTAATTACAAGGGGAAAGATGAGTCGAAAGCTGATTTGATGGTCGATCCAAATGTGATTGAACGTTATTATCGAATGGTAAAAGAAATGAATCATTAATTTTATATGTTGATAAAATGGAATTAAAACCGAAGGATTTAAAATTAATCGAAACAAAAAAAGGACTTGTTGGATTATTGCAGTCAGATCATGACCAATTAAATTTTGCAAAAGCATTGCGTACCGTAAAATATGAAAAACGAATCGAAGAGTTACAAGAGGAATTGATTAAACTTCAAACTTGGGTGGCAAATCACAAGAAAAAAGTGGTGATTGTTTTCGAAGGTAGAGATGCAGCAGGAAAAGGTGGTGCTATACGTCGAATTGTGGAACATCTAAATCCTCGAGAACATCGTATTGTCGCTTTACCAAAACCGAATGAAGTTGAAAGTGGACAATGGTATTTTCAGCGTTATGTTCGTCAATTACCACGCGAAGGAGAAATTGTTTTTTATGATAGAAGTTGGTATAATAGAGCTGTAGTAGAGCCAGTTAACGGGTTTTGTACACAAGATGAATACGCAACTTTTATGAATGAAGTAAATGATGTGGAGAAAATGTGGATTAATTCTGGGATTTATCTAATCAAGATTTATTTTTCCATTACAAAAGAACAACAAATGAAACGTTTTAACGATATTGTTAACTCTCCTATTAAGCGTTGGAAGTATAGTTCTGTTGATCAAAAAGCACAAGATTTGTTCGAAGTTTATTCTGAATATAAAGATAAAATGTTTGAATTAACCCATACAAAAATAGCACCTTGGAAAATAATTGATGCCAATAAAAAATATAAAGCAAGGGTTGAAGCAATGGAATATATTTTGTCTAAAATACCTTATGATGATAAAAATAAACGCATTTTGAAACATCAAAATTTAGAAGTTGAAATGTAGTCTTTAAACCTAATACTATGGCAGAATTTGATTTAAGTGATTTAGAGAAAATAAATAATAAACAAGAAATCATTGATTTTTTAGTTGAACATGATATCATTAAAGAAAAGAAATTCAAAGAACAATTAGCTTACGAAAAAGAGTTAAAGCAACTTCAAGAAAAACTATTGAAAATACAAACCAAAGTTATTCAAGAAGATAAACGAGTTTTAATTATTTTCGAAGGTCGAGATGCAGCAGGAAAAGGTGGTACAATTTCTCGTATTACCGAATTTCTAAATCCTAAAAAATATCGTGTAGAAGCTTTACCAAAACCGACAGAAATAGAAGTGGGACAATGGTACTTTCAGCGATACTTTAAAGAATTGCCAAATGCAGGAGAAATTGTTTTTTTTGATCGTTCGTGGTACAATCGAGCGGTAGTTGAGCCAGTTTTCGGATTTTGTACAGAAGAACAATACAATCGATTCTTGAAACAAGTAAGTGAAATAGAACAACTTTTACAAGAAGACGGAATTATTTTGATTAAAATTTTTCTTTCTATTTCGAAAGATGAGCAAGCAGAACGTTTGCAGGAACGAAAAGAAAATGAGATGAAACAATGGAAGTTAGGAGCATTGGATCAAAAAGCACAAGAGTTATGGGAGGTTTATACCAATTATATTGATAAAATGTTTCAAGAAACTGGAACAAAAGATTCGCCTTGGATAGAAATTGAGACAGATGACAAAAAATCGGCACGAATTGTTGCGATGAAATCTATAATTGCGCAATTAAACAATCAAGTTTATACACACGAATTAATAAAATATCACAAATAAAATTAAGAGAATCATTTGTATAATCAAGATTTTTGATTAATTTTGCACCCACATTGTTCAACCTCTGACGAAGGACGTTTAAGTTGCTCAATTTAAATAAATTGAAATTATTAAAATGGAAAATTTAGTAAAATACGTACAAGAGAAATACGTAGCTAAAAAAGAGTTCCCAGCTTTCGCAGCAGGTGATACTATTACAGTTTATCAAGAAATTACAGAGGGTGGAAAAACTCGTGTTCAGTTCTTTAAAGGGGTTGTTATCCAAAGAAGAGGACAAGGAACTACAGAAACTTTCACTATCCGTAAAATGTCTGGAGATGTAGGTGTAGAGCGTATCTTCCCAGTAAACATGCCAGCATTACAAAAAATTGAAGTGAACAAAAGAGGTAAAGTTCGTAGAGCTCGTATCTTCTACTTCAGAGCATTACGTGGTAAAAAAGCTCGTATCAAAGACGCTTCTTACTAATAAGTACTTTTTTAGAAGAAATAAAATCCGTTCGATTATTCGATCGGATTTTTTTATTGGTTAATTTTTAATATTATAAAAACGGTGACTTTTCTTGATTGCCCATTTTTCTTTAAAATGAATCCATTTGATTTGAAATATTTTGCGCATGATTTTATCAGTGTAACGCATAATAAAAACATGATAAACGGTATTCAAGACTTGAAAAAATTCATTCGGAAAAGCACGCAATGACATCGAAAAACCAGCTTCCAAATAACGGTTATAATGCCAATAACCACGCGGAATAAATAAAGCATCGCCGTGATTCATTACAAAATCAAATCCTTTGGCGTGTTTCATGGCTGGAAATTTTTCATAATCAGGGTGATCGTAATCTATTTCGTAAATCGTATGAACCGAAAGGGGAACTTTGTACAATGCTTTTGATTGTTGAGGTTCGAATAATAAAATGCGTTTGTCGCCTTGAAATTGAAAATGAATAAAATCCGTCATGTCTACATCATAATGCATCAAAACTTTTGCCTCACTTCCGCCGAAGAATAAAGTAGGTAATCGTTCAAAATATTTTAACCCAAGGTCTGGATAAGTAAAATTGTTAAGTAATTCAGGAATTTTATCTTTAATAATAAAAAAGAAAATTCTTAAGTCAGAAGGTTGCTTTTTTATTAAATCAACATATTCGTTAAATTTCATGTGTGTGGCAGGTGTATCCGAACTTTTTGTTGCATCAGCGGGTTTACTATCGTACAAAGGAACAATTTGTTCACCAGCTTTTTCTTTGATATAATCAAGATTCCATTTATCAAAATCCTTCCAATCTTTAGCGTAACCTTTTAATAACAAAGGTTTTCTTTTTTTGAGATAATTTTTTATAAATTCTTCTTTCGATATCGATTCTACCGTATCAATTGTCTGAAATTGCATGTATTTGTAGTATTGGATTACTCAAAAATAGAGAAACTAATTGAATTTGAAATAAAAAAAATCGACAGATTGTCGACTTCATTATTATTCTTTTTCGTTTACCATTCGGATCAAATAGGCCATATTTCGAATCACACTACTGTGTTTTTTGACAAAAGGATTCTCTTTATTCCAAACATATCCAGCTAAAACGGCACAAATTTTTTCTTTAACATCAGGATTTTCGGGTTGATAAAAAAATAGTTCTTGCAAATTCCCAGTATACCATTCCTGAACATAAGTGGTAAAAACATCAATGCCTTCTTTCATGTAATCTTCATACTCAGTTTGCCAATCAACTATTTCGTTGTTTATTTCTTTAATGGCTAATTTCGCAGCTTTCAAACCACTTTCTGTGGCAAAACAAACTCCTGAAGAGAAAACAGGGTCTAAAAATTCGGTACTATTTCCTGTTAGAACGTAACCATCTCCATACATTTTTGTAACAGCTGCCGAATAATTTTTCAACCATTTAGGTTCAAACTCAAACGGTAAATCACCAAATCGATTGACATAAAAATCAGACTTTTTAATTGCATTTTGTAAAGCCTCAACAGTACTTTGATTGGTTGATAATTGATTGATATAATCTGTTGGGCCAACAATTCCAACACTCGTTTTACCGTTTGAAAATGGAATCACCCATAACCAAACTTTTGTTTCGATGATATCAAAAGAGATCTGCGTTCCTTCTTGTCCTTGAGGTCGACGTGCATCATCTATATGTGTAAAAATAGCCGAATGAGGATTTAATTTTGAGGGGCTATCCATGTTTAATAATCGGGGTAAAACACGACCATATCCACTTGCGTCAATTAAAAATTTAGCGTTAATTTGATAAGTTTCACCGTTTTGTTTTTTTACAGTTGTGATTGATCTTTTCTGTTCAAATTGTACATCAATAACTTCTTCATTAAAACGTAAATCAGCACCTTTGTCAATAATTGCATTCGCAAGAGTCATGTCAAAATCAGCACGAGGAACTTGCCAGGTCCAATCTTGACCTTTACCAAATTTTTTACTGAAGTCGAAAACACAAATTTGTTCATCACGAATAAATCTTGCTCCAGCTTTTACTTCAAAATTTTGTTGATCCAAATAAGGCAATAAACCCGCTTCTTCGAAATGATCCATTGAACGAGGAATTAAACTTTCGCCAACAACAATTCGTGGAAATTGCGTTTTTTCTAACACAATTACATTGACGTTGTGCTTTTTCAAATAGGCTGCAGCAACAGATCCCGAAGGACCTGCACCGATGATTAAAACATCTGTATTTTCAATCATGATTTTTTGTATAGTTTTTTAATTATTTTTGCAATTGATTGAGGAAACAAGTAACCAAAAATCGCTAAATATTTTACCTAATCAATAACATGACAAAATTAACAATTGACACTATAGAAAACATACTTTTTGCAAATAAAAAATTAGTGCTGGATAAATCAACACTTAAGCGAGTGGAGAATAGTTTTAATTTTCTGAAAGAGTTTTCAACAAATAAAATAATTTATGGCGTAAATACAGGTTTTGGTCCAATGGCTCAATATCGTATTGAGGAAGAAGATACAATTCAACTTCAATATAATTTAATCAGAAGCCACTGTACAGGAATAGGAGAACCATTGACGTTAGATCAAACAAAAGCAGCAATTATTGCGCGTTTAAATACGTTGTCTCTTGGTTTTTCAGGAATTCATCCATCGGTCTTGTTGTTGATGCAAGAGTTGGTGAATCGTGATATTTTACCGGTTATTTATCAACATGGTAGCGTAGGAGCCAGTGGAGATTTAGTTCAGTTAGCACATTTAGCATTAGCTTTAATCGGTGAAGGGGAAGTATTTTATAAAGGAGAAATCAAATCAACGAAAGAAGTTTTTGAGATTGAAAATCTTCAGCCAATAGAAGTTCATATTCGCGAAGGTTTGTCTATTATGAATGGGACTTCGGTTATGACAGGTATCGGAATGGTAAATTTGATTAAAGTAGATCAATTGATTAATCTTTCGATTACGTTGAGTTCGATGATGAATGAGATTGTTCAATCTTTTGATGACCATTATTCAAAACCATTAAATGAAGCTAAACAACATATAGGACAGCGAGTTGTTGCGAATAAAATGACCGACTTTTTGAATGATAGTCAATTGGTTAAAAAACGAGAAAATGAATTGTACCAAGAACGTAAAGAGAAAATTTTCCAAGAAAAAGTACAAGAATATTATTCGTTACGTTGTGTTCCGCAAATTTTAGGTCCAATTTACGATACATGGAATGCTGCAAAAGAAGTAATAGAAAACGAGATTAATTCGGCAAGTGACAATCCAATTATTGATGTAGAAAATCAAACGGTTCATCACGGAGGTAATTTTCATGGCGATTATGTTTCGTTAGAGTTAGATAAATTGAAATTAGCTGTCACGCGTTTATCGATGCTTAGTGAGCGTCAATTAAATTATTTAGTGAATCCAAAAATTAATGATATTCTACCACCTTTTGTGAATTTAGGAACACTTGGTTTTAACTTTGGTTTACAAGCAGCGCAGTTTACAGCTACGTCTACAACGGCAGAAAATCAAACACTTTCTACGTCGATGTATGTGCATAGTATTCCAAATAATAACGATAATCAAGATATTGTGAGCATGGGAACGAATGCCGCTACAATTTGTGCAAAAGTGATTGATAATACGTTTGAGGTATTGACAGTTCAAAGTTTAGCTGTAACACAAGCGATAGAATGTCTACAAATACAAGATAAATTGTCATCAAAAGGGAAAGCATTTTATGATTCAATTCGTAAAATTGTTCCTGCATTTAAGGAAGATGAGGTGATTTATCCTTATCTTAAGGAAGTTAAAAATTATTTACTAAATAATAAAGTAAAATAAAGCATGAAATGTGCAATAGTAACAGGTGGTTCGCGTGGAATAGGAAAAGCAATTTGTTTAAAAATTGCCGAAGACCATGAGTATCATCTTTTAATCAATTATAATTCGAATGAAGCTGCTGCGTTAGAGACTTTAAGAGAAGTGGAAAGGTTAGGAGGTTCAGGTGAAATTTTGAAATTTGATGTAGCTGATACTAATCAAACCCAACAAGTTTTGACAGATTGGTCAGAAAAAAATTCAGATGCAATTGTAGAAGTAATTGTTAACAATGCTGGAATAACAAAAGACAATTTGTTTATGTGGATTTCGCAAGATGATTGGTCGAATGTGATTAATACAAGTTTAAATGGTTTTTATAACGTGACGCATTTCTTTATCAATCCATTGTTAAGAAATAGATTTGGTCGAATTGTGAATATTGTTTCTGTTTCTGGATTGAAAGGAACGCCAGGACAAACGAATTATTCAGCAGCGAAAGCAGCAGTTATTGGTGCTACAAAAGCCTTAGCACAGGAAATTGCCAAACGCAATGTGACAGTAAATGCTGTTGCGCCAGGTTTTATCGAAACCGATATGACAGATGAATTGGATCAAAAGGAATTAAAAAAAATAATTCCAGCCAATCGTTTTGGAAAAGCCGAAGAAGTAGCTGATTTGGTAAGTTTCTTGGTTTCTAAAAAATCGAGTTATATTACAGGTGAAGTAATCAATATAAATGGAGGAATTTATTCTTAGCTAAAATGAGTCAAAGAGTCGTAATAACAGGAATGGGAATTTATTCTTGTTTAGGAACATCATTAGAAGAAGTAACCGAATCTTTGCGTCAAGGAAAATCAGGGATTATTTTTGATGAAGAACGTAAAGAATTTGGATTCAAATCCGCATTAACAGGAATGGTTCCTCATGCTGATTTGAAACCTTTTTTAAATCGTCGTCAACGAATTACAGTTGGCCAAGAAACAGAGTTTGCGTATATGGCAACTTTAGAAGCCTTGAAGAATGCTGGTTTGACGGAAGAGTATGTGAAATCAAATGAAGTTGGCATTATTTACGGAAACGATAGCGTTTCGAAAGCAATTATTGATGCTATTGATATTGTTCGGGAGAAAAAAGACACAGAATTAATAGGTTCTGGTGCTATTTTTAAATCAATGAATTCTACTGTAACCATGAATCTTGCAACAATTTTCGAATTGACAGGAATTAACATGACCATTAGTGCTGCTTGTGCAAGCGGTTCTCATTCTGTTGGTTTGGGTTTTATGATGATCAAAGATGGTTTGCAAGACATGATTATATGCGGTGGAGCGCAAGAAATAAATAAATATGCTATGGCAAGCTTTGATGGGTTAGGTGTTTTTTCAGCCAATGAAAAGCATCCAGAAAAAGCATGCCGTCCTTTTGATAAAAATCGTGATGGATTAGTACCAAGTGGAGGAGGGGCAACGTTGATTTTAGAGAGTTATGAATCGGCTATAAAACGTGGTGCTCCAATTATAGCTGAGGTTTTGGGTTATGGTTTTTCATCAAATGGGGGGCATATTTCTACACCTAATGTAGATGGGCCTGCGATAGCAATGAATAGAGCGTTAAAACAAGCAAATCTATCGGCTGATGAAATTCAATATATCAATGCTCATGCGACTTCTACACCAGTTGGTGATGCGAATGAAGCAAAAGCAATCGATCAAGTTTTTGGGAAAACGAGACCTTATGTTAGTTCGACAAAATCGATGACAGGACATGAATGTTGGATGGCGGGAGCAAGTGAAATTATATATTCTAACTTAATGATGATGAATAATTTTATTGCGCCTAATATTAATTTCGAAGATGCAGATGAAGATTCAGCTAAATTAAACATTGTTAAAGAAACCTTAAATAAAGAATTTGATGTATATTTGTCAAATTCTTTTGGATTCGGTGGAACGAATTCTGCCCTTGTAATTAAAAAAATTAATTCCTAAAAAATGGTGAAAAGTCAAATCGCTGAAAAATTAAACGCTATCTTAATTGATGAATTTGAAGTTGATCCTTCTGTGATTTCAGAAGAAAAAAATATCAAAGAATCATTAGATTTAGATAGTTTAGACTATGTCGATTTAGTGGTAATCATTGAATCTAATTTTGGTGTTAAATTAGTAAAAGAAGATTTTCAAAGTATGATTACTTTTGAAGACTTTTATACAATTGTAGAACAAAAGTTAGAGAACAAATAACAAATATGAAACAATGGGATGGTCGTTCTAAAGGAACGGTCCTTGGTTACAAAATATTTGTCAATGTGATGAAAAAGCTCGGAATTAAGGCTGCTTACTCAGTCTTAATTTTTGTAGCTTTTTATTATTTTATAACAGCTGTCGATAGCAATAAATCAATCTACAATTACTTTCGTTATCGTCTAAAATTTTCCATTTTCAAATCAATTTTAAGCGTTTATAAAAGTTATTATACGTTTGGTCAAACATTAATTGATAAAACAGCAATTAATGCAGGTTTACGTAATAAATTTACGTACGAATTTGATGGGATTGAATTGTTGAAAAATTTGTTAGATCAAAAACAAGGAGGAATTTTAATCAGCGCACATGTTGGAAATTTCGAAGTTGCAGAACATTTTTTTGCTGACATCGATTTAGATTGTCAAATAAATTTGGTAACGACAGATTTAGAACGAAACGTCATCAAAGAATATTTGGAAAGTATTTCCATGAAACCTTCGGTGAAATTTATCTTAATTCAAGAGGATTTATCACATATTTTCGAAATTAACAATGCGCTTAGCCGAAATGAATTGATTTGTTTTACAGGTGATCGTTATTTCGAAGGAAATAAGACCATGTCAGAAGTTCTTCTTGGCAAAGAAGCTAATTTCCCTGCAGGACCATTTTCTATTGCTTCTCGATTGAAAGTGCCCGTTGCTTTCGTGTATGTCATGAAAGAAAAAAATCTACATTATCATCTATATGCTCGTCAAGCGAATTTCAAACATCGTGATGCAAACGCTCTATTGAAGGAGTTTTGTACGAATTTAGAAATCATTCTAAAAAAATATCCTTATCAATGGTTCAATTATTTCGATTTTTGGAAGTAAATTACACAACATTATGAATTTTCAAACCACTAAAAAAAATAATCTTTTACAAAATGACAAACATATTAGTTGTCTATTATTCGCAGTCAGGACAATTGAAAGAGATTGTAAAGCAAACAACTTATGATTTAAATAAAAGCCAAGATATTAGTTTAACGACCTATAACATAAAAATGGAGGAGGAGTTTCCTTTTCCGTGGGATTTTTATTCTTTTTTTAATGCTTTTCCTGACAGCTTTCTTCAAAAAAAGAAGAACATTAAACCAATTCCATCCGAAATCTTACATCAAAAATATGATTTGATTTTATTGTATTATCAAGTTTGGTTTTTATCACCTTCCATTCCAATTAACTCTTTTTTAAGAGATTCGCAATCGCAAAAACTTTTAGAACATACTAAAATAATTACGATTAGTGGCTCGCGAAATATGTGGTTTTTAGCACAGGAAAAAATCAAGGTAATTTTGAAAGAACAAAAAGCGAAATTGGTCGGAAATATTGCGTTAGTAGATCATACACCAAATTTAATAAGTGCAATGACGATTGTAAATTGGATGTTTTCAGGAGTTAAAAAACGAATGTTTAATTTGTTGCCTTTGCCAGGAATTAATGAAAAAACAATACAAGAAAGTAGAAGATTTGGTGAAATTATTCTAAATTCAATCCAAAATAATAGTTATTCAGATTTACAAGAAAAATTAGTACAAGCTCATGCTGTTGAGGTAAAACCTTTTTTGGTTTCTGTAGATAAAAAGGGAAACCGAATGTTTAAAGTTTGGTCAAAAATGATTGATTCTAAGCAAGGTAAACAGCGAGAAAAGTTCTTAAAATTCTTTTATTATTATTTAATTGTGGCTATTTGGATAATATCTCCGATAGTAAATTTGTTATATATTATATTTTATCCGTTTAATTATTTTAAATACAAAAAACAGGTAAAATATTATCAAGGAATAAAATAATATGCAACACGTATATATCACCAAAACTTCTAAGTTTTTGCCAAATCAACCAGTTTCAAACGAAGAAATGGAAGATTTTTTAGGAAAGATTAATCAAATTCCGTCAAAAGCAAGAAGAATTGTTTTAAGAAATAATGGAATCAAAACACGTTATTATGCACTTGATGAATCAGGGAATATAACGCATTCTAATGCTGAATTGACAATGAAAGCAATCGTCAATTTGTTGGATGATCGATTTACACAAAACGATATTGAGGTATTGTCTTGTGGAACTTCTACACCCGATTTGCTATTACCTTCTCATGCAGCAATGGTACATGGTTTATTGCAAAATAATGTTTCAGTCGAATTAAATTCTTCTTCTGGTGTTTGTAATTCGGGAATGAATGCGTTAAAATTTGGATATCTTTCAGTGAAATCGGGTAATTCTAAAAATGCAATTTGTTCTGGATCGGAACGAGTTTCGACATGGATGAAAGCAGAAAAATTTGAACATGAAGTTGAAAATTTGAAAGAATTAGAAGAACAACCTATTATCGCGTTCAAAAAAGACTTTTTACGTTGGATGTTGTCTGATGGTGCAGGTGCTTTTTTATTAGAAAATACACCAAATGAAGATACTATTTCACTAAAAATAGAGTGGATGGAATCTTATTCTTACGCACACGAATTAGAAACCTGTATGTATGCAGGTGGTGATAAATTACCAAGTGGAGAAATGAAACCTTGGAGCGATTATTCTTCGGAAGATTGGCTAAAAAAATCGGTTTTTTCATTGAAACAAGATGTCAAAGTTTTAAACGACAATATTTTAATCAAAGGTGTGGAAAGCATGAAAGCTGCAATGGATAAACATCAATTATCATCAGATCAGATCGATTATTTATTGCCACATGTATCTTCTAATTATTTTGTTCAAGGATTATATGATGAATTTTGTAAGAAAGGTATCACAATTCCGCTTGAAAAATGGTTTATGAATTTGAGTAAAGTTGGAAATGTTGGCTCGGCTTCTATTTTTTTAATGCTTGATGAACTTTTTCAGAAAGGAAATCTTATAAAAGGAAATCGTATCATGCTTTGTGTACCAGAAAGTGGACGTTTTTCTTATTCGTATGCCTATTTAACTGTCGTGTAAATGAGTGCAATACAATTACCTAATCACTCGATAGAGTTTATCAAATTATTGATTCCACAACGCGAACCAATGATAATGGTTGATGCTATTTTTGATTTTGAAGAAGGAAAAGTAGTTGGTGGTTTATCGGTACAAAATGATTCAATTTTTGTGAGTAATAATGAATTAAAAGAACCAGGAGTGTTAGAACATATGGCGCAAACAGTAGCGTTGTATACAGGATATCAATTTTATATTCGAAATGAATCAGCACCAACAGGATATATCGGGTCGATGAAGTCAATACAGATTAATCGTTTGCCTAAAGTTAATGAAAATTTAGTAACAACAGCCGTTATTTTACACGAAGTGATGGGGGTGACTTTGGTATCAATCGAAACAAAGATTGAAGAAGAGGTAATTGCAAAAGGAGAGATGAAAACAGTGATTGCAGAAACATAATTTATGAAAGTAAATCAACAAATTGATATTCAACAATACCTTCCACATCGTGAGCCAATGCTTTTTGTGGATACGATTTCTTGGTTAGAAAAAACGTATGTTGAAGCATTATTTACGATAAAACCAACTCAACTATTTATTCAGAACGAATATTTTACTGAAGTCGGTTTGCTCGAAAATATGGCGCAAGTTTGCTCAACGATTATAGGTCAAAATTATTTTGTCAATTTTGCTGATCTTCATAAAGGGGATGTAACTGGTTTTATTAGTACGATAAAACGAGCTGAAATCTTGAAATTACCAAAAATTAATCAAACAATAACAACAAAATCAACATTGTTAGAAGTTTATGATTATGATGAATTTACAATTAGTTTAATGCAGGCAATAGTTGTACTTGACGAAGAGATTATTGCAACAGCTACGATGAATTTGATGCTTCAAAACCATAAAAAATGAAACAATCAGAAGTACCACAAGATAAAGGACATTTAAAAGATTTTAATGAAGTATATTACGCGATTGATGATCAAGGCGAGTTTTCTCAAACGTTGAGTACGGGTTGGGAAGCGAAGAATCTTGTTCAGTCCGAAACATTAAAAATATTAGATGAGCGTACAGAGCAAGCAAGACAACAAGTGATTGAAGGAAAAGCAAGTCCAATATTATATTTCATGGAATTGAAACGTATGGATTGGGATATCCTTTCTAATTATGTTGGAATTTGGAAATTTTTTGTCAAACGACATTCAAAGCCAACTGTTTTCGCAAAACTAAAAGAATCAACACTAAAAAAATATGCCGAAGCTTTTGAAATTTCGGTTGATGAATTAAAAAACTTTAATGGAAACCCTAACTGATTTTAAACATTTTCAATCTGCACATTGCGAGAACGGTGTTGCTTCTAATTTGTTAAAAAATAAAGGAATTGATATTTCAGAACCAATGATTTTTGGAATTGGTTCGGGACTATTCTTTGTCTTCTTGCCATTTCTTAAAGTGAATCATGCGCCTGCTATTAGTTATCGTCCAATGCCTGGAATGATCTTTAATCGTGCAGCAAAAAATCTTGGAATAAAGGTTAAACGTCATAAATTTCGTTCTACAAAGTCTGCTCAAACCTTTTTAGATCAACAACTATTAGCTAATCGTCCATGTGGTTTGCAGGTTGGTGTATACAATTTAACTTATTTTCCCGAAGAATATAAATTCCATTTCAATGGACATAATTTGGTTGTTTTTGGTAAACAAGATCAAACTTATTTAATTAGTGATCCTGTGATGCAAGAAACAACAAAATTGACAGAAAATGAATTAGAAAAAGTTCGTTTTTCGAAAGGAGTTTTAGCTCCAAAAGGCCATTTGTATTATCCTGAATATATTCCAGAACATATAGATTATCAGAAAGCGATTACAAAAGGAATAAAAAAAACGTGTCGCGAAATGTTAGCGCCAGTACCAATTGTTGGTGTTAAAGGTATACGAATGGTTGCAAAAAGAATTAAAAAAATGCCAAAGAAAATTGGAAATGCAAAAACCAATTATTTCTTGGCTCAAATGATTCGTATGCAAGAAGAAATCGGAACTGGTGGTGGAGGTTTTCGTTATATTTATGCGGCTTTTTTACAAGAG
This sequence comes from Empedobacter stercoris, assembly GCF_025244765.1. Lineage (NCBI taxonomy): Bacteria > Pseudomonadati > Bacteroidota > Flavobacteriia > Flavobacteriales > Weeksellaceae > Empedobacter > Empedobacter stercoris. The sequence continues at coordinate 949,016 of NZ_CP104209.1, read as the reverse complement.
GCTGCACAAAAAATAAACCAACCACATCTGAATGATTTTGCCTTAGAAATTTCTGAAATAGGCGATAAATGGCGCGATTTTGCTTTAAATGCTTCAAGAGTATATAAAAAAAGAAACAATGCCCAAGATATTTATGATGTAATTTCTGATCAATTGTTGGAATTAGCAGATTTAGAAGAGTCGTTTTTTAAGCGTTTAAGAAAAGCAATTTAGAGATGATTGAGATTGAAAAATTATATAAAAAATATAAAAATTCGGATGTTTTTGCGTTAGAAGACTTCTCATTAACGATAAAACAAAACGAAATTCATGGTGTTCTTGGTCCAAATGGAGCAGGGAAAACAACATTGATGTCGATACTTTCAGGTTTGATTAAACCCACTTCTGGGAATATTGTGATTCAGAATTTTAATCAGAAAAATGATTTAAAAAAGATTCAAAATATTATTGGAATTGTTCCACAAGAATATGCATTGTATCCAACGTTGACAGCACGAGAAAATTTAGAATTTTTCGGAAAGATTTATAAAGTTCCTTCAAAAGAATTGCATGAAAAGATTTTGCTTTTGACAGAAAAAGTTGGAATGAGTAAATTTTTGGATAGAAAAATTGAATCTTTTTCGGGTGGAATGAAACGCCGTATTAATTTATTGGCAGGCATTCTTCACCAACCAGAAATTCTATTTTTAGATGAGCCAACTGTTGGTGTTGATATTCAGTCCAAAATTGCGTTATTGGATTATTTACAAGAACTTCATCAGCAAGGAATGTCGATCGTTTATACATCGCATCATATGGCAGAAGCGGAAGATTTTTGTACGCAGGTTACTATTATGAATCAAGGAAAATCGATTATAACTGCCCAACCAAAACAATTGATTCAACAAGTAAATGCGTATAATCTTGAAGAAGCATTTGTTCATCTAACTAAATTGTCATGATATGTTGAAACAACTTTTAGCATGTATTAAAAAAGAAATTTTATTGCTGATTCGCGATATTGGTGGGTTGGTGATTCTTTTTATAATGCCTTTGATTTTGGTTGTAACGGTAACTAAAATTCAGAAAAGTACCTACGATTCGTTTGCAGAAGCAACTATTCCAGTACTATTTATTGATCATGATCAGGATAGTATTTCTGCTGTGGTTAAAAAATATATTTCTCAATCGGGCAATTTGAAAATTGTTTCAGAATTAAATGGAAAAAAATTAACAGAAGATGAACTAAAATCAGAGGTGTTCAAAGGGAAATATCAAGTCGGAATTGTTATACCTGAACGATTATCAAAAGATTTGGATTATAAAATCAATCAAAATGTTGAGCAAATTTTAAATGAATTTGCTTTCGATAGTACGGAAGTTAAATACAATCAACAGGTTAGTCCAAAAACGATTAAACTTTATTTTGATCCAGCAACTTCCTTGGCATTTAAGGACAATGTTTCGAATGTATTGGATCAATTAATAACGGACACCGAAAATAAAAGTATTTATAAGGCATTTCAACAAGAAATGGGGTCTGAAGATTTGAGTTTTCAAAATGAAAAATTCATTCATTTTCAAGAAATTGTTCCCGAAGATTCAAAATCAATTTTAAAACCAAACGTGACACAACATAATGTTCCTGCTTGGACATTATTTGCTATATTTTTTATCGTTGTTCCTTTATCTATCAATATTGTAAAAGAAAAAAGTTTAGGAACACACGTACGATTATTAACTAGTCCGATGCCTTATTCAGTTCAAATTATTGGTAAAACAATCACTTATTTAGCCATAAGTTTATTTCAGTTTACAATGATTTTAGGTGTAGCTAAATTCGTTTTTCCATTGATTGATTTACCAAGTTTTAAAACAGATGGTATTTTATTTTCTATTTATGGACTGACTGTTTTTGCGTCTTTAGCCGCAATTGGTTTGGGACTTTTAATTGGAACAATAGCCAAAACACAAGAACAATCTGCTCCATTTGGAGCAACTTTAGTCGTTATTTTAGCAGCGATAGGAGGAGTATGGATTCCTGTTTTTGCAATGTCAGATTTTATGCAACATTTCGCAAAAATCTCACCGATGAATTGGGCGCTAGATGGCTATTATAGTCTTATTCTACGAAATCAGTCATTCATAGAGATTGTACCGAATATTATTTTGTTAATTTTGTTCTATATTATTACCTTGTTTGCCGCATTATATTATGATAGATTCAAAAGAGAAGATTAAAACCTTAGTACATCATTCTAATTTCGCTGTTCGATTTAATGAAACCGACCCGTTGGGAATCGTGTGGCATGGGAATTATATTACATATTTTGAAGATGGAAGAGAAGCTTTTGGCCGTCATTTTGGAATTAGTTACTTGGATATTCAAAAAAGTGGCTTTGTAACGCCGATTATCAAATCAGTTTGCGAGCATAAGTTTCCGTTGAAATATGGAGATAAATGTAGAATAGAAACCACTTTTGTAGATACTTTGGCTGCAAAGATGATTTATAAATTCAAGATTTTTAATCAAGATGAAAAATTAGTTTGTATTGGTGAAACAATTCAAGTATTTTTAGACAACGAAGGAGAATTAATGTTAACATTTCCAGCATTCTTTGAACAATGGAAGAAAAAAGTAGGATTATTGTAATGGAGAAAATTTACATCAATCGTGCGAATATTTTAACGCCTTTCGGTAATACAATTGAAACGAACTGGAATCAATTGTTGGAGGGAAATTCTGCCGTCACTAAAGTTGAATCATTTGGTCATTTAAAACATTTTTATGCAGGAAAAATTAATGAAGAAATTTTCTGTAATTTAAAAGATCAAGTAATTGATAATAAAAAATATACTCGATTAGAATTAATTGGGATTATAGCTCTTCAATCTATTGTTGCGCAAGCGGAAATAAGTTCTCGAACGGGTTTTGTTTTATCCACAACGAAAGGAAATATTAATCATCTTTCACATTCTATAAACGAAGCATCTATTCCAAATTTCGCTAAAAAAATCGCTGATTATTTTGAATTCAAATCAGAACCAATAATCGTATCAAATGCATGTGTATCTGGTGTTTTGGCGGTAAATGTAGCAAAACGTTTCATTGAAATGGATACTTTTGACAATGTATATGTTTTGGCTTTAGATGAATTAACAGATTTTGTTTTAACAGGTTTCAATTCATTTCAAGCAATGGATTTCGAGTTGTGCAAACCTTTTGATCAGGCTCGAAAAGGTGTTAATTTAGGCGAAGCAGCAGCTTGTATTTATCTTTCGAAGAATAAAGAAAAAAATAGTTTTCAAATTTTGGGAGAAGCTTCTATTAATGATGCAAATCACATTTCGGGACCATCACGAACAGGTGAAGGTTTGGTTTTGAGTATCGAGTCGGCGATGAAAGAAGCAAATGTTTCATCAAATGAAATAGATTATATTTCAGCTCATGGAACGGCGACTTTGTATAACGATGAAATGGAATCAATTGCTTTTAATCGTTTGCAAATGAGTAAAACCCCGACCAATAGTCTAAAAGCTTTTTACGGACATACATTGGGTGCGTCTGGATTGTTAGAATTGGTGATTTCGATGAAACAAGCAGAAGAAAATATTATATTGAAAAGTAATAATTTCAAAGAAGTAGGAACTTCAGTTTCTCAAAATATTTTAAAGGAAAATCTTCAAAAAGAAATCAATGTTATTCTAAAAACTTCTTCTGGATTTGGCGGAAGTAATGCTGTAATCATACTTAAAAAAGTTCAAGATGAATAAAGTTGAAATTAAAAAAGAACAAGTTTGGTTGAATGACGAACTTTATTTCGAAGATTCTTCAGGAGATTTTGGGTTATTTTCTAAAAATTTATTTAAATCGTTAGAAATAGATTATCCAAAATTCTATAAAATGGATAATCAAAGTAAATTGGCTTTTTTAGCTGCTGAGATCATTCTAAAAGACGAGAATACATTGAATGAAAATCAAGAAATAGCGTTGGTTTTTGCCAATAGAAATTCAAGTTTAGATTCAGATTTGAAACATCAAAAAAGTATTCAATCGACTGATGAAATTTTTCCAAGTCCAGCTGTATTTGTTTACACATTAGCAAATATTTGTTTAGGAGAAGTCAGTATTCGTCATCATTTGAAAACTGAAAATGCTTTTTTTATTTCATCGAATTTTGATGAAGATCTACTTAAGAAATATGCGAATTTTTTGATTAATAAGAATAAAACAAAAAAAGTTGTGTTGGCTTGGGTTGATTATTTACAAGAAGATTACGAAACAAAAATGTACTTAATAGATTAAAATAATATTAGTTAGAATAAAAACATTATGGAAAATTTAATAAACGATTTAAAAGTGAAAATTATCGAAATTTTAAATCTTGAAGATGTTTCGGTAGAAGAGATTAAAAATGATGACCCTCTATTTGGAGACGGTTTGGGGTTAGATTCTATTGATGCATTAGAATTGATTGTTTTATTGGATAAGGAATATGGAATTAAAATTACTGATCCAAAAGAAGGAAAAACAATCTTTCAATCGGTTAAAATCATGGCTGATTATATCGAAAAAAATAGAACAAAATAATGACAAAAAAAGTTGCTATAACTGGAATAGGAATTATCTCGGCAATTGGTAAGAATGTCGAAGAAAATTTTGATTCATTAATTCATCAAAAACATGGTTTATCGCGCCTTAAAAACGTTGAATCTATTCATCAAAATGAAATTTTTGTGGGTGAAATAAAATTATCTAATGATGAGTTAGCAACTTTTTTAAATTTATCTTCGGACAACAACTTTTCCAGAACAGCAATGCTAGGGCTTGTAGCTGTAAAAGAAGCTTTAAAAAAAGCTAAGATAGAAGATGTAAATGAAGTAAGAACGGGGTTGATTTCCTCTACGAGTGTAGGAGGAATGGATCGAACTGAAAATTATTTTTTAGATTTTGAAAATTTACTTGATCAACAAAAGTATATTATGAGTCATGATGCAGGAGCAACAACGAATCAAATTGCAAACGAGATTGGTTTAAAAGGTTTTGTTTCGACGATTAGTACTGCATGTTCTTCAGCTGCAAATGCGATTATGTATGGTGCTCGTTTGATTAATTCAGGGAAATTGGATCGTGTGATTGTAGGTGGGACTGACGCTTTGTCTAAATTTACAATCAATGGATTTAAAAGTTTAATGATTTTAAGCGACGAGTTTAATCAACCTTTTGATAAAAATCGTAAAGGTTTAAACCTTGGAGAAGCCGCAGCTTATTTGGTTTTAGAATCAGATGAATTAGCTCAAAAATCAAACAAAAAAATCTTTGGTTATTTGATCGGTTCAGGTAATGCCAATGATGCATTTCATCAAACTGCATCTTCTGAAAATGGAGAAGGAGCGTATTTAGCGATGAAAAAAGCATTTGAAACCGCGAATATTCAACCAAAGAATATCGATTATATCAATGTTCATGGTACAGCTACAAACAACAATGATATAACAGAAGGTAGAGCTTTGAAAAGAATCTTTGGAGAAGATGTACCTATTTTTAGTTCAACTAAACCATATACGGGTCATACATTAGCTGCTGCAGCGAGTGTAGAAGCGGTTTTTAGTTTGTTAAGTTTACAACATAGTATCGTTTACCCTAACCTTAATTTTCAATCTCCGATTGAAGAATTGAATATCTTTCCTTCGACAGAAGTTAAGAACAAAGATATTCAATGTGTATTATCAAACTCGTTTGGTTTTGGAGGGAATTGTTCAACTTTAATCTTTTCTAAATCATGAAAGAAGTAGTGGTAAATGGATTAGGTTTCGTAAATGCTCAATTTACAAATGAAATCACAAATGATTTTTTGTTATTAGAAACTTCAATAACGAAAGCGAAATCTCCTTTGTTAAAAGATATTATTTCTTCTGCGATGAGTCGTCGAATGGCTTCTGGAGTTAAAATGGGAATTTATTCTTCTTTAAAAGCATTGAATGATGGAGGAATTGAACATCCAGAAGCGATAATCACTGGAACAGCTTTAGGTTGTTTGGTGGATTCTGAAAAGTTTTTGACGAATATTATTCAAAACAAAGAGGAGTTTTTGACGCCAACTGCTTTTATTCAATCTACACATAATACGGTTGGTTCTCAAATTGCTTTACATCTTGGGTGCAACGCTTACAATTTTACCTATACAAATGGTTTTAATTCCTTTGAGAATGCGTTATTAGATGGTTTTTTACAAGTAGAAAAGGAAGGGATTAATAATGCGTTAATTGGTGGAATTGATGAAATAGGTGTTCGTACTTATGAATTATTGCAATTAGTTGGTGAGATTAAAAATGAGTTTAACCAAGGAGTTAAATACAGTGAAGGTGCACACTTTTGTGTTTTATCTAATCAAAAAAGTGAAAGTTCTTATGCGAAAGTAATAGATGTTCATCTCTTGAATAATTATGAAGATGTAAATGCTGAAATTTTAAAGTTTATTCAATTGAATAATATTGATTTATCCGATATTGATGCGATAATTTCAGGAGATCAAACTTTGCGAATTAATGAGAAGGAATTGATTGAGATATTTGAATACAAAGATTTTATTGGTGAATTTGGAACGTCATCGGCTTTTGGATTTATTTTAGGCTGCAAATTATTACGTCATCAAAGTTTACCTTATCAATTTAAAACCAATAAAATAGTGGCTAAAAGTTATCGAAATGTACTTTTGGTCAATGGTCGGAATGGAAAAGATTTGAGTTTAGTATTGCTTCAATCGATATGAAATTTAAAGTTGCCACCATCTTTTTTATAACTACACTAATTTGTATTTCAATTGGTTGTTTTGCAAAAAGTTTGTCTTTTTTTTATTTGTTTATACCTTTTTTTATTTGGTCGTTATTGACAATTTTTGGTGCTTTTGAAATTCGATTTAATTACTTTTTGAAAGCGTTTCATTCAGCAGGGAAAACCACAGATCGAATAATTTCGTTAACTTTTGATGATGGACCAACAGAATTTACACCAAGAATTCTTGAAATTTTAAAAAAAAATAATGCTAAAGCAACATTTTTTTGTATCGGAAAACAAATCAATCAATCTCCAGAAAATCTTCAAAAAATACATCAATTAGGGCATTTAATAGGAAATCATACTTATCATCATTCGCCTAAAAATGGCTTTTATTCAACTGATAAAATTATACAAGAAATTCTGACTACTAATCAAATTATTGAACAAATTATATCGGTTAAAACAAAGATTTTTAGACCGCCTTTTGGCGTGACAAATCCACATATTGCAAGAGCTTTGCGCAGAACCAAACATCACGTAATAGGTTGGGATGTTCGATCTTTGGATACAGTTATTGATGATGAAAAAAGATTGTTTGATCGAATTACACGACAAATTAAACCAGGTTCAATCGTTTTATTGCATGACACTTCGGATAAAACAGCGAATGTGTTAGCACAATTATTTGTATTTTTACAAAAGGAAAATTATAAAGTAGTTCCTTTAGACGAACTCTTGAAAATTGATGTATATGAAAACTAAAATCTTCATTTTATTTGCATTTTTTCACTTGACAATTTTTGCGCAAGAAAGTAAAATGAGTAATGCTGAAATTGAGAATTTCAAAAAAGATATTGTAACTGATTCTAAAAGAATAAAGACGTTAACGGCTGATTTTACACAATATAAAGTGATGAGTTTTTTAGAAAATCCAATTGTTTCGAAAGGTAAATTGTATCTGCAAAATCCAAGTTCGATGCGTTGGAATTATACGCAACCTATTGATTATAATGTCATTTTTAACCACAATAAAATTTACATTAACGACGAAGGAAAAAAATCGAGTGTTGATTTACAAGGGAATAAAAAGTTTGAAAAACTAAATCAATTGATTGTTGGAAGTGTAAGTGGTAATTTGTTCAATACCAATGATTTTGTTATTACGTATGTTAAAACGGATAAAGCTCGAATAGCAAAATTGCAACCGAAAATAAAAGATGTGATGAAATACATCAAAGAAATTCAGTTGACGTTTTATTCCGGACAATCGACGGTGACAGAAGTGAAATTGATTGAGCCTTCAGACGATTACACCAAAATCTTATTTACGAACAAATCTTTAAATAAAGCAATCAATGCGTCTGTTTTTACTCCTTAGTATTTTGTTTTTAACGTCTTGTGGAACGACATATAAAATAGCCGATATACAAGATAAACAAAAGGTTGAAAAGGAATTTCTTAATCCTTATTTTAGTCAAATTAACAAAGAATACAGTTACCGTTTTAAGATTACGTTTATGAAAAATGAAATGAAAGGTAATTTTGTAGTAAAAAAGCTCGGTTATGATTCGCATCGAGTAGTAATGATGTCTGATTTTGGAAATACATTATTTGATTTATCTATTTCGGAATATAATTACAACTTGAATTATGCCATGCCAGATTTGAATAAAAAAGTAGTTGTGAAAACACTTGCAAATGATTTACAAATGCTTTTTAAAAACGATTTCAAAGTAGATGAATCTATTAAAACAGCAGATTTTGTTGTTTTAAAATCGAAAGAAGTAAGTTTAGTATTCGATGAAAATGAATCAAATTATTTTCAAGAATTAATTCATCTAAAGAACAATAAAATAAAGACATTCAATTGTTTTACGACTAATCAAACAGATTATCCAGAAAAGATTTTAATCAAACACAATCACTTTAACTTAAGTATCGAATTGTCAAAAGTAAATACACAATTAGAGGAAGATTAAACAAACTTAAATTACAATATTTTTTAGATTATATTTGTAAATCAAAACAGTTACAAATGCTTATTCCTAATCTATATACCATCAAAAATTCGGAGAAAATAGATGATGTAAATTTTAAAGTCCAAATTGAACTGAATCCAAATCATGAAGTTTTTGAAGGTCATTTTCCAAATAATCCAATTACTCCAGGCGTTTGCATGATGCAAATTATAAAAGAAATAACAGAAGGTTTTGTTGCTAAAAATCTGTTTTTGTCTAAAGTTTCGAATGTCAAATTTATGGCAACCATAAATCCATTTGTGAATCCAATTTTGGAATTAAATTTGAATGTTGTTTGCGAAAATGATGAAGTAAAAGTTAAAAATACTTCTTTTTTTGAAGCAACAAATGCCTTAAAATTTAGTGCAATTTATAAAGTTTTGGATTAATGAAAATCATATTATCGTTATTATTTTCGGTTTTATTCTTTTTTGGATTAACATTATCCGAATTAAGGACGGATTTTGAAAACGCTTCGAAATCATCTAAAAATGTGACTATTTTATACAATAAATTAAATAATTATTCTGGTGAAAATCAGACAATTATTGCGTACAAAGGAGCTTCTAAAATATTAAAAGCAAGAACGATAAAAGATAAGGAAATAAAAAAACAATTTTTTACAGAAGGCGCTACTTTGATTAATAATTCGATCAAAAAGGATTCAAAAGATGTGGAAAATCGTCTGATTCGATTAATCATTCAAGAAAATATTCCAAAGTTTATTAAATACAATCAAAATATTCAAGAAGATAAAACATTTATTATCGATAATTATAAATCGGCACCTAAAGAAGTTCAAGCATTGATTAAGTCATACGCCAAAAATTACAATACTTTTACAATACAACAGCAGAAAACATTTCATTAAGCGCATGGATTTTTCGAATATTCGACATAAAATAGATGAACTAAAAGTTTGTGTACTTATACCGACTTACAACAATCATAAAACGTTGAAACGTGTGATTGATGGAGTTTTGGACTACACCAATCAGATTATTATTGTTAATGATGGTTCTACAGACGCTACAGATGCTATTTTAAACGAATACGAAAGTCAATTTGTTGTGGTTAAAATAGCACAAAACAAAGGGAAAGGAAATGCTTTGCGAGTTGGTTTTAAGGAAGCCGTAAATAATGGGTATCACTATGCTTTGACAATCGATTCTGATGGGCAACATTTTCCACATGATATTCCAAATTTTATAGAAGAATTAGAACAACGCAATAAACCAGTTTTAATTATCGGAAGTCGCCAAATGGAACAAGATGGGATTCCGAAAAAAAGTAGTTTTGGCAATAAATTTTCTAATTTTTGGTTTTGGTTCGAAACAGGAATTAAATTGAATGACACTCAATCTGGTTATCGTTTGTATCCATTAAAATTTATTCCAAAAAGATTTTGGACAACTAAATTTGAATTTGAAATTGAGGTGATTGTACGTACAGCTTGGAAAGGAATTGAAGTAATTAACATTCCGATTGACATTTTGTACGATCCAAATGAACGCGTTTCACATTTCCGTCCATTCAAAGATTTTACACGAATTAGCATCTTGAATACATTTCTCGTATTCTTGACTATTTTCTACATTAAACCTCGAAATTTTCTGTTCAGTTTCAAAAAAAAAACTTACGAACATTCATTAAAGAAGATATTTTAGGAAGTAACGATAACAATAAAGTAAAAGCGCTATCAATTTCTTTGGGTGTTTTTCTTGGTATTGCTCCTTTTTGGGGTTTTCAAACCTTTTTATCTATTTTTTTAGCCTCTATGTTTCGGTTGAATAAAGTGATCAGTTTCTTCTGTTCTAACATTAGTATTCCGCCAATGATCCCAATCATCATCTACCTATCTTTAGTTACTGGAGGGTTCATTTTACAAGATAATTTTCATTTAGATTTAAGTTTGGTTTCGTTCGAAACGATTAAGAAAAATTTACTTCGATATGTAATTGGGAGCTTAGTTTTAGCAACATTCTGTAGTGTTGTAAGTGGAATTTCAAGTTATTTTTTATTAACTTATTTCAGTCAAAAGACCATTAAGAATGCATAAATATTTCTACACTATATTTTTACATATCAAAGGGAATAAATGGTTGAGCAGTTTACTTTTTATTCTTTTTTTGGCGTGTTGTTTATTTTTTGCGAATCGATTAAAATTTGAGGAAGATATAACGCGAATTATTCCAAAAGATGAGAAGAATGATGCCATTACAAAAGTTATTTCTCAATTAAAATTCACAGATAAAGTTGCTGTTATTATCGAAAAAGAAAAGGCTGGAACATTAGATGATATGACTGCTCAAGCAACAGATTTTTTGGATAGTATTCAACCGCTCAAAGAGTATTACAATGATGTTCAAGGTCAATATGATTTAGATAATTTTGCTTCGACATTTGATTTTGTACATCAGAATTTACCGCTTTTTTTAGAGAAAGAAGATTATGATAAGTTAACTCTAAAACTGACGAAAGATTCTATTGAATCGATTGTTGAACAGAATTACAAAAGTCTAATTACACCAACGGGAATAGTTTCAAAAGAATTTATGTTGAAAGACCCTCTTGGTTTAACTTTTGTTGCGTTAAATCGGTTGAAAGATAAAAATTTAACGAGCGATTTTGAGGTGTATAAAGGGTTTATTGTTACGAAAGATCATTCGAAATTATTGCTCTTTATCAATCCAACATTTTCTGGAAGTGAAACAGAACATAATACTGATTTTGTCAATCGATTAGAGGAAATAAAACAGCATTTAAATCCAAAATATAGCGGGAAATCAACATTAAGTTTTTTTGGTTCAAGTTTTATTGCTGTTGCAAATGCCAAGCAAATCAAGCAAGATATTATCACAACTGTATTGATATCGATGACGACATTAATGGTAATTTTGATGGTGTTTTATCGTAAGCTTTACATTCCAATTATCATTTTTATACCTTCTGTTTTTGGTTTTTTCTTTGCCTTGGCAATGTTGTATTTCATTCAAGGTACAATTTCTGCAATTTCATTAAGTATTGGTGCGGTTTTACTCGGAATAACGATTGATTATTCGTTGCATATCATGACGCATTACAAACACAATAGCGATTCTAAAATACTTTTTAAAGAGATTACCAAACCGCTAATCATGAGCTGTACAACAACAGCGATTGCTTTTTTGTGTTTACTTTTTGTGAAATCAGATGTGTTAAAAGATTTAGGAATTTTTGCTGGAATAACGGTTATTGTTTCTGGTGTTTTTTCATTGTTGATTATTCCACATTTGTATCACCCAAAGCAAAATTCGGTCGAAAATAATTCTACCATTATAGAGAAGTTAGCATTATTCTCATTTCATCATAATAAATTTTTGATTGTAGCTTGTATACTGCTGATTATTGTAAGTTGTTTTACGTTCAGTAAAGTTAAATTTGATAAGGATTTATCAAAATTGAATTACATTCCAACAGATCAAAAAATTGCTGAACAAAAATTAGAAACGTCTTCTAATACCATTTCAAAATCATTGTATGTCGTTAATTATGGAACGGATATAAATGAAGTTTTAACTAAAAATAGCGCGTTAACAACTCAACTATCAAAAGCAGTCAATGCAGATGAAATATTAAGTTTTAATTCGATTCAATCATTGGTTTTACCAGCTGCTGAACAAGTAGAAAAAATAAAGAATTGGAATAATTTCTGGTCTGCTGAAAAGATAAATTTTGTAAAGAATGAGTTTGTCAACGAAGGAAAAAAATATGGTTTTAAACAAAGTATTTACGATCAATTTTTCTCGATTTTTGATAAATCCTATCAACCATTAAAATTAGAGGATTATCGCGCGTTCAATCCATCACTTTTTGAAGAATTTGTTTCCGAAAAAAATGGATTTTATACCATCTCAACTTTAGTCAAATTAAAGGAAGAGAATAGAGAGAAATTTGTGAATCAATTTCATCATAACGAAACAATTGTAATTGACCGAAAGTTACTAAACGAAAACTTTTTAGGTAATTTAGTCAATGACTTTAATAATTTAGTTAATTATTCGTTTTTAGCTGTTTTATTGATTTTATGGTATTTTTTCCGACGTATTGAGTTGGTTATTATTAGTGCGATTCCTATCGCGTTATCAGGTTTGGTTACTGCAGGTTTAATGGGACTTTTTGATATCAAATTTAATATTTTTAGCAGTATTGTTTGCACGTTGGTTTTTGGTCATGGAGTTGATTTTAGTATTTTTATGACAAGTGCTTTACAAAAAGAATACACGATTGGTAAAGATGAAATGCCGACTTACCGAACATCAATTTTATTAGCCGTTATTACGACAGTTTTAGCGATTGGTGCGCTTATCTTTGCAAAACACCCTGCTCTAAAATCTATTGCGTCAGTTTCGTTGGTTGGAGTGCTTGCAGCATTGGTGATTACATTTATTTTTTATCCAATTTTATTTCGATTTTTTATAGCCAATCGTTCCAAAAAAGGAAAAAGTCCGATGACTTTATGGTTGGCAATTCAGAGTGGAATTTTCTTTTTATATTTTGGATTATTTGGAACGTTGACTTCTTTAATACTTCGTTTTTTGATGCTTATTTTACCAATTTTGAAAGAGAAAAAGTACCAACTTTTTGGATGGGGAATGGCAACTTTTATGAAATCTGTATTGATGTTGAAACCAACGGTTGTTAAACGAATAATCAATCCTAATCATGAAAATTTTAAGAAGCAGTCGATTATTATTGCCAATCATACTTCTTTCTTAGATACGTTAGCTATTGGAATGTGTACACCTAAAATTGTTTTTTTAGTAAACGATTGGGTGTATAAATCGCCAATTTTTGGACGTGCAGTTAAAATGGCTGGTTTTTATCCAGTTTCTAATGGTGTTGAAGATAATATTGAAGCAATCAAAAATCGTATTGGTCATGATTTTTCGTTGATGATTTTCCCTGAAGGAACGCGTTCTTTTACAAATAATATCAACCGTTTTCATAAAGGAGCATTTTATTTAGCAGAGAAATTGAAATTAGATATTTTACCAATGTATATTCATGGAAATTCAGAGATTATTCCAAAAGGCGACTTCTTAATTTCGGATGGACATATCTATTCAATAATTGGAGATAGAATTGCTTGGAATGATGAAACTTATGGATTAAATTATTCTGAACGTACAAAAAAAATCAGTAGAGCTTATAAAGCAAAATTTCAAGAAATTCGAAATAGATATGAAGATGAAAATTACTGGAAACAAAAATTGTTTTTAAGTTTTTTGTATAAAGAATTTGAAGTTGTACATGCAGTAAAACAAGATTTTAAACAGTATAAATCGGTTTATCATCAATTGAATGATGTATTTGGTTCGAACGAAAAAATCGTTCATTTTGCTAATGACTATGGACAGATTGATTTCTTATTGTTAATGCAGCAAGCAAGTCGTAAAATTATTTCGTTTATAAAAAGTGAAGATAAAAGATCAATTGCTGCGACAAATTACATTACAAAAATCCGCTCATTAGAATATTCACCAAACTTCAGCGTTAATGAAGAATATACAACTCTTTTGATTTCGACAGAAATTGAAGAAATTAACCAAGAAACAATCAATCAATTTAATAAAATTGTTGTTCTAAAAAATAGAAACATCAATCAATCATTATTTACTGAATTTATTCAACAAACAGAAACAAATGAATACATCGTTTACACAAAATAAATCGAAACCTCATTACGATATTGTCGTGATAGGAAGCGGTTTGGGTGGACTTGTTTCTGCTCTTATTTTGGCAAAGGAAGGAAAGAAAGTGGTGGTGCTTGAAAAGAATAATCAGTTTGGTGGAAATTTGCAAACTTTTGTTCGGAATAAAACAATTTTTGATACGGGTGTTCATTATATTGGAGGTTTAGCCAAAGGTGAAAACTTATATAATTATTTCAAATATCTAAATATAGCCGACAAGCTAAAGTTGAAGCAATTGAACAAAGATGGTTTTGATATGATTTCTTTTGATGATGATAAAAACGTCTATCCAATAGCACAAACTTATCAAAATTTTGTCGATCAATTGTCTGTCTTTTTTCCAGAAGAACGCGAAAATTTAATCGAATACAGTAGAAAGTTAGAAGAGATTTGTGCTGCTTTTCCGATGTATAATTTAGCCACTGCTGCGTTTGCTGACGATGAAGATTTCTTGGCAATTAATGCCAAAGATTACATTGATTCTGTGTTTACAAACGAGCGATTGAAAGCCGTTTTAGTGGGGAATAATTTTTTATATGTGGGACAAGCAAAAAAGACACCTTTATACATTCATGCGCTTTCTGTTAACTCTTATATACATTCGGCTTGGCGTTGTGTAAATGGTGGAAGCCAAATTTCAACTCTTTTGATTAAGGAGTTGAAAAAGTATGGAGGAGAAATTTATAAATACCAAGAAATACAAGCCTTTGTTCAAGATGAAAATGAAGAGGTAATAGCTTGTGAAACGAAGGAAGGAAAGCGTTTTTATGGAGATTTATTCATTTCGAATATAGATATCAAGAAAACGATCGATATGTTGGGAGAACGCAAGTTTGGAAAACCATTTTCTAAACGTGTTAAAAGTTTAGAAGTCACACCTTCCGTGTTTTCTGTTTATTTCGTTTTTAAGCCTAAAAGTTTTCCATATATCAACCATAATATCTATCATTTTAATTCGATAAACGATGTATGGGACAGTTATGAAAAGTCAATTGACAATTGGCCGAATACTTATATTGCAACATTTAGTTTAGATCAAAAAAATGAAGCATATTCGGAAAGTATGACGGTTATGACCTATATGACGTTTGATGAAGTGCAACAATGGGAAGAAACATATAATGTTGATACCAATGATAATTATGGAAATAGAGGAGAAGATTATGAAGCATTTAAACGGTATAAAACAGAACTGATTATTAAAAAATTAGAAAACAAATTTCCTGATATTCGCGAAAAGATTTTAGCGATTCATACATCGACACCGCTTTCCTATCGAGATTTTATTGGATCAGAAAAAGGTAATATGTATGGTTTTTTGAAAGATAGTCATCATCCGATGAAAACATTTATATCACCGAGATCAAAAGTGAAAAATATTTATTTTACAGGTCAAAATGTACGAGTTCATGGTGTTTTAGGCGTTACAATTGGTGCTTTTCTGACGTGTTGCGAAATTCTTGGATCCGAATATTTAATGAATAAAGTTCATCGGGAAATCAATCAAAAAGCTTATGAGTAAATACTTCTACATTTTAACTTTTATTCTGTTTACACTTTCTTCTTGTGGCATCCAAAAAAGTATGGCTGACCGTCCTGATTTATCTGCTTATCATTCTCAAAATTATATTCGTAACGAAGTAAATGATTCTTTATTTTATATAGAAAATAATTTCTTAAAAAAGAATAAGTCTCAAAATTGGGAGTTATATGTTTCTGGTGATGCATTAGAAATAGGTCAGAAAACAGGGGTTTTAACAAAGGAATTATATGCATTTCAAGAAGAATCATTTATGAATCTGATTACCGATTTTATTCCTTCCGAAAAGCGTCGAAAATTTTTGTTTAAAGTTCTAAAATACTATAACCGAGATTTACATCAATATATCAAAAACGAATATAAAGCACAGATTTATGGTCTTTCCGAATTTTCTTCAAATCGATATGATTCGTTGATGGATAAATACAATCGAAATCTTTTTTTGCATGGCGCACATGATATAGGGCATGCTATGCACGATTTGATGCTGGTTGGATGTTCTTCTTTAGCAGTTTGGGACAATAAATCGGAAGATGGAGGATTATTAATCGGTCGAAATTTCGATTTTTATGCAAACGACGATTTTGCTAAAAATAAAATAGTGTCGTTTATTCGACCTACATCTGGCTTTCCATATATGTCGGTTACTTGGGGTGGAATGATAGGTGTGTCGTCTGGAATGAATTTAGAAGGTTTGACAGTGACGATTAATGCAGGAAAATCTTCGATTCCGCTGAAAGCAAAAACTCCAATTTCTCTTGTTGCATTAGAAATATTGCAGTACGCATCTACTATTGATGAAGCGATCGAGATTGCGAAGAACAAAAAAGTGTTTGTGTCCGAAAGTTTAATGATTGGAAGTAGTAAAGATCATCGGGCAGTTTTGATTGAAATTTCGCCTAAAAAATTTGGTGTTTATGAAGTACAAAATCAACCTTATTTGGCGTGTACAAATCATTTTCAGAGTATAGAATATCAAGATGATAAACGAAATAATAAGCAAAAAACAGAAAGTCATTCCGTTTATCGTTTCGAAAAAATTGATGAACAGTTAACCATTCAAAATCAGTTAAATCCTCAAAAAATGGTTGATTTATTACGAGATACAAATGGGTTAAAAAACAGTAAAATTGGTTTTGGAAATGAAAAAGCGTTGAATCAGTTATTAGCGCATCATGCAGTTGTTTTTCAGCCAGATAAACGATTGGTTTGGGTTTCGTCAAATCCATATCAATTGGGTGAATTTACAGCTTATGATTTGAATAAAATTTTTAATGATTCAATTTCAAATTTTAAATTAAATGTGGATAGTTTAGAAATTGAAAAAGATCAATTTTTAACGACAAAAGCGTACCAAGATTACGAAGCGTATCGCGTTCAACAGAAGTTAATTGCGCAATTGATTAAAGATAAAAAAGAAATAGATAATGATTATTTAAATCGTTACATTCAGAATAATCCAAATTTTTGGAAAGTGTATGCGCAAGTTGGTGATTATTTTTTTCAACAAAAAGACTATCAACAAGCGAGTAATTATTATAAATTAGCATTAACAAAGGAAATCACTACGATTCCGGATCGATTAATAACAGAGAAAAAGCTATCAAAATGCACACGCAAAATAGCCAACAAAAATCAATAGAAAAGCTTTCGGTAGAAGAAATAAAAGCGTTTCAAAATCAAAAATTACAAGATCAAATTGCCTATTTAGCAAAGCATTCTAAGTTTTATCAAGATTTATTTGAACAAAATAAGATTGATTGGAAAAGAATCAAATCAACGGAAGATCTAAAATTGATTCCCGTAACAACCAAAAATGATTTACAACAACGAAATTTTGACTTTTTGTGTGTTCCGTTACCTGAAATTATAGATTATTCGACGACTTCCGGAACTTTAGGCGATCCTGTAACGTTTGGATTAACGAACCAAGATTTGGAACGATTGGCTGATAATGAATTGAATTCCTTTCAACGAATTGGCGTTCAAAAAGGTGATGTTGTACAAATGATGACGACAATTGATCGTCGTTTTATGGCTGGATTGGCTTATTTTCTTGGTTTGCGAAAGTTAGGAGCAGGTGTTGTTCGTGTAGGAGCGGGGGTTCCTCAATTGCAATGGGATTCTATTCTAAAATATCAACCGAAATTTTTGGTGGCAGTTCCTTCTTTTTTGTTGAAAATGATTGATTATGCTGAAAAAAATAACATCGATTTCAATACATCTTCTGTAAAAGCAGTTTTGTGTATAGGCGAAGCTTTGCGAGATAGGGATTTGAAACCGTCTTTGTTAGCGCAAAAAATTACTTCGAAATGGAATATTCAGCTCTTTTCAACGTATGCTTCGACAGAAATGAGTACCGCTTTTACGGAATGTGAAATAGGAGTAGGAGGTCATCATCAACCAGATTTGATTATTACAGAGATTTTAGATGAAGAAAATAATGAAGTTGAAAATGGTGAATTAGGTGAATTAACGATTACTACTTTGGGTGTTGAAGGAATGCCTTTGTTGCGTTTCAAAACGGGAGATTTAGTACGAAAACATTCCGAAAAATGTAAATGCGGAAGCCATACCTATCGATTAGGTCCAGTTGAAGGAAGAAAACAACACATGATAAAGTACAAGGGAACAACGTTGTATCCACCTGCTTTACAGGATGTATTGTCGCATTTTGATGAAATAAAACTACATTTAATAGAAATTTATTCGAATGAGTTAGGAACAGATGAAATTTTGATTCGATTAGTTTCGATAGATGAAACGGATGATTTTTTAGCCAAAATAAAAGATCGTTTTAGAGCAAAAATGCGTGTAACTCCCTCGATTAAATTTGAAAATTTTGAAACTTTGCAAACAGTCATTTTTAAACCAGAAAGTCGAAAGCCAATCACATTTATTGATTATAGAGAAAATAGTTAATTCAAAAAAAAATCCACTCATTGGAGTGGATTTAATATGTTTAAGAAAATCTTATTTCATATAAGCATCAGAATTTCTTGCAGGGCTTTTAACCTCTGGCCATTCTTGTTGCTTTCCATCTCTACCAACAGGTAAAACACGACGATCACGATTAACTAATTCATTTTCCTTGTCCGCCATCATTGTTAATGTAGCAGCTAATATTGCATTATTCTGAATTTCTTCGAAAACAATTTTGTCATAAGTATCCTTGTTTGTGTGCCAAGTATATGTACCATAACCCCAATTAAGAGAACTTAACATAAATCCTGGTACGCCTGCAGCAACAAATGAAGCATGATCTGATCCACCTCCACTTGGAGAACCAGGAAAATCTGTTTTAATTTCATTACGAACAAAAGAAGGTGTCGCAGCTAACCAACGCGTCATATATTCGTAAGATTTTTCGAAACCTGAACCATTGATGTTAACTACTCGCCCAGTCCCATTATCTAAGTTGAACACAGCTTGTGTATTTTTTACAATTTCTGGATGATCTTCTACGAAAGCACGAGAACCGTTCAATCCTTGTTCTTCACTTCCCCATAAACAAACTAAAATGGTACGTTTGTTATTTGGATATAATTTTTTAATTGTACGAATAGCTTCCATCATCGCGATTGTTCCTGTTCCATTATCAGTCGCACCTTGTGCACCATCCCAAGAATCAAAGTGAGCCGATAAAATAATATATTCGTTTGGTTTTTCTTTACCTTTTATTTCTCCTACAATATTAAATGTTTTTGCAACTCCATTATGTTTAGATTGCGCATTAACAGTTAATTTTGGAGCAGTTCCATTTTCAGCTAAACGATATAGCATTCCATAATCTTCATTCGAAATATCTAACATTGGAATCGTTTTCGTTTTTGCACCAAAAATTCTGTTTGCACCCATAATTCCAGTCCAATATGAAATGGCAACTGCAGCAGCTCCATTTTTCTCCAGAACTTCTGGAAGTGTATTGTTGTTAAAACCTGTTACTTTAATAGAATTACTCCAAGCTTCAGCTTCAGCTTTTCTATTTTCAGTTACTTTTTTGTATAATGCTTCAGACCCAAATTCTTTGTATTGATAGTCAGAACGTCCATACGATTGGTTTTGAGACATTAAAACAATTTTACCTTTTACACTTGGTAACCAAGCGTCAAATTCCGCTTTCGTTTTGAAAACTGGCATCGCAATAACTTCAGCAGTTACAGCTTTTTTAGTTGCTGGTGACCATGCTAATTGAGTTGCTTCGATTGATTTTGCTCTCGGATAAGTCATATCAACGTGAGTTAAACCACGTTCCCAAGCTTTCCATGTTCCGTAATCTTCGCGACGAGCTTCAACTCCCCATGATTTTAAGGTTTTAATTGCCCAATCTCCGGCTTGATCCATTTGTGGTGTTCCAACTAATCGAGGTCCAATTCCGTCTAATAATTCATGCGAAATTTTTTTCAATTGCGAATTATTTTGGATTTCTGTTACAAAGCTTTGTACTGTTGGATCCAATTTTTCTTGCGCTTGTGCATGTACTGCAACAGAAGATAAAACTAATGCAGAGTAAGTTAATGTGTTAATCAATTTCATAATTAATCTGATTTCGTGTGATAAATTTTACAAATTAGGTCTAAAATATAATATTTTGTTAAATAAAAAAAGACTTCAGAAGATGTCTTTACTTTATTTATGTTTTTTTGAAAATATAATATTGTTTTTTATTAATTTATCATTCCGAAAAAAAATCCCCAACTTCGAAAAATTGAGGATTGATGAATTAACTAACTAAAATTAAATTTATACTATGAAATTTGTATACTACGTTTTTCTTTTGGCAATGCTTCTTCTTTTTTAGGTAAAACTAATTTTAAAATTCCGTTCACATAAGAAGCTTCAATTTTATCTTCATTAACCGTTTCTGGTAAAGTAAATGCTCTTTTAAAGTTGGTGAAATTAAATTCTCTTCTCGAAAATTTTTCTTCCTTTACTTCTTTTGTTTGATTGATTTCTGAAGAAATAGTCAAAACATTTTCATCTACCTCAATTGCAAAATCTTCTTTTGTAAGACCTGGCGCAGCTAATAAAATCTCAAAACTATCTTCGTTTTCTTTGATGTTGACTGCCGGAAATTGATTGTTCGAATTTACGTATGTTTCAAATTTTGGAAGCATCGCATTATCAAATCCAAAAGGGAAATAATTTGTTCTGTTTTTTCTAACTGTATTCATGTTTTGTATGTTTAAATTTTTGATTTCATTATTCATGCTAAATACTTTTCAAATTATATGCAAAATGATTTAATAAGACAAAATGACTTGTTTTTGAAAAATATCACTGTCAAAAAGTCTGAAAATTAGATTTAGTGCATAAAAAATCCTGAAAAATTGACTTTTCAGGATTTGAATTTATTTTAGAATAATTTAAAAATCTATTTTATTTAAATATATCATCCAAAACTTTTGCTAAACGAATTCCTCCTTTTAATAATTGATCTTCTATGATAAATTTGTTATCAAAATGGTAACGGTATCCTAATTTATCGTCCATTTTTACACCTGCGTAAATATTGTTTGCAAGAATGTAAGAACCATAAATCCAGTCTGCATAAGTGCCTTCTTTCATTTGAATTTGACGCTCTTTTGAAGCAATATCTAACAAATTTGAATATTCTGTGTACGAATAGTTTTCGTAATCAACTAATTTAGAATCCCAAACCGTGTGGATATTTACTTTATCACGGAACCATTCTACTTTGATTCGATTTCCTCCCAAATCATCTGGACGCCCCACATGAAGTGGTTGATGCGCATCCCCAAGAATGTGAATTAAAAAGTATAAATTATGTTGTTTTTCCTCAATCGTAAGATTTTGATTGTTTTTTAATTCGTTGATTAAAAACAACCCTTTTTTGTACATATTTTCATCCGACGTTTGCTCTAAAGCAACATCAAATTGTTGACGATTTAAATTTCCAGGAATGTTGACATAGTGATAAGAATCTGCATGTTTCCAAGTAGTATCAGATTTAATAAAATCTGGCCAGTTCGCCCAATACGCTAACTTTTGAGGGCCAATGATTTTAGTAATTTCTTTACGAGTTTTCTTGCTAATATGTTGTTCTGCGATTTGAGAAACTACTCGGTGACCTGTTAATCCCCAAGCTAAAGCACTTTCTGAAGCTAAAAAAGCACCTAAAAGCATTATGCTTCCTATTATTTTTTTCATTGTGTGAGCTCGAATTTTTGCAAAGATAAGGAAAGTTAAGCAAGTTGAAATGTGATTTTTAATTGCAAATAAAGTGATAGAGGTTTTTATTGAATAGAATAAAAACATTTAAATTTTTATTCTAAAAAAATTAATTAGAAAAGAATGTAAAAAAACTTAAAAAAAATATTTTTATATCAATCCTTGATAAATAGACCGATTGTTGTAGTTTTTATATATAATACTAAAAATAATTCAGTACTTTGTTTTGCATAATACTAAAACTTTTATATATATTTGTATAACAAAATAAAACAAGCCGTTCTTATGAATATAGAGAAAACAAAAGTTCAGATGCGAAAAGGTGTACTGGAATATTGTATTCTCAGCATTATTAAAAAAGGTGATGCTTATGCATCTGATATCATAGACGAATTGAAAAAAGCAGAGATGATTGTTGTTGAAGGAACATTATATCCGCTTTTAACAAGATTAAAAAATGATGACCTTTTACAATATCGTTGGGAAGAATCAACCTCAGGACCACCTCGCAAATATTATGCACTTACAGAGTTAGGTGAAGAATTTTTAAAAGAATTAGCTGCTACTTGGGATCAGTTAATCGAAGCCGTGAATAAAGTAACCACAGAAACGCACAAAAATGGATAAGACAGTATCAATAAGTATAGGAGGATTTTCTTTCGTGTTAGACGAAATCGCCTATAATAAATTAAAAACCTATTTACAGGATGTAAAAACTTCGTTGAGAGGAACAGAAGGTATTGAAGATATTATTGAAGATGTAGAAATCCGTATTGCTGAATTGTTTCGCGAACGATTAAAATTTAGAGAAGTCGTGAACGAGGATGATATTAATTTTGTGATTGCAACGATGGGGCATCCAGATCAATATAAAGTAGAGGATGAAGAGGGTGAAACGACGTCATCAACAAATTCTTCTTACACTTCATCATCAAATAACCAATCGTATGGAGGACAACAAACAGGAGCAAAACGTTTGTACCGTGACCCAGATGATACAATTGTAACAGGATTATCTGCTGGTTTGGCACATTATATGGGCGTAGATCCTTGGTTTGTACGAGCAATTTGGTTGGTTTTACTTGTGTTAGGAGTTGCAACTCTTGGTGTTTCGTTTTGGTTGGTTGTTTTTTGTTATTTTATCTTATTAATTTTTGTTCCAAAAGCAAAAACTACATCAGAAAAATTGCAAATGTATGGACAACCAGCAAACATAGATACCTTAAAAAAAAACGTAGAACAAGCCAGTGAAACGGTTGTTAGCGGAGGTAAAGAATTAAGTAATAAATTAGGTGGAGTCTTTGGTGTTTTTGGTCGACTATTACTTTGGTTTATTGGATTTATTATACTGAGCTCGGGAATTGGACTTATTGTTGCTGGATTCTTCTTCTTTTTCACAACGTGGACAGAAATGCCTACAGAATTATTTGGCTACATAGTTGAGGAAGAATGGATGAGCATGGCTGCAAAGATTTTTGGTGGAATCTTAATGGTAATTCCAGGTGTTTTATTGACAATTTTAGGCGTAAAATGTTTTTGGAATCGTGTAACAGTGAGCAAAGCCGTTATTTTTGGATCAATCGCTCTTTGGTTCGTTGCCTTATTTGCTATCATCGGAATTTCGGTAAGTACCGCAAGTAAATTCAGAAATTCTGTTGAAATGACTGAAGATAAAGTACTAAATATTCCTTCAGACACGCTTCAAATAGAATTTACGAATAGAGAAGAAGGGAATTATAGATACAGTGGTTTCAATGATTTAGAGCAATTAATTGATGAAGAAGGTAATTTAGTTATTCCAATTTACAAAACTTTTGACATCGAAGAGAGCAGTGACAATAATGTACATTTAGAAATTCGCTATTCATCGAAAGGAGGAAGTAAAGAGGAAGCAAAACGTAATTTAGAATCAATTAAATACAATTATCAATTAGAAGGAAACAAATTGAATTTAGATAAATTTGTTAAAATTCCAAAAAACGGTAAATTCAGAGAACAAACAGTTGATATTAAAATTTATGTACCGAAAAATAAAGTATTATTTGTCAGAAAATCAAATTCGGTAAATATCAGATCTGGACAATACGATACCGATTATTTTAACGATGTAAATAATAATTATTTTGCATTTAATGGAAAAAAAATCGTATGTTTGAATTGTCAAAAGGATACAGATTCTGAAGATGATAACTTCGAAGGAGATGTAAACATACATGTAAATGACGGAAACGATTCGGCAAAAGTTAGAATCGATAAAAATGGTATTCGTGTTGAAAGTAATGAAGGATCTGTAGGATTAAATTTACCAAGAACCGAAAACAAAAAAGAAAAATCAAACCAAGAAATAAACTACAAAGATGATACAGATTCTATTAACATTAATTACAGAAATCATTCAAATAATCGTTGATTTCTTTGCATAGACCAAAGAAGAATTTTAATTTATACTATACAAAAAAGAGACATTTCAAACGAAATGTCTCTTTTTATTTTCGTCACATTTACAAATATCCGTTTTGAGTTTTGTATGTTTGTATAGGTTTAATGTACCATATTTATGAAAAAAATTTTAGGTAAATTATTGTATTCGTTAGGAGGTTGGAAATTAGACAATCATCTGGATTTATCAAAGGTAGATAAATGCGTTTTGGTTTGTGCGCCACATACTTCTAATTGGGATTTTTACTATACGATTTTAGCTTTTTGGCAAATGGGAATTCCAATGAAAATGTTTATCAAAGATGCTTGGACAAAGCCTTGGTATGGTTATTTTATCAAACAAATGGGAGGAATCGGAATCGATCGTTCACAACGACATAATATGGTTGATTTTGCATCAGATATTTTAAAAAAAGCAGATAAATTATACTTAATCAATACGCCAGAAGGAACGCGTTCACGTGCAGAAAAGTGGAAAAATGGTTTCTTTTATATTGCGCAGAAAGCTGATGTTCCGATTGTTTTAGCATATTGTGACTTTAAGAAAAAGCGAGCTGGAATTTCAAAAATTGTAGAAACAGAAAATAAATCTTTGAATGATGTGATGGATGAAATTCAAGATTTTTACAAAGATGTAACAGCAAAACATCCCGAACTTTATAATCCAAAAATACATTAGATGATGAATGAACAA
The DNA here is from genome assembly GCF_025244765.1 of Empedobacter stercoris. Lineage (NCBI taxonomy): Bacteria > Pseudomonadati > Bacteroidota > Flavobacteriia > Flavobacteriales > Weeksellaceae > Empedobacter > Empedobacter stercoris. The sequence goes on along the minus strand of NZ_CP104209.1, from coordinate 923,638 downwards.
GATAGTTTAAGAAAATTTCAAGCTATGTCAAAAAACACATTACTTGAAACATTAGATATTGAATTTACAGCAGTTGGAGAAGATTTTTTAGCTGGAAAAATGCCTGTTACACCGAAAGTTCATCAACCTTTTGGATTATTGCATGGTGGCGCATCAATTGTTTTAGCTGAAACTTTAGGAAGTACCTTATCCAATATAATTTTAGCATCTGATGATTACGTTGCTGTAGGGCAACATGTTGATGCAAATCATCTTCGACCAAAGAAAGAGGGGACAATTTTTGGACATGCAACAGTCGTAAAAAGAGGTCGTACATCGCATTTGATTAAGATTGAAATCAAAGATGAAAACGATAAATTAATTTGTTATACTCATTTAACTAACGCCATTATTTCAAAAAAACATGTTTAAAAAATTTCAAGAGAAACTTGAAAGATTAATTCAGAATCAAAAACCGTTTATACTTTTCAGAAAACCAAATACGACACAAGTCGAGTTATGGGAGAATAAAGCTATTGTAACAGATAATCAATTTATTTGCAATAGCTTCGATAATTCAAAATTAATTGAATTTAATGATGATGAGGTTCAAGTAATACCAATTGATCAATTACCAAATTTTGAACTTTCTTTACCAGAATCTGATCAAAATGAAGCGATTTCGTACGAAAATTACATTAATTTAATTCAAAAAACTGTTCAAGAGTTACACAGTGAGTCGGCAACAAAAAAAATTGTAATTAGTCGAATCAATTCACTTGCAAAAACAGCAGTTAATTTAGCCGAAACATTCAAAAACTTACACCAACATTATCCAAATGCCTATCTATATTTGCGTTATGATGTTAAAGAAGGATGTTGGATTGGTGCGTCTCCAGAGCTCTTATTGAAAGAAAATAATCAATTCATCGAAACAGTTTCTTTGGCAGGTACAAAGGCGAAAGAAGATGATTGGACGGAAAAAGAATACCATGAACAACAAGTTGTTACCGATTATATTGCTTCAACTTTAAAACCTTATACTGCTTATATTGATGTGGATGGTCCGTTTTCGGTAAATGCTGGTTTTTTTGAACATTTGAAATCGTATATTTCAGCTCAATTAAACGATAAAACAAAGCTTTACGATTTATTGAAAGCCTTGCATCCAACGCCTGCTGTTGGTGGAATGCCAAAAGATTTATCGAAAGATTTTATCTTAAAAAATGAAGGATATGATCGCTCTTTTTATGCAGGTTTTATGGGGTATCAAAATAAAATAGCATCTGAATATTTTGTGAATCTTCGTTGTGCAAAAATCTATTCGAATAAAGTGAATTTGTATGTCGGAGGTGGAATTATGCCAGATTCTGTACCTGAAAAGGAATGGCATGAGACAGAATTGAAATCCAAAACAATAGGTGAGTTATTAATTTATTCAACATAAATTATCTTAATCAATAGTTTTACTAAAAGAGTCTAAATTGTAAGAAAAGTCTTATTTTCGAAAAGTTAAAAATTAAAATAAAATACAAAATATAATGGCAACAATAAATTGGCAAACGGTAAAAGAATATGAAGATATCACGTTTAAGAAATGTGATGGTGTAATGCGTATTGCTTTTAATCGTCCTGAAGTTCGTAATGCGTTTCGTCCAAAAACAGTTTTCGAATTGTTAGACGCTTTTCAATTAGCAGAAGAAGATCGAGAAGTTGGTGTAATTCTGTTAACAGGAGAAGGACCATCTGCAAAAGACGGTGGTTGGGCTTTTTGTTCGGGAGGAGATCAACGCGTTCGTGGAGCAAAAGGCTACGAAGGACAAGATGGTGTTGGTCGTTTGAATATTTTAGAAGTTCAACGTTTGATTCGTTTTTCAACTAAAGTTGTAGTAGCTGTGGTTAACGGTTGGGCAGTTGGTGGAGGACATTCTTTACACGTTGTTTGCGACATGACATTAGCTTCTAAGGAGCATGCGATTTTCAAACAGACAGATGCCGATGTTGCGTCTTTTGATGGAGGTTATGGTTCGGCTTATTTGGCAAAACAAGTTGGTCAAAAACGTGCGCGAGAGATTTTCTTTTTAGGATTGAATTACTCTGCTCAAGAGGCTTATGAGATGGGAATGGTGAACTTGGTTGTTCCTCATGATGAATTAGAACAAGTAGCTTTTGATTGGGCACAAGAAATTTTAACAAAATCTCCTACAGCAATCAAAATGTTGAAATACGCGTTCAATTTAGTGGATGATGGATTGGTTGGTCAACAAATATTTGCTGGTGAAACAACTCGTTTTGCTTACGGAACAGAAGAAGCTGTAGAGGGTAGAAATGCGTTCTTAGAAAAACGTAAACGAGATTTTTCTAAATTTCGTTAATTTAATTTTACACCATATTTATGAGAGCGATACTTTAAGTATCGCTTTTTTAAATTAATTTATAATTTAACAATAAACTTTTAGTAATTTTTGAATAGAATTAATGGAAGTTTGGTTTAATATTGGAACAAATTAATTTTCCAAAATCAATTTATTTTTTCTTAAAATCAATGTACATTTAAGGTTTAAAATTCAATTCGTAAAATGACATCAGAGGAGAAAATTCCACCTATTTGGAAAAATAAAGAATTTGTTCCATTTATATTTTTAAGATTTTCCTTAATCTTCGCATTATTTATACAAAGCACATCGGTTGCTTACGAAATTTTTCAAGTCACACAGAAAGCAATTTTTCTTGGATTAATAGGTTTAGCTGAGTTTTTGCCCATTCTTTTTACCGCATTTTATGCAGGACAATTGGTGGATAAATTAGATAAGCGAATGATTTTGATACGGAGTATAAGTTGTTTTATGACAGCTTCTTTTGTCTTGATGATTGTTAATTTTCCTTCAGTAAGAGAAGCAATCGGAATTCCAATTTATTTAGGCGTTTGTTATTTTGCTTTTTTTATTTTGGGGTTGACAAGAGCATTTAGCGGACCAGCGTTATTTGCACTATTAGCATTAGTTGTTCGCAAAGAAAATTATACGAAAGCAATTCCAATTTCTTCTTCTGCTTTTATGATTGGTTCAGTTTTAGGACCATTAGCTGGTGGAGTTATTTTAGCCAAATTTGGTATTGAGGCAGCTTTAATAACGGCATTTGCTATTATGTGTATTTCGATGATGATGATTTTAATGATTGCTAAAAAACCAGCTGAAACTTCCGAATCTGAATCAACAGAATCACCATTGATACGAATCAAACAGGGATTGAGATTTATTTGGGGTACACCAATTATATTAGCCGTTTTGAGCTTAGATATGTTTGCTGTTTTCTTTGGTGGAGCAGAATCGTTGTTACCAGCTTTTGTTGAAAAAGTATTAAAATTAGGACCAGAAGCTTTTGGGTTTTTACGTTCAGCCCATGGAATCGGATCGTTAATCATGATGTTTTTTTTGTCAATAATTCCAAGTTTATTAAAAGGGAATGTAGGTCCAAAATTATTAGTTGCAGTTGCGATGTTTGGAGTTTGTATTATAGGTTTTGGTTTCAGTCGAAATTTGTATTTATGCTTTGTTGTTCTGCTTTTTGGTGGTGCATTTGATGCTATTTCAATGGTCATTCGTCAAAGTATTTTACAAATCAAAACACCCGAAAATTTAAAAGGTCGTGTATCATCTGTCAATTCAATTTTTGTGAGTTCTTCTAACGAATTAGGTGCTTTGGAAAGTGGAATTGCAGCTACATTTTTAGGGATTGTTCCTGCCATTATTTTTGGAGGATCGATGACAATTTTAACCGTCATTTTAATCTCTTTATTTATTAAGCCAATTAGAAATGTTAAGTTGAAATAGAATTATTTTTAGTTTGAAATATTATTACACAACAAGGGGTATTTTAAATAAATAAGTTTATTTTTGCAATAAACTGTATGAAAAATGTTTAGATATTTATTAATTGCTTTTTGTAGTTTGTTTATAATTTCTTGTGATGAGGATATTCAAGAAGAAGAATATTTGGTAGAATCGAATGATAATTTGTTTCCGAAAGGTTTTTTTTCGAATAGATATTTTGTAAATGAATCTTTACCAGATTATAATTTTGATAGTATTCAAATTAAATATGATGATCAAAAAAGACCAATAGAAAAAAATATTAAATCTTTTCATTATATCATGAGTTCTCAAAAAGTGAAATATACCAATGATTCTTTATATGAGATTTCTGAAGGTGGAGTAATTATAGAAAAGGGAACTTATCAAGTTAAAAATTATTTTAAAGAGAAGATAATTCAGAAATTAACTTCTACTAAAGATAAAATAAATACTAAATATGTATATTCTGCAATTGAAGGAGATTCTGTTTTGGATTCAGTCAAAATAGAAAAAGGGAAAATTTTAGAAATTCAGAAATATTATTGGAACAGAAATTCAAATTACCCTCATTTAACGAACTTGGATAGTATCGAGATTAGACAAATTAATAAAGCTGATTCTACTGATCATTCGAATGCACGTAATGTACTTTCTTTCTATAAATACGATAAAAAACAGAATCCTTTTATCCGTTTGGGGATTTTTGACGATATAAACTATAGACATTTATCGTTTAATAATTTTATATTAGTAAATATGAAATTGTATGATAAAGAAGATAAAATTATTTATAATCATGATTTTTCTCCAACCAAGTTTTATTACAAAAATGGAAAAGTAGATTTAACAAAATAACAAAAAGCTCATCAATTTACACTGCCCCCAAAAAGTTAGACACTTTTGGGGGCATTTTTTATGGCAAGAAAAGTAAAATATGATGTAACATACAAGTTGCGATGTGTCAAAGAAGTTTTAAAAAAACATCATTCAGTTCATTCTATATCACATCAAGAAGGTATTTCAGGAAGTTTATTGCGTAAGTGGATTACTGATTATCATAATCAAGGAGCTTTAGGTTTAGAACCTAAGAAAAACCAAACGTATAGCGTTGAATTTAAGTTGAAAGTTATTAAGTCTATAACCAAACAGTTTCTTAGTTTGCGTGAAGCACGCTTGAAATTTAATATTCCAAGTGAATCGGTTATTATAAAATGGCAAAAAGATTTTGCTACCTTTGGAATAGACGGATTAAAACCCAAACCAAAAGGCCGTCCCAAGACTATGAGCACATCTAAGGGTGGACCTGAAAAATCGAAACAACCGTTAACAAGAGAAGAAGAACTATTGTTGGAGATTGAACGTTTACGTTGTGAAGTTGCACTCTTAAAAAAGTTCAATGCCTTAATTCAAGCCGAGGAAGAAAAACAAAAGAAACTTGGACGCAAGCCATAAATGAATTAAGGCCAGAATTTCATCTAAATTTACTTTTAGATTGTACACATATGGCTAGAAGCAGCTTTTACTATCATATTTCACGTAGTAAAACAGATAAATACGAGGAATTAAAACTTAAGATAAAATCCATTTATCATCAGCATAAAGGGCGATATGGCTATCGACGAATTACCGATGAATTAAGAAAATCAGGAACTATCATCAATCATAAAACTGTTCTTAAACTGATGAATAGCTTAGGATTAAAGAGTTTGATTCGAAGAAAAAAATACAAATCTTACAAAGGAGAACAAGGAAAGATTGCACCAAACATCTTGCAAAGAGCATTTAAGGCTGATAAACCCAACCAAAAATGGGTAACAGATGTTACCGAGTTTAAAGTAAAAGATAAAAAACTATATTTATCACCAATAATGGATCTGTACAATCAAGAAATTATCAGCTATGAGTTAAGCGAACGACCTGTTTTTAATCAAGTAACTCAAATGCTTAAAAAGGCATTTAAAATAACGAAAGACACTAAAGATTTGATATTACATTCAGATCAAGGATGGCAATATCAAATGAAACAATATCAGGCTTTATTAAATGAAAAAGGAATCATACAAAGTATGAGTAGAAAAGGAAATTGCTTAGATAATGCTATTATCGAGAATTTCTTCGGAATACTGAAATCGGAACTATTTTATTTACAAAAATTTAATTCTATTGAAGAGCTAAAAAAAGAAATAAAACAATACATTTACTATTACAATAACGATAGAATAAAATCGAACTTAAATAAAATGAGCCCGATACAATATCGAACTCATTTTTATAATTATTAATTTTTAATCTGTCCAAACTTTTGGGTGCAGTCTAATTTGATGAGCTTTTTTATTTACTTTAAGTAAATTAGCTATCAATGAAATATAGTATTTACTTTTTAATTTTAGGATTTAGTTTGTTGAGTTGTACTAAGGAAGAAATTAAAATAAGGGTTGATAAAGTAGAAAATAATATGATACACTTTACAATTAAAAATAACTCCGAAAAAGAATCAATTCGCTTTTTAAAGCCTAAACATAATTATTTATGTTATGAAGGAGGTAATCCTATTAATAATATTTATAAAGATTTTTACATCTTAGATTTTATAGATAGATATAAAGATTTAAAGACTTTTAAAAGTACTCATGTAGATATATTAGATAATAATCCAAGTGATTTATCTGATTATATAATAGTAGAGATTCATAAAAATAAATCATACTCAGACAGTATAATGATACCTGATAAAGATTGTGAGTATTGTTATTTTTACCCTATAATCGAAGAAAATACTATTTTAATGATAAGAAAAGATACATTGATTTATGATGGAAAAGGAGCTGTAAAATTGATTCATTAATTTTTTAAAGTGTCAAACCTTCCAAATCATCAATTGTTCCGTTATAGATATTGACATCTACTTTATATCGTTTAACACCTTCTATAGTTGCTTTTTCCGTAAACTGCCAAAAATTCCAATGACCTTTCATTTCCTGTACCCAAAAATTGTAATTGGCAATCCAAATGATGTGGCCATCCAAATGATTTTGTAAATAATCTTCAAAATATTTGTCAGAGGTATATATTATAGGTTTGATATCGTAATGCTCTTCCACAATTTTGCACCAATTCTTGATTCCTTCTACCAAACGTTCCATCGATTGCGTTTTTGGCAAGGTTTCGATGTCGAGAACTGGAGGTAAATCACCTTTTTTTAATTTTACTATATTGATAAAATTTTGAGCTTGTAAAGTCGAATTCTCATCAGGTCGATAAAAATGATAAGCACCTCGCAAAATATTATTTTCTTTTGCTTCTTTCCAATTTTCCTCAAACCTAATATCAACAGACGATGTTCCCATAGTAGATCGGATAAAAGCAAAATTAATGGGGTACAATTTGTAGATAGTATGCATTTTCGTCCAATCAATTTCACCTTGATATTGGGACACATCCACGCCAAACGTTTTGAGATAATATTTGTCCATTACCTCAATATTTCTGATGTCATATTTCGTTACTTTTTCATCAGTAATTTTTTCACCTTTCAATGATTTTTCTACAATTGTAAAGTAATAATGAATTCCATGGCGGTAACGATACGTAAAATAAAGTACACACAAAATAACAAACGCAATAAAATAGGTCGAAGGTTTTATCTTCTTGTAAAAAGGTTGTTGTTTTATTTTTTTACGAGGCATTTTAGTAGATGAAATAGAAATTATCTATGCAATATTAGTTCAATTTTCGATGATAAAAAAAGTAAAATCTTCATTATCTTTGTTCGGTATGAAAAAATGGATATTAGCCGCAAGGCTTCGCACTTTACCACTTTCGTTGAGTGGATTATTGTTAGCTGGATTTATTGCAAAATCAGAAGGAATCTTCCGAAATGATATATTTTTCTTATCACTTTTAACAACTTTAGCTTTCCAAATATTGTCAAATTTTGCCAACGATTATGGTGATGCTGTAAAAGGAACAGATGCAAATAGAGTAGGAGAGCAACGTGCAGTTGCTTCTGGTTTGATTACTCAAAAACAAATGAAAACTGCCATAGGTATCATGGTTGTCATTTCTTTGATTTGCGTTGCTACATTATTGTATGTGTCTTTTTATCCTCATGACATGAAGTATATTTATATATTTCTTGGATTAGGGGTAGCTTCTATTTTTGCAGCAATGGCTTATACAATGGGAAAAAAACCTTATGGATATATTGGTTTAGGAGATATTTTTGTCTTTTTATTCTTTGGAATTTTAGCTGTCGTTGGAGGTGAATTTTTATATTCAAAAGTATTTCAATGGCAAATTTTGTTACCAGCTGCATCAATGGGATGTTGGAGTGTAGCAGTGTTGAATTTGAATAATATGCGCGATGTCAAAAATGATGTCAAAAATAATAAAATCACTATTGCATCAAAGCTTGGATTTCAGAATAGTAAGTATTATCAAATGGCTTTAATGACAATTCCTTTTGTTTTGAGTGCCCTTTATGTAACGATGATTCCAGCAAAATCAGGAAAGTTATCAGGATTAGTATTCCTAATTTTAATCTTCTTTGCAAATGCTATTCGTCGTCAAATTTTTGCTGTAAAAGATCCAAAAGATTATGATCCGTTCTTGAAACAAGTCGCAATGTTAGCTTTATTCTTTGCTGTTTTATTGGGATATAGCTTAATTGGATTTGACTTTATCGATACTTTAACGCGTTAATCACAAAATAATATACAATGAAAATTCAATACTTAGGTCATGCTTCTTTGGCTATCGAAGCAAATGGTAAACACATTGTTGTTGATCCGTTTATTACTCCAAATGAATTAGCTAAACATATCGATTTCGAAAGTTTAAAAGCTGACTATATCGTTTTAACACATGCACATCAAGATCATGTGTATGATGTAGAAGAATTGGCAAAACGAACAGGAGCGTTAATTATTTCGAATGCTGAAATCGCTGGTTATTATGCAGCAAAAGGTTTGAATTCGCACGGAATGAATACAGGTGGGAAATTTAATTTTGATTTTGGATCAATTCAATCTACTATTGCTTTTCATTCGAGTTCTTTCGCAGATGGAACGTACGGTGGTGATCCAAATGGTTATATTATCGAGAGTGAAGGAAAGCGTATTTACATCGCAGGAGACACCGCTTTGACGTATGAAATGAAACTGATTCCCGATACAATTGGTCAATTAGATTTAGCTATTTTACCAATAGGGGATAATTTTACAATGGGTGCTAAAAGCGCTTCAATTGCGGCAGAATATGTTCAAGCAACTAAAGTTTTAGGTTATCATTATGATACATTTCCTCCAATAAAAATTGATAAAGCTGAAGCTAAATCAATATTCTTTTCACGTCATATTCAATTGATTTTATTAGAAATCGGGGAAGATTTAACCGTTTAGAAAAAAATATTATCCATAAATACAAAGCTCGTCCGAGGACGAGCTTTTATTTTTTTATGGAACAAGTTCATTAAAATTTATAAACAATTGCATTTACATTCATCCCTGCACCAACAGATGCAAATAGAACAATATCGCCTTTGTTTATTTGATGTGAAGATAATTCACCATTCAGAATCATTTTTAATAAGATAGGAATTGTGGCAACACTACTATTTCCTAATTTATCAATAACCATAGGCATTATATTCTCAGGAACAGGTTGTTCATACAAATCAAAAAATCTCTTTACAATAGCTTCATCCATTTTTTCATTTGCTTGATGAATAATGATTTTATTTAATTGTGAAATCGTATATCCACTTTCATCAAAACATTTTTTCATCGCGTCAGGAACATTCGATAAAGCAAACTCATATATCTTTCGTCCAATCATTTTTATATACTTGACATCTGGACAAGTTTCTGTGTTATAAGATTTTCCAAAAAATAGATAATCTTTTTCAGTTAAAGTGAATGAAGCTGAAAGATGTGATTTTAAACCTTCGTCATCATGATTATTTATTTCCAATATTGCAGCACCAGCACCATCTGCATAAATCATGCTGTCTCTATCATGGATATCAACAACCCTTGATAAGGTTTCTGCGCCAATAACCAAACATCTTTTTGCAATTCCAGCTTTAATAAAGGCATTCGCCTGTATCATACCTTCTAGCCATCCTGGGCAACCAAAAAGTACATCATAAGCAACGCAATAATTATTTTTGATTTGCAATTGATGTTTAACTCGTGAAGCTAAGCTTGGAACTGAATCTGATTGAATTGTACCTGAAATTACATCTCCAAAATTGTGTGCAAAAATGATATAATCTAATGTTTCTGGATCTATTCCCGAGTTTTCTATCGCCTGTTTAGCGGCAATGAAACCTAAATCTGATGTAACTTGATTATTGTTGGCATACCGTCTTTCTTCTATACCTGTTATAGATTTTAATTTTTCTGCAATGATGGTATTATTTTGTTTTAATGCAACTCCTTTTTCATCAAGAAAGTTATGTTGAGCAAAAAATAAATTTGTGATTGTTTCGGAGGGAATGTAGTTACCTACACCAATTATTTTACTTGTCATTTAATCTGTCTAACTAAATTTAGAACTCTTCTTCAGTAAAAAGCTTTTTTATTTAATTAAGTATTAAAGGTAGTGTAAATCTTATGACATATATAAATATTTTAATTTTTGTTTAAAAAAATGAAATATTCATAAAGCAAATAAAGATTTTTTATTAATCAGTACAGAAAGTGAATATTATATTATAAATTAATAAAACATTTTAAAAATCTTTAACTTAGACTTCTGTCGATTTTTTTTAAATTTGTTAAAAATAATACACAATGAAATACTTATTCATCGGATTTTTAGGATTGTTTATAGCTTGTAATGCGCAAGAAACAAAGAAATCAGTTTCTAAAAAACAATCCATTCAACAAACCACAAAAACACCACAAAAAATGAATAAAATTTACGATTATACATTTAAGGATATCAATGATGAAGATTTTAATTTTGCTGATTTAAAAGGTAAAAAAATCTTGATTTTGAACACAGCTTCAAAATGTGGTTATACACCTCAATATGATGCATTAGAAAAATTGTACCAAGAATACAAAGATCAAGGTTTGGTTGTTGTAGGATTTCCATCAGATAATTTTGGTGGACAGGAATTTGATAATAACGAAGAAATAGCTAATTTTTGTAAATTAAATTATGGCGTTACATTTCCTTTGATGTCGAAAAGTGATGTCATTGGAAAAAATCAAAATGAAATTTTCAAATTCTTAACAAAAAAATCATTGAATGGTAAATCTGACCATGAAGTGAAATGGAATTTTACAAAATTTTTGATTAATGAAGATGGAACGTTAGAAACTGCTTATTCATCAAAAGTAAAACCGGATGACAAACAAATAATAGATTGGTTAAATAAATAGTAAATGAAGTTAGATATTCTTGCAATTGGAGCACATCCTGATGATGTAGAATTGGGATGTGGTGGAACACTAGCAAAAGAAATTAGAAACGGTAAAACAGTCGGAATTCTCGATTTAACGAAAGGAGAATTAGGGACTCGTGGTACTGATGAAACTCGTCGTGAAGAAGCAAATGATGCCAAAGATATTTTGGGTGTGGTTGTAAGAGAAAACCTTGGGATTGCAGATGGTTTTTTCTTGAATGACAAAGAGAATCAATTGAAAATTGTAGATGTTATTCGTAAATATCAACCTGATATTATTTTGAGTAATGCACCGCATGATAGACATCCAGATCATGGAAAAGGATCAGATTTAGTGAATACCGCTATTTTTTTATCAGGATTGCCAAAGATAGAGAATGGTTTAGCAGCTTGGCGTCCTAAGAAACACTTTCATTATATTCAATGGTTGCCATTAGAGCCTCATTTTGTAGTGGATATTTCAGGTTTTATAGATACGAAAGTAGAAGCATGTATGGCTTATAAAACACAATTCTTTGATCCAAATTCGAGCGAACCACAAACGCCAATTTCATCCAAAAATTTTACAGATTCTATCCGATATCGTGCATATGATTTGGGAAGATTAATAGGAACTGAGGCAGGAGAAGGTTTTATTTCGAGAAGTTATATTGGCGTAAATAATTTAGATTCTTTAATTTAGAAATAAAGGTTAAAAAAACCTTTATTTTTTTGCGAAAATTATTTGCAAGTACCGATTAATAGGCTATATTTGCAGTCCAATTGAGGAATTAAATAACAATAATTTCACAAGGCAAATGGTGGTTGTAGCTCAGTTGGTTAGAGCGCCGGATTGTGGTTCCGGAGGTCGTGGGTTCGAGACCCATCATCCACCCAAAAAACTTTAGAATTTAGTTTTAAAATAAAATTCGTACCAAATGGTGGTTGTAGCTCAGTTGGTTAGAGCGCCGGATTGTGGTTCCGGAGGTCGTGGGTTCGAGACCCATCATCCACCCAAAAAACTTTAGAATTTAGTTTTAAAATAAAATTCGTACCAAATGGTGGTTGTAGCTCAGTTGGTTAGAGCGCCGGATTGTGGTTCCGGAGGTCGTGGGTTCGAGACCCATCATCCACCCTTATAAATCTCAATTTCGTTGGAAGTTGAGATTTTTTTATTATATAGAATTTTTCAAACTTAGCCTTTCTTTGAAAAACCATATTAAATTCTTCTTAATTTTACCAAAACATTTGAAATGAAAAAATCATCAATATTTTTAGGATTGATTGCTTTTACAGGAATTTTGAGTTCTTGTTCAACTCAAAAAGCAGTCAAAGAATCCACTCAAACTTCAACAGAAATGACAAAAGAATATGCCTATCAAACATATGCAAGTTTCCCATTAACTACAGATATATCGCATTTAACAAAAAACGAAAAAGAAATTTTACGCTTGATGTTTAAAACAGCTGATATTATGGACGATTTATTTTGGCAACAAGCATACGGTGCTAAAATAGATTTAATGGACGAAACCAAAGGAGAAGCTAAAGAATATGCAAAAATAAACTATGGCCCTTGGGATAGGTTGAATAACGAAACACCTTTTGTCAATGGAATTGGAGCAAAACCTGCAGGTGCAATGTTTTATCCTATTGATATGACGAAAGAGGAATTTGAACAGGCTAATTTGAAAGATGGTAAATCGCCCTATACAATTGTTCGTCGAAATAGAGAAGGTAAATTGTATACGATACCGTACCACGAAAATTTTAAAAATCAGTTATCTAAAGCAGCTGAATATTTAACGCAAGCTTCAGAATTAGCAGAGGATGCAGGATTAAAAAAATATTTAAAATTACGTGCTGCCGCATTGATGACAGATGATTTTTATGCAAGTGATTTGGCTTGGATGGACATGAAAAATGCCAACATTGATATGGTTGTTGGACCAATCGAAAATTATGAAGATCAATTGTTTGGTTATAAAACGTCTTATTCCGCTTATATATTGGTGAAAGATATTGAATGGTCAAAAAAATTGGCAAAATTTGTTCAATACCTACCAGAATTACAACGCAATCTACCTGTTTCTGCAAGTTATAAGAAAGAAGTTCCTGGAACAGATTCCGATCTTAATGCGTATGATGTGGTGTATTATGCTGGAGATTGTAATGCAGCAGGAAAAACAATCGCGATTAACTTACCAAATGACGAACGTGTGCAATTAGAAAAAGGAACACGTCGTTTGCAATTGAAGAATGCGATGAAAGCGAAGTTCGATAATATTTTAGTTCCAATATCTACCGCTTTAATTGATGAGAGTCAACAAAAAAATATAAAATTTGATGCGTTTTTCTCAAATGTAATGTTTCATGAAGTTGCACACGGATTAGGAATTAAAAACACAGTGAACGGAAAAGGTAGTGTTCGAGATGCATTAAAAGAAGCGAATTCGGCTTTAGAAGAAGGAAAAGCAGATATTCTTGGCTTGTATATGGTGAATCAATTGTTGAAAAAAGGAGAATTGACAGGAACTCAAGAAGATTATTTTGTGACGTTTTTGGCAGGAATTTTACGTTCTGTTCGTTTTGGTGCAAGCTCTGCTCATGGACAAGCAAATATGATTGCATTTAATTATTTTGCAGAAAATGGCGCTTTCGTGAAAACGGAGAGAGGTCGTTACAAAGTAAATGTTGTAAAAATGGAACAAGCGATGAATGGCTTATCAGAATTGATTTTGACGTTGCAAGGAAATGGTGACTACAATGGTGTTAAAAAATTATATGCTGACAAAGGAACAATTCATAGCGATTTACAACAAGATTTAGATGTTTTGAAAACAAAAAATATTCCAGTGGATGTCATATTTAAACAAGGTCCGAATATGTTGGGATTGTAAGAAGTTAAATATCAATACAAAATTTAAAAGCCACTCCAAGAGTGGCTTTTCTAATTTATTTTTTAAAAATAGATCGTTTCATTACTATCGGGATCTCCAATCATAAATTCAATTTCAAAATTGGTGAAATTTCGTTTTATTCCTTGTACACTTATTGTATCTCCACAACTAAAAGACATTGCGTTTATTTCTTCTATTTCTGGAGAAAACTCAAATTTTCCCTTTTGACAAATATTAACTTTTGGAATTCTATCATTCAAATAGAAATTCCCTTTAGAATCAAGCCTTAATCTTATCTTTTCTAAATCACTCACATCAATCGTAGAAGATTTAGAAACTTTATAAGTACCTACAATATTTCCGTCAGTAACTTCTTAAAGCAAAGAAGGTTTAATGGAATAATAAATAAAATCCTTTTAATAATTGTTTTTTATTCATTGGATTTTTCCAAAACCCAATAATCATCATCGTTATTCTAATCAAAAAAGATAATCCTAAAATAATGATTATAAAAAAAACTGAAAGAGTAAAAGAAATATTGTCATGAATTATTTCTTCGATTCTAAAAACGTTTCAAAAGCTTTTTCAAATTCTTCTAATGTAATTAGATGTGTCATATTTGCAGCAAAAATTTGTTCGATATTTCCGTTTAGTTTTTGTAAATTTTCGACAAATTCAATCTGAAATTTTGGTTCGATGACATCATCTTGTAAACCGGTAAAAATTAAGTTTTGTTTTATAGGAATAGCTTTTAGTAATTGTTCAGGCAAAAAAGGTTGAAGTCTTTCTATAGCAATTACAGCAGGATTGAACATTAATACAGGAATATTTAATACCAGTCCCAAATAATAACTTAACATTCCGCCCAGACTTGTACCTGCAATAAATTCGATCGGTTCTTTTTTGAATTGAGCAATTAAATCTTGCACTAAAGTTGTTGCATTATCATAATCAATAGATGGTGCAAAGCAATCGCCTAATGAGTCTAAATATGCTCTTTTTTCATCTGTTACATATCCTTGGTAGCCGTGTAAGTATGCAAATTTCATTTGTTTTATATTTTATAATGTCAAACTTTACTTCGATAAACTCAGTAACCAAGAGTTAAGTCTGACGTTGTAAAAATACAAAATAAATACACGTTCAAATGTATTTTAAGATCGTTACGTTTTTATTTTTTTTTGAATGAATTAGTTAATTCACTAACTTAATTGTAAATTAGTAGTAAATAAAGTGCTTACAGTTTATATTTTTTATTAATTATATACATTATGAACGATACAAGTTTAAAACATGTCAATTCTAAACTAAAAAAACTTCCTGATTATTTTTTGGAAGAGGTTAAAATTATATTGATTTTTTAACTTTCAAAAATAATCAAGAAAAAAATTTTGAATTAACAAAAGAACAAGAAAAGATATTAGATCAACGCTTAGAAGAACCTAAGGAGAATTTTTTGTATGCAAAAGATGTTATGAAAGAATTGCGAAAAAAATATGAATTATAATATTCGCATTTCTCCTGAAGCTGTATAGGATATCGACCAAGCTTTTGCTTATTATTCCGAGTTTTCTATTTCTGCTGTAAAGTCTTTTGAAGCTGAGTTAGCAAATGTTTTTGAAGCTTTAGAAACAAACCCTTTTTACCAATTGAGGTATAAAAATTTACATGGAAAACCCTTCAAATCTTTACCTTATTTGTAATCTTCCCTAAAAAACGGAACGTTTAAAAATATAGTTTATTAACTTAGGGATAATTATGAAACAAAGCAATTTTACAGAAGTTCAGATCGTAAAGATTTTATCTGAACAAAATTAGGGCAAAACAGTCAATGAAATTTGTCATGAACATGGAATAAGTCAACCCACTTTTTATAAATGGAAGCCCATCAATTAGCTCAATTAAAGGAACTAGAGAAGCAATTGTCTCAATATAAAAAATTGTAGCAGAGCTTACTTTAGAAAACGTAGTTTTAAAAGATGTTATCAAAAAAAAGCTATAACGCCTTGTGAAAAACGAGAATTGGTGTTGTATTCAAAAGCAAAATATTAACTAAGTTCTCGCAGGGGTTGTCGTCTATTTAGTTTAAGAACGTCCGTTTTTTATTATCAAAAAGTCTGTAAAAATGAAGATTATAAAATATGTTTTCAATTGATAGCTCTATCCAACGAGCATCAAACTTGGGGCTTTTGGATAATGTATTATCGTTTACGAAATTTAGGCTTTACTTGGAACCATAAACGCGTTTATCGTGTTTACAAAATGATGCGTTTAAATTTGAGAAATAAACGCAAGAAATGATTATCAGCACGGGTAAAAGAGCCACTTTTGCGCCCGATTAATCATAACATTACGTGGAGCATTGATTTTAAGCAGGATGCTTTGCAGAATGGTAAAAAAGTGCGTTCATTGAATATTTTGGATGATTTTAACCGAGAAATTTTAGCCATCGCCGTTGATACAAGTTTACCTTCAGGACGAGTAGTAAGAGAGTTTGAGAATTTAATTCAATGGAGAGGAAAACCAGAGAGAATAAGAGTCGATAATGGACCAGAATTTATTGCAAACGCTCTAAAAGATTGGTGTCATAATCAGTCTATTGAATTGAATTATATTCAGCCTGGTCAACCGACGCAAAATAGTTTGATCGAACGTTTTAATCGTACATTTAGACAAGAAGTTTTGGATTGTTTTATGTTTTCAACAATCAAGCAATTCAACATATTCTCTCAAGCTTGGATGTGGATGTATAACAATAAGAGACCGCACGCAAGCCTCGGATACCTTACTCCGCACGAGTTTTTGTTGAAATATGGAAAAATAAATAAACCGAATACAAGTGAATTTCCAACATTTCAGCAAGATAATTGTAGTAATAATCAGTGGAAATCATTAGTTTTGAATGTAGCTAGTTAAGGGAAGATTACAATGTTTTATCTAGTCATTCTATTTTGTTGGAAATAAAGATTCTATTTTCTGTAGTTCTCATTTATTAACTGCCATGTTCAAGTTATAAGTGCAACTGGCCAAGTAGATTTTAGTTTTTCGATAGGGCTAATATAGCCAAACTTTCTTACTCTTCTATTGTTAATTAATTTTTCTATTTGTTTGATTCTTAGGTTACTTACTAAATTCAGGTCTGTTTTCTTTGGTAAAAATCTTCTTATCAAGCCTATTCTGTTCTCAACAGTTCCTTTATCTTGCGAGGTGTAGGGTCGGGTGAAATAGGTTTTGATATGGTGTTTTTCGGCTATTTGTTTGTGTCCGGCAAACTCTTTTCCGTTGTCAAAAGTCATGGTTTTGATCCAGCTGCTACCTATTCTGGATATTCTTTTATTGATTAATTCTTGAATGTTTTGAGCGTCTTTTCCTTGCAATTTGTCTAAGGTGGTTACCAAAGTTGCTCGGTCTGTCATCACTAATAGAGCTGATTTGTGGTTTTTCCCCATCATTAAATCGACTTCGATGTCTCCCAATCTTTCTCGCTGTTCAACTACTTTTGGACGTTTCTCAATGGATACTCTGTCTTTGATTATACCTCGGGTTTGTTTATAGTTGCCTCTTTTGAATCTGCGCCTGCCATGTCTTAAAAATTTATACAGATTTTTATAGGGCGCGTCAGCTCTGCGATTACTCTTTTTACAGTCCCATATCCATTGATAGATGCATTCTAGAGAAACACCCTGAACGCCCATGCACTTCCATTCTACAGCAATCAATTCTGGACTTAGTTGTTCATTCTTTAACCAATTAGCTGCCTGATTTTTAAGCGACTCTGTGAATTTTACTGCCTTGTTTTTTTGTTTGTGCCTTAAACTTGTTTTTTCTTGCGCCAAATCAGGAATATAGCTACCTGCGTGTAGACCACGCTTACCAATATTTCTTTGTAATTCACGCGTGATGGTAGATTTATGTACGCCTATTAAATCAGCAATATCTTTTTTGCTTTTTCCTGCTGTCAAAAGTATTCCAATTTGGTATCTTTGTTCCTGGTCGAGTTGTTTATATATTTTTTTCACAAATCAAATTTAGCACTTGGCTAATCATTGGGGGCTAGCCCCCAATGATTTAATTTGAGTTGCACTTATTTGTTGAACTTAGAACTTTATGATTAATTCAAAAATTTTATAACAAAAAAAACGGGATTCCAATAATACCAATTATCCAACCTAATAGTGGAGTGTATTTTCTTGAATCATTAAATAGATGGTTAAATGGTAGCATTGCATAGCAAAGAATAATGAAAATGAAATAGCCTATTATCCTTGCAATATTTTTAGTTTTATCACTATATAAATTATTGTTTAGAATGTAAACTACTAAAGCTCCACCACCAAAAAAGAATAGAGTTAAAAGTGCTATTATAGTTGTTTGCTTTTTTTTCGATACAATTAATAAAAAAAAAGAAATAATTACAAATAGAATACTGATTAAGTAATAGATTTTTTTATTTTTTATAATCATTTTGATAAATACTAATTTTGAATACAGTGAGTAAAGATAAATTTATAATTTCTGATTTAAAGTTTAATTATCAACCAAAATCAACCAAAATCAACCAAAATCAACCAAAATGAGAAAAATAGAACAACTTTTTAGTGAATATGGTGAGAGTCATCAAAATGCTACAAACAAATTGATTCATTGGATTTGTGTTCCACTCATCTTTTGGACGATTCTTGGCTTTATTTCCTACATTCCAACGCCGCATTTTTATATTCCAGCTTTTGGTTATATAAGTATAGCTTCAATTATTGCGTTGATAATTGTTTCAAAATTTTATTTCAGACTTTCGTTTGTCGTTGGTTTTATCATGATTTTTGTGATGTTGATAATGGAGTTTTTTATTTCACAATGCAATCTTCAATTTGGTATTAAATCTTGGACAGTTTACTTGGTAGTTTTAACTTTACATGGATTCAGAAATTCGTTGGTCACAAAATAGAAGGGAAGAAGCCAAGTTTTCTCAAAAGACTTACAATTTTTGTTGGTTGGCCCAATTTGGTTATTAGGTTTTATTCTTCGTAAGATAGGAGTTAAATATTAAGATTTTTCATCTAAAGACGAAAGAGATTATAACGACAAGTTTGCCTAAGAAAGGGCTAACTTGCGGTTATATATTTGAAAAGCAAAAAGTTTAAACTAAAAAATGCTTCCAATAAATAGGAAGCATTTTTCGTTTCATGTGTTGTTTTAAGCGTGTTTACACTTTCAGGTCTGTATGAGCGCCCAAAAGTGCTTTATTTTCTTCGATTATAGGATCAACCAAATCTTTTAAGAATTCTTCTGTCTGTTCAGATGCAAATCCTGTAAAGTTCTTCGGATCTAATAATTCGACTAATTTATCTTTATCAATTTTTACGTTATCATCAGCAATAATACGCTCAATCAAATCGTTTGATTTTCCTTCCATTTTCACTTGTCTTGCAGCTTCCATAGAATGCGTACGGATGATTTCGTGTAATTCTTGACGGTCTCCACCATTTTTAACCCCTTCCATAATGATATATTCGGTTGCCATAAATGGTAATTCTTCCGCAATATGCTTCTCGATGATTTTAGGATAAACGACTAAACCATCTAAAATATTGTTCCAAATGATTAAAATTGCATCAATCGCTAAGAAAGCTTGAGGAACGGCTAAACGTTTGTTTGCAGAATCGTCTAATGTTCTTTCGAACCATTGTGTTGAGGCAACCATTGCAGGAGAACTTGCCAAAGACATCACGTATTTCGCTAATGAAGCGATACGCTCAGAACGCATTGGGTTGCGTTTGTATGCCATTGCAGAAGATCCAATTTGGTTTTTCTCGAAAGGTTCTTCAATTTCTTTTAAGTTTTGTAATAAACGTAAGTCGTTTGTGAATTTATGTGCAGATTGTGCAATGTTTGATAATAATTCTAATGCTTGTGCATCAATTTTACGATCGTAGGTTTGTCCTGAAACGGCAAAAACACTATTGAATCCGAAACGTTCAGATAATTTTTTGTCTAATGTTTTTACTTTTTGGTAATCTCCGTCAAATAATTCTTTGAAAGAAGCCGCTGTTCCAGTTGTTCCTTTTACTCCGCGGAAACGTAAAGTATCGATTCTGAATTCTAATTCTTCTAAGTCTAATAAAACAGATTGTAACCAAAGTGTTGCACGTTTACCAACTGTTGTTAATTGTGCTGGTTGAAAATGTGTAAATCCTAATGTTGGTAAATCTTTGTATTGACGCGCAAATTTTGCTAAACCATCAATTACATTGATTAATTGTCCTTTGATGTGTTGAAAACCATCACGGATTTGAATCAAATCTGTATTATCGCCAACAAAAGCAGAAGTTGCACCTAAGTGAATAATTGCTTTTGCGCTTGGTGCAACGTCTCCGTAAGCGTGTACGTGAGCCATTACATCGTGGCGAAATTTCTTTTCGTAAGCTGCTGCAACATCATAATCAATGTTTGTTGCATTGTCTTTTAACGCTTGAATTTGTTCGTCTGTAATATCTAATCCAAGTTCTTTTTCAATTTCTGCTAAAGCAATCCAAAGCTGTCTCCATGTTGTAAATTTTTTCTCAGGAGAAAAGATGTATAGCATTTCGTCGCTACAATATCTCGATTCTAACGGATTTTGATACTTGTTCATTGTATTGTGTTTGTTTTGTTTTTAAAATTTCTTCAAAATGGTTTGTACGTCTTTCACATAATATCCTTCGAAAAGATAAGCGTGAATCAACAATGGAAATAATTGCGCAATAGGCAAACGTTCTTCGTAATTGGCTTCGAGCGGATGACTTTCTTGATAAGCATCGAAAAAAGCATCGTCAAATCCACCAAAAAGTTTTGCTATAGCAATATCCATTTCGCGATGTCCATAGTAA
Organism: Empedobacter stercoris; assembly: GCF_025244765.1. Classification (NCBI taxonomy): domain Bacteria; kingdom Pseudomonadati; phylum Bacteroidota; class Flavobacteriia; order Flavobacteriales; family Weeksellaceae; genus Empedobacter; species Empedobacter stercoris. Next base: position 902,646 of record NZ_CP104209.1, on the reverse strand, counting down.
ATAGCAGGGTCTATAATTGTAAATTCATCGTTTGAATTCGCTAAAATATTTCCGTTCCAAAAATCACCATGAATTAACGCTGGTTTTTCTTCGGGGAATATAGAATTCAATTGTTTACATAAGTTTTCTGCTGATTTTAGTTGTTTTGAAGTGATTAATTGTTTGTTTTGCAACAATTTTATCATGGGTAAGATTCGATTGTTTGCGTAAAAATCACTCCAAGTTGTTGTAAAACTATTCGGCTGCACCACAATTGCGATATAATTGTCTTCTGTCCAACCAAATTGTTTGTTTGTTTTTTGATGAAGTTTAGCTAAGTTTCTTCCTAAGTTTTCCCAATTAACAACAGTTGGAGTAGAGGATTCTATCCATTCTAACACTAAATATTGAAAATCTTTTCCAGCTTCACCAACATCGATCACCTTCGGAACTGAAAATGTCTTTGTTTTTTTGATGGCTTCTAAAGCTCGCGCTTCTTTTTTGAAAAGTTGTGGGAAGTTATTAGCAGAATTAACCTTTAAAAAATATTTTTTATCAAACGACTCTAATCGAAAGGCATCGTTAATATCACCACCTTTAATCGGGACGATAGAATCTATGCCTAAATTCAATTGTTTTAATCGTTCTAAAATTTCATTCATAAAAATATCTCATAAAGTTATAGCCTAACAGTAACGTCAGGCTATACTATAAATTATATTAAAATAAAGTTGTTCTAATAATGTTTTGAGAGCGCTCTGGACCAACCGAAACTAAATAAACTTCGATTCCTAAGTATTTCTCAATGTAGTGGATGTAATCTTGCGCAGTTTGCGGTAATTCGTCGAAAGTTTTTACGTTTGTAATATCTTCTTTCCATCCAGGTAATTCGTCGTATTGAGCTTCGTAATTAGCCAATTTAGTTGTAGAAGAAGTGAAATAATCGATGATTTTTCCATCTTCAGTTTTGTAACCTGTACAAACTTTAACGGTATCAATATTAGACATTACATCTAATTTAGTGATTACTAAATGTGTAATTCCATTAATCATACAAGCGTGTTTTAACGCCACTAAATCTAACCATCCTGTACGACGTGAACGACCTGTAGATGCTCCGAATTCGTGACCAACTTGACGGATTTTTTCTCCTAATTCGTTGTCCAACTCTGTTGGGAAAGGTCCGTTACCAACACGTGTACAATATGCTTTAGAAACTCCGATCAAATTTTTTAGTTTTGTAGGAGGAACTCCAGCACCAACACAAACTCCACCAGTTGTTGGAGAAGATGATGTAACGAAAGGATATGTACCAAAATCGATGTCTAACATCAAGGCTTGTGCACCTTCGAATAAAACGTTTTTACCTTCGTCAATTGCTTGGTTAATTTCTAACTCAGTATCAATAATACGTTCTTTTAAACGCTCTCCGTAAGCCACGTATTTTTCGTAGATTTCTTCAAAAGCTAAAGGCTCTTTTTCGAATAATTTTTCGAATAAAGCATTTTTAACAATTAAATTTTCTTTGATTTTTTCTTTTAAAATATCTGGATTTAATAAATCAATAGCACGAATACCAACACGAGCAACTTTATCCTCATAACAAGGTCCAATTCCGCGTTTTGTTGTACCAATTTGATCTTTTCCGGCAAATTCTTCACGATATTCATCTAACAAAATATGATAAGGCATAATAATATGCGCTCTTCTTGAGATAAATACATGATCTGTAGATAAACCTCTTGCTTCTAATTTTTCGATTTCAGTGAAAAAAGCTGCAGGATCTACTACGACACCATTCGCAATAATACATTTTCCTTTGCATTGTAAAACTCCAGAAGGTAATAAGTGTAATACAAATTTATCATCACCTACATATACTGTATGACCAGCGTTGTTACCACCTTGGTAGCGTACAACATAATCTGCTTTTTCAGCAAGAACATCTGTAATTTTTCCTTTTCCCTCGTCACCCCATTGAAGACCGACTACTACGTGTGTTGACATATGTTTGTTCGTTATTTGTTTTTGGAAATAAAAATGAAACAATTCATTTTATCTTGGTTCACTGCAAAGGTAATTTAAACCTTTTCTTAAACAAATTTTAAACTCGATTTAGCACGATTATTTTTCAAGATTTTGTTAATAATTTTTGAAGATGAAATTTACTAAAAAATAACCGAATCCATTTAAATAAAAAGCGTAATTTTACAAACTTTTACACCAAAAATTTCCATATGAAAATTGAAATCTGGTCGGATGTTATGTGTCCGTTCTGTTACATCGGAAAAAAACATTTTGAACAAGCTTTAACCCAAATTCCTTATCAAGATAAAATTGAGGTGGAATGGAAAAGTTATCAGTTAAATCCTGATTTATCTAAAACTGAAATTACATCTGTTGATGAATACTTAATTCAAGCAAAAGGAATTTCGCAAGAACAAGTTTCTGCGATGCATAATCAGTTAGCTGAAATGGGAAAACCTGTAGGAATCGACTTTCAACAACAAAACTCTAAAGTTGTGAATACAGGAGATGCTCATCGTTTAATTCATTTTGCGCAAGCAAATGGAAAAGGTTCGGAAGCAGAAGAAAGACTTTTTAAAGCGTATTTTACTGAAGGTAAAAATGTTGCTGATTATGAAGTTTTGGCTGAATTGGCTGAAGAAATTGGTTTAAATAAAACCGAAGTTCTTGAAATGCTAAATTCTGATGCAAATGTTTTTGAAGTTGCTTCTGATGTTTTGGATGCACGTAATATTGGTGTTTCTGGCGTTCCGTTTTTTGTAATCGATCGTAAATATGCGATTTCTGGAGCGCAACCTGTCGAGTATTTTGTATCTGCCTTGACACAAGCTTACGAAAAAGATCATTTGGATCAACCACAAAATGGTGCTTCTTGTGATGTAGACGGAAATTGTGATTAAACTTTTTTAAATAAAACAGAAAGGACTTCAATTGAAGTCCTTTTTTTTATATTGATTGGTAATTTTCTAAATATTGAACGATCTTTTCTGCTAATTGATTTTTATAAGTAGTGCTTTGTAATGTTTCGGCATCATGATTGCAAATCCAAAAAATCATTTTCAGTTCTCGTCAAAATCACCTTGATATTTTTTTCTCTTGCTAATTTTTGAATTTTTTGTGCCAATTCTAACGAATATTCGCTTTCGGTGATAACGCTATTTTTTGATCCAATATCATGTCCTCCATGACCAGCATCAATTACAAAAGTTTTAGAATTTTGTGCAAATAAAGCTGAAGTTGTGATCAAACCTGCAATCGCAAAAAAATGGATTTTCTTTTTCATCGAATAGTGTTTTAAATTATTTTGAAGATAATCAATTATTTATGAAACAAAAATCTAATTGGATATATCATCTTTTTTAAGATATTAATTCTTCAATGCTTCAAAAATTTTATCTGCGATTTTTGGATAATTTTCTTCGTTTGTCAATAGTTTTCGATCTTCAATGTTTGTCAAATATCCAATTTCGATCATCACAATAGGAACTTGAGAATCACGTAGTATTTTTGCATTAGACTCTACAATTCCAAGATTTTCGAAACCTAAACTGCTGATGTTATTTCCTATTTTTTCGCCAAGTATTTTAGATTCTTCGAAAGTAGGATTCAATGGAGAAAGATGAATTTCAGTTCCTTTTTTCGAATCTTTTACATTATAATTTGCGTGAAGAGACAAAACTAAATCTGGTTTGATTTCGTTAATTAATTTCGCTCGATTGGTATTGATAATTTGTTCGTCACCTTTGCGTAGCAAAACAAACTCAATATTTTCGAAAGGATTTTTTTCTTGTATTACCGTTGCAATTTTTAAGGCAATATCTTTTTCTTGAAATTCTTCTCGTTTTACGCCTGTGTCAGTCCCACCGTGACCTGCATCTAATAGAATAATACGTTTTGGTGAAGTAATTTTATTGTCAACAAAATTTGTTTGCGCAAAAAGACCTGTTGTTATAAATAAACAAATGATCTGAATTATTTTTTTCATGGTTGTTAAGATTATTTTGATCAACTTTTAGCAAGAATTGTGCATATTTTTCTAAAAACATAGTTAAAAAAACATTTTTTAAAATAATCCACGCGCTTTAATTTCTAAGTATTTATTGATAAGGTTAATAGATAATTCTTTTGGTTCGCAATAAATGGTTAAAATTCCGAATTGATGCAGACGGTTGATGATTAATTCTTTGTCGTAATTAAATTTTTCTGCAATCGTTTGATCATAAATATCTGTTGTTGTTTTCGCTTTTTGATGATTTAATTTCTTTAATTCCGAATTTTTGAACATAATCAAAACGACTACATGCGATTTTTTAATCAATTTCAAATAAGGTAATTGACGTTCTAAAGCGTCAATTGTTTCAAAATTGGTGTAAATAAATAGGAGTGAACGTTGCGTTAACTTTCGTTTAATGTAAGCATACAATTGTCCAAAATCACTTTCCAAAAAATCGGTTTGTACATTGTATAATTTTTCCAAAATCAATTGCATTTGATGATTTTTTCGATCTGCAACGACATGATCTTGAATTTTTTTGTTGAAAGTAATTAACCCAGCTTTTTCATTTTTTTGGAGTGAAATATTTGCGATGACTAAACTCGAATTAATCGAATAATCTACCAATTTTAAACCATCAAAAGGCATCCGCATCGTTCTTCCCAAATCAATTAACGAATAAACAGGTTGCGATTTTTCTTCTTGAAATTGGTTGACCATTAACCGATTTGCTTTCGCAGTAGCTTTCCAATTAATCAATCTGTATTCGTCACCAGTTGTATAATTTTTAATGTTTTCGAATTCTGTATTGGTTCCAATTTTTCGAATTTTTTTCATTCCAAATTGATTCTGAACTTGAGCAGTTGAATACAACTGAAATTGTTTGAATTGTAGATAGGAAGGATAACAAGCGATCGCTATTAGTTCGTTAACTTTTATCTTTTTCTCAATGAAACCAAAAATAGAAATAAAGACATTTGTACTTCCAAATTTATACGAACCTCTTTCTGTTGGACGAATTTTGAAATCAAATTTGGTGTTCTGACCACTTTTAAATCGTTTTTTCAATTCGAATTCTCTCAATTGCAACTGAAGTGGAAATTCTTCAATAATTCTCACATTTAACGAAAATTGATAATTATTTGTAACTGAAAGTTCTAATTCATTTTCATCTCCATTTGAAAATCGTTCCGGATATTTTCGACTAATTTCTAATGAATTTTTAGGAAGAAAAACCAAAAAAATTTCAAGGATAACGCTCACTATAAATAAGAGTGTTACCATTTTTGCCACCAAGAAAATAGGAGATAAGAAAAAGGCAATCACATAACAAAATGCAACAAAAAATCCCGCATAAAAGAAGCGATTGGTAAGAAATAGGCTTTTGAAAAATTTCATTAACGAGGAATTTCTACACGATCAATAATTTGCTGAATGATATGTTCAGTTGTAAAACCTTCCATTTCTTTCTCAGGAACCATAACAACGCGATGCCCTAAAATTATATGTGCAATTTGTTTGATATCTTCTGGAATTACAAAATCACGCCCATTAACTGCTGCATTTGATTTAGCAGCATCTAAAATGGCAATAGAAGCACGAGGCGAAGCGCCCATGTATAATGTTTGATCGATTCTGGTTTGATGAACAATCGTTGCAATGTAGGTAATCAATGCATGGTGTACAAAAACAGATTTTATTCGATCTTGAAAATCAATGATTTCATTGCCAGTAATTACTTTTTCAATTAACGATTCTTTGTCAATATTTTTGCGTTCTTGTTGTTCTTTTAATAATTCAATTTCACTTTCAAGTGAAGGATATTTAACATATATCTTGAACATAAAACGGTCCAATTGCGCTTCAGGTAATCGATAAGTTCCTTCTTGTTCGATGGGATTTTGTGTTGCAAAAACTAAAAAAGGTGCTTGTAATGGGTAAGTTATCCCATCTACAGTGACTTGTCTTTCTGACATCGATTCGAATAAAGCGGCTTGCGTTTTTGCAGGAGAACGGTTGATTTCATCAATTAAGATAATATTCGAAAAAATAGGACCTTGTTTGAATTCAAATTCATTGATTTTTGAGTTAAGGATAGACGTTCCAATCACATCAGAAGGCATTAAATCTGGTGTAAACTGAATTCTACTAAAACCAGAATCGATGGTTTTTGCCAATAATTTTGCCATCATTGTTTTGGCTACTCCAGGTAAACCTTCTATCAATGAATGTCCGTTCGATAATAAAGACAAAATCAATTGATCAATCACATCGTCTTGTCCAACGATTACTTTTTTCAATTCATTTTTTACAGCTTGCATTTTATGTTGTACATCCGAAAAATCAATTCTATTTTCGAATGGTTGATAAGTATTTTCGTAGTTCATTAGATATTTGCTTTTTGTTTATAGTTTTCGATGATTTGATACACAACTTTCAGGTCGTGTTCATTCGGTTGATTTTTCTGGGAAATATTTTTTAGAATTGTAAAATTTTCAAGGCATTCCTCTTGACTTAAATTTGCTTTTTGTGCGACAAGTTCGATGAATTGTTTATTGGTAATATCATCTGTATCAATTAAAAATGTTTTTCTCAATTTATATAAAAAATAGTCAATTTTCTTTGAAATAATATCTTTTACTTCACCATTTTCTTGGTACAAAGAAGAAATTGTTTTGGCAAATTCCACGGTATGGTTTTCTTCTTTTGTGTAGATTGGAATAATACGTTGTTCGCGTTTACTTCTAAAAATAAGGAAGAGAAAAAGTAAAATCAATAAAGTTGTCCAAGCTGCTTTTAGTGCAGGTTCTGCCATAATAAATCGCATCATCGAAGAACTTCCTGCATAGGTTTTTGAGGTATTGTACCAAAAAATAGTTTTTCCATTTAAGGGTTCTAAAACCGATTTTGCATAAAAATAATTATCTTCATTCAGTAAATAATAATTCGAAAAGTAAAGAGGTTCAGCATGATATAAATAAAAACCTTTATAAGATTCAGGTTTTATTTTCAGGTAATTTGGATAAGTCTTATTTTCATACGTAATAGTTCCAATAACTTCAGAATCAGTTGTGATTTCACTAAAATAATGATGATCAACTTCTTTTTTCTTCTTTATTTTAAATGTTTTGTCCGTTTTAAGTTTAAAACCATTTTTAATGATTTGCGTTTTGTTGTATAGTAAATCTTCTTCGATAACAGTAGAATCCGCATATACAGTGTCAAAAACGATTGCATCATCCAAACCATTCGTATCGTCTCCAAAATTATCGTAATAATCTGCGATGAATACAATACCACCATTTCTGGCAATATTACTTAATAGATTTTTTGCAACAGTATCGAAATAAACTTCTGAGCCGATGACAACAACTGCATAATCTTTTGCCTTTTTAGGGTCGATTTTTAGTTCAGATAGCTTTTCTAAATCATGTACTTTTCCTTTTGATAAATTACCAATTTCTTCGTGCATCACATATAATCCGTAAGGATCTTTACTGTTTTGAACAAGATTTACTTTCCACGATTTAGGTAAATCGTAGCGAAGTTTTTGCATTGAAAAAACAATAAATCCAATCAATAAAACAACGCCAAATAGAATGCTTAATTTTTTCTTCATGAGGCTAAATATTGATTAAATTGATTAAAAATTGATTTGAATTCAGTGTATTTATTCGCATCTAATTGAAATTCTCCGAACCAAACTTGATTAAAAATTTTTGTATTTTGACTGAATGTACGTTGAGCTTTTTCGTCTTTAATTTGATTGATAAATTGTTGATTGGTTTTTTTAGGATTCCATTCAATCCAACCTTTTTTATCTAAATTTTGTAAGTTTTGATAATGTAAATAACGAATTGCTAAAGCGTAATTTTCTTCATTTTCTGCTTTGTTGATTAACGAATCAAGGTTAACATTAACCAAATTCTCTTCTATAAGATCAAAATCAGATTCATCGTATAAATTTTTAGCATTTTTTTTCATGATTCCACCATTTTTGTAAACACGGAACGCTATGAAAATTAGGAATAAACCAATTGTGAAATAAAAAATTATTTCCCAAGGTAAGTAAGTTAGAAATTGTATGATTCTTTCGAATAATTTTGTAAAAAATCCAGGTTCAAATTCTTTTTCAGGTTTTGGAACATCATTATAATCAAAATCTTTTCCAGTATATTTTTCTTTAAATGCTTTAAATTCTGCAGTTTTTTCTTGTGCGAAAATGAAAAGTTGAACGAAAAATAGTGAAATTGTCAAAAATAATTTAAACTGTTTCATTCGATTCCAAAATTTGATTAAACAATTTCGTTTTTTGTCTATTTTTTTGAATAGGAAAAATGATGTAATACCACACAATTAGACATAAAGAAAGCAGGATAACAGCAAGGCTAATAAAAATATTAACATCGTATAAACGTGTGATAAATCCTTCGATAAAACCAGCAAGAATAAACATTGGAACTGTACTTAAAAGAATCATAACAGCTTCTTTTGCTTTGATAATCAGCGATTTTTTTCGGGATAACGTTTTAGGAAACATAAATCCATTTCCTAACATAAGTCCACATGCTCCGGCGATAATAATCACAGAAATTTCGATTGTTCCATGCATCCAAATTGCTGTCATCGCTTTACCAAGAACACCTTCTTTGAAAAACATATAATGAAAAGCGCCTAACATAATTCCGTTCGAAAAAAGAATATATCCTGAGCCAATACTGAAAAATAAACCTAAGGTAAAAGCTAAAAATGCAACACGAATATTGTTTATGGTAATTGCTAAAGAAGAACCCGTTTGGCTTCCCGATTTATAAATTGCTGCCGGATCACCTTTTTTGATGTTCATTAAGGTTTCGTCCACGTATTGATTTCCTAAAATTAAGCGTGTAAAATCGGGATCAAAATGTGAAGATAGAATTCCAATTAAAACTGCTAAAGCAAAGATCAGGAAAGAATATAACAACATTTTATGGTTTTTATACACCACATTTGGGACATCTTCTTTAAAAAATTGTACAAATTGATTGCTTGATGTTCGTTGATCTTTGTAAACTGATTGATGTGCAAACAAGGCTAATTCGTTCAAATAATCCTTCGTTTTACTTTTTGGATAATAAGTTTGAGCAAACGCCAAATCATTTGTAATTTCGATGTAATTTTTTGCTAAAACATCTGGATGAACTTCAATTTTATTTTTTAAATTATGTTCAATATCAGACCATTTAGCCTTATTTTTATCAATAAAATGCGCTTCTCTCATTGTAGAGTAGTTGTTAGTGAATCAAATATATGAATAAACTTTTAGTCAATACACCTCAAAACGTGCAAATCGCTTACAATATTGCACCTATCGGAAAACGATTGCTGGCGTATATTATCGATATGATTATTCGTATCATATTGGTGTATGCATTGGCTTATTTTTCTGATTTTATACCTAACAGAGATGAATGGTTTCTGATGGGGATTTATAGTGTGAATGGATTTATATTTTTGCTGTATCCATTGATTTTAGAGATTTTGATGAAAGGTCAAACGATTGGAAAATGGTTGATGAAAATTCGCGTGATTCGGATAGATGGAAACCGAGCGAATAATTTTGATTATTTTTTACGTTGGGTGATTGGTATAGTTGAGTTGTTTTTATTTGGTGGATTTATCGCATTAATTACGATGATTGTTAATAAAAAAGGTCAACGTTTAGGCGATATTGTGGCGAATACTTGTTTAATTGATTTGAACCCGAAATTAGATTTGTCTCAAACCATTTTTGCCGAAGTTTCAGAATCGTATAAGATTCGTTTTCCAGAGGTTTATCGTTTATCGGATCGTGATATTAATATTGTAAAAGAAAATTTTACATCTGCTTTGGAGAATAATAATTATGATATTCTACTAAAATTAACTCGAAAATTAGAGGAAATCATGGAAGTAAAAAGTGATGGTTTAGGAAATATTGATTTTATACAAGTTGTGATTCAAGATCATTATCATTACCACAAAGACAAGTAAACAGTATCTTTGCATAAAATTTAGAAGAAATGAATTGTCCTTGTTGTTCAGGAAAAGAATATAAAAAATGTTGCGAACCGTTTCATTTAAACAATGAAGTTCCAAAAACGCCAGAGGAATTGATGCGTTCTCGTTATTCAGCATTTTCAAAAGTTTTGCCTAAATATTTGGTTGATACGACGCACGAATCTACCCGAAAAAATAATGATTTTAGTGATATCGAAGATTGGGCAAAATCAAATAAATGGTTGAAGTTAGAAATTGTTTTTGCAAATGCCGATAAAGTTCGTTTTAGAGCTTATTATCAAGATAAACAAGGGGAAATCTATGAGCATGACGAGCTTTCTACATTTGTGCAAGAAAATGGCAAATGGTTTTATGTAGATGGAGAGTTTTATTAAATAATAAAGCCTCTGATAAAGAGGCTTTAAGTTATAGTGTTGAGTTGTTATAACGTGTTAAAATATCCAATAAATCAATATCATCCATGCGTTGATTTTCAATTTCCTTTAATAATTCAGGATGGTCTGCAATCGCTTTATTAAGTTGGTTTTTACGATGATTAAACATGCCCAAAGGAAAAACTTCATTTTTTTCATTAACTAAATAATCATGGTAGCTTATCGAGCCATCCATCGGATGTTGAGAAATTCTTTGATACCATTTTATTTTTCCATCATAAACTAAAACTTTCAATTGATTTCCATCGTTTACATAAGTCACTTTACGATCATATAAGTTAGTGAAAGATAAAGATTTGATATCTTTTGCTTTAATTTTTGCTGTTTTCTTCTTGTTGTCATCAACTAAGATGGATTTTTTATAAAAACTGGCATCGTTAATAAGTTTTTTATTAAATAGATTGACAATTACCATCATTTTTGATTGGATTGTATCATTATTCATCTTCACTAATTCTACATCTACATACCTTTTTTGAGCGTAAGTAAAGCTTGAAATAATCAAGAATAATACAGCAAATAGTTTTTGTTTATTCATATTTTGAAAAGTGTTTATTTTTCTATTTCATTCAATGTTTCCATTTTTTTTGTAGCCAAGAAGCCTTTAATATCTTCAAAATGTTCTTTGACGCGTTTATTTCCAAATTCGAACACTTTTTCTGCTAAACCATCTAAGAAATCACGATCGTGAGAAACTAAAATTACGGTTCCTTCAAACTCTCTCAACGCATCTTTGATGATATCTTTTGTTTTCATGTCCAAGTGATTTGTTGGCTCATCTAAAATTAACACATTATAAGGTTCTAATAATAATTTTACCATCGCCAAACGTGTTTTTTCTCCACCTGACAAAACTTTTACTTTTTTATCGATATCATCGCCTTTGAACATAAATGCACCCAAAATACTTTTGATTTGTGTTCTGATATCACCTTCGGCAATACGATCAACAGTTTCGAAAATAGTCAAATCTTCGTCCAATAATGCAGCTTGGTTTTGAGCAAAATATCCAATTTGAGCATTGTGACCAATTTCTAATTTTCCATTATAATCAATCTCGCCCATAATTGCTTTAATCATTGTCGATTTTCCTTCTCCATTCTTTCCAACCAAAGCAACTTTTTGACCACGTTCAATCACCATATTCGCATCATTAAAGACAATATGATCACCGTAGGATTTGTCTAAATTTTCGACAATAACAGGATATTGACCAGAACGTGCAGCGGGTGGGAATTTCAATTTAAGAGCAGAAGTATCCAATTCATCGATCTCAATTATATCTAATTTTTCTAACATACGAACACGCGATTGCACTTGTTCTGTTTTAGAAAATGTGCCACGAAAGCGCTCGATAAATGCTTTATTTTCAGCAATAAATTTTTGTTGTTCATCATACGCTTTTTGCTGATGAATTCTACGATCTTGACGCAGAACCAAATAGTCGGTGTATTTTGCTTTATAATCATAGATGCGGCCCATCGTTACTTCAATTGTTCGATTGGTAATATTGTCAACAAATGCGCGGTCATGCGAAATAACCATGACAGCTTTGGCTTGATTTTTTAAGAAATCCTCTAACCATTGAATCGATTCGATATCCAAGTGGTTTGTTGGCTCATCCAATAAAATTAAATCTGGTTTGCGTAAAAGAATTTTAGCCAATTCAATTCGCATACGCCATCCTCCAGAAAACTCGGAAGTTGATCGATCGAGGTCTTCTTGCGAAAATCCCATTCCTTTCAAAACTTTTTCTACTTCGGCTTCGTAATTTACTTCTTCTATCGAATAAAATTTTTCGCTTACTTCTGTCATACGCTCGATTAATTTCATGTACGCATCACTTTCGTAATCAGTTCTTACAGTTAATTGCTCATTGATTTCATCAATTTCATTTTTCATCGAAAGATATTCAGCAAACGCTTTTGACGTTTCTTCGCGAACTGTACAATTGTCTTCAGTAAGCAAATGTTGAGGTAAATAAGCGATGATTGCATCTTTTGGCGCTGAAATATTCCCTAAAGAAGGCTTGTTGAGACCTGCAACAATTTTTAGTAAAGTAGATTTACCTGCTCCGTTTTTGCCCATCAAGGCAATTTTGTCATTTTCATTTATCACAAAACTAACTCCACTAAATAACGTTGTAGAACCGAATTGAACGGCAATATCATTAACTGTAATCATATTTTTATCGAATAATTGCGGCAAAGATAATTGAATTATTTTGTAGATTTATTTAATTTTAATAAACACGACATTGAAATATTTATACCTTATTTTCTTCTTTTTATTATTCTTTAATTGTAAAAATAAAGCACAAATAGAAACTTTAGAAACTTCAACATTTAGAAAGAAAAACGATTCTCTTGACTATTTTACAAGAAGATATATTGATGATTCAACTTACTTGGAAAATGGTTTCACTAAAAATCATCTTTTAAAAACTATTGACACGCTTCGTTTATTAGGTAAAAATAAAGAAATAGGAAGTTTAATTGGATGGAGTTCAGATTTATATCATGTAAATGATAAATTAGAAACTGTTGTTATGTCTCAAAATATTAGAATTAATGGAAAAATATATAAGAATCAATATAAAGTTTTTAAACAATCAGAAAACTTAAAAAAAGGAGTTATAAATAATGATTTCAGTTTTTATTATAAACACACGAAAGATTCTATCATTGTAAATATTCCGAAATATATGTTATCAAGCTTTGAAAAATTAGAAACCTACGTTTGCATACTTTGTTCTGATAAATTAGTTAATGACTTTTCAAATAAAGAAATCATAAAAATTTATGATACAGTATTTATAGACAAAAAAGTAAACTCTAGTTCAACAAGTAAATATTTATTCTTTGATCCTAAAAATATTAAACAAAATCAAAATTGTTATTTTCAAGTCTTACAGAAACAAAAAAAAGATAATACAATCATAGAAACTACAATGTATTTTAAAAAATAAAACAAATTAAGAATAATCAAGAAGCTAAATTTTTAGAAATATTGAAACAAAATAATATTCGATTTAATTCAAAAAAAATCATTGAATAAAAAAATCCGAGAAAGTGAAATTTCTCGGATTTATATATAATTTGAAACTTAAAAATTAGTTTTTGATTAATTTTTTTGTAACTGTTCCGTTACTTGTTTCAAATTTTAAGATGTAAATACCTTTTGGTAAATTTTCGGTAGAAATACTTCCTTTTTGACCGTCAAATTTCACTGTTTTAGTTGAAACAACTTTTCCAGTCATATCAACAATATCAACTTTGATATCATTTTTGATAGATTTATCTGTAATATAAACGATATCTTTAGCAGGGTTAGGATACATTTGGAATGTAGATTCTTTGATATCAGACGTAGATAATTTACATTCTAATACATCTGCAGGAGGCATATCAAAAGCTTCTGTACCATCAATTCTACTATTTGCACTTCCTTGTTTTGCGCTGTAACCTAAACCACGATTAGCGAATGCTTCCCAAATATCACACTTGTTAGCACCTTCAAATAATTGCTCATCTGCTTTTAAGATTGCATCGCGACCATCAACAAAACCTGGAGCACAAGGTTGTAGTTTTAGTCCTGTCATTACTAACTGTATAGTCATGTTGTTACCTGCTTTTCCGTTATACATATCTGGAGAGAAGCCATATTTGTTTACCATTTTCCAGTTTAAATCCCAAAGCATAGATGCCCAAACATAACCTGTATTATGAGGAGAGTCACCATTTCCAAAGCTTTTTAATAAACCGTATCTGGCAGGATTAACAGTTTTATCAGTAGAATAGACTGTAGGACGAATACCAGCGCCATCAGGATTTTGACTTGTCGCAAAAGTACCAATACCTCTTTTGGTTGTACTTGTATCTGTTGGTAATTGCGTAATCATCAATCCAAAGAAATCAGACCAACCTTCTCCCATTTGTTCAAGGTTATTTAAACAGTTCGCATTTGTAATAGGACCTGTTAATCGATTAGAAATTCCATGTCCATATTCGTGAGCGATAATACCGTTGTCTAAACTTCCGTCAATATAAGAATCTTCACCTTTTACAAGCGAAGCATTCACAACCGTTTTATTTTCTAATTCTTTTATAATAGCGTCACCGTCTGCTTTGCTAATAGAAATTGCAGGAATTGTAATTGTGGTATCACTACCTGACATATTAATCATTCCAGCGACATTATTTACAATAATAGCTCCTTTTGCTCCTGCGTTTTGTGCGGTTTTTACTTTTGATTCAAAAGAACAATCTCCACGATAGATGACAGCAATTTTATCATTTACTTCTGCTGTGTTAGTAATTGTTCCACATCCATCGTATGGAGTTCCAGTGGTTTCACTTTTTAAAAGTAAAGTTAAGTCTTTTGTTAAAGCTGTAGAAGTCAAAGCTCCTCCCCAAGTAGGGATAGTTGCTTGATATCCACCTGCAATATTTTCGGGTGAATTGATAATAAGTGGTACTGGTGTTTTTTTCCATAGATACATCGCCATTCTTGGAGATCTACCATCTGGCGGAGTAGCAAATGTAGCGTTGTTAATAGCTCCTATTGACAAACCTGTTTGTGCCAATGCAACAACATCATCATTTCCTGTACCACCTTTGTCAAAGTTTTCTTTTTGAAAGTTTCCGTTAGCTTCTGTGAATCCATAGTTGTAGAAAATATCATGCATCATATTGTTCATATAGAACAAGTTTGTAGTTGCAGCTTCCCAATTTGTGTAAGGATGTTCAGTTAAATCCATTGGAAAATCGAAATTCAAATTATTTCCACCGTCAGCATAATCGGTATCTTTTAATGTGATTGTGTTGTATGCAGAATTATAAGTTTGATATCCAATAGAATTATGATCTCTTACAGCTCGCACGTTATTACCTTCTGTTCTTGTTTTTATTGTTGAATCTGCTGTATTGTGCCAACCGTTAGGAGAAGCTACAGCGTTAAAAACAGAGGAATTGGCAAAAGATCTTCCTCCACGATTAGGAGCTTCTAAAGGTAATTGGTAAACATTGTATTGAGGAGCAGCTGCATTATTAACGTCACTATATAACCAATCCCAATCTGCTTTATTGAATGTTGCTAAATTCTCATTATGAAAAGATCCATGGTCAAATCCACAACTTAATGTGTTGTTATGTTTTTCGATAATTTCGCCATTCATTGCATTGATGACAACATGAATGATATCGTTTTGGTTTTCTTTTACTAATTGATAACTAAATGTATAGCTTAAGATTGCTTGATTATCTTCATTAATGTAATAAACAAGTTCAGCAGACTCTTCATTAGAGAAATAAATTCCTTCTTGAGTTGAGTTGGTATTAGATAAAATTTTTAAACCTTCAAATTGTGCGGCTTTGTTCAAAGCATCGTCCATACTAAGAGCAGGAGAAATGTTGGCATTATTTAAAGAAATATTAAAATTCTCTGATGAAGTTTTAGAGATGACTTGGTTTTCCTTAATAATATAAGTTGAGTAACTGTTATAAATCGGAATACCTTGATAAGTTCTTTGCGTGTAAACTCGTTGTGTGGCGTTGTCATTAATTGTTTGAGCAAATTTGTACTCAACATTACCAGCTATTGCCTTCGTTTCGTAATTATCTACAATTTGCTCTGCCGTTTGGGCGTGCGCAGCCATAGATAAAACAAACGCTGAAAATAGCAGCGTTAAATTTTTCTTCATTTCAATATTGTGTTAATTCGAAAACTAAATTAATGATTAGATTTTGAAGAAAAAAGTTGCAAATTAAAAATAAAAGCAGTTAAATTATAAGGCAAAGCTCTTTGAGGAAGTCTGAATAATAAACTCATTTAATAGAGTTTTGTAGAAATAAAAAAGGTCAGAATTCGTTCTGACCAAAATTAAATAAGTTTTTATTATAAATTTTTATAAATTTCTCGAATAACTCCATCAGAAAGTCCAACTTTTGGAACATGTATTTTTTTTGCATGCGACCATTTTAGCACATTATTATATATTTCTAAAGCATATACAACAACATCTGCACGATCGGGTTTCATATTAAAGTTTTGCATTCGTTCTTCAGCAGTCATGCTTTGTAGGGTTTGGTAATGTTTTTTAACATAAGTACTGCTTAATGGCATTCCCAATTTTACTCCCGAATATTTGTACACATGGTTGATATTTCCTCCAGAACCAATTAATTCTATTTCATCATGTCCAATGTTTTCTTGAATCCATTCTTTCATTTCTTCAAAAGTAGTTGGAGCAACTTTGTTTTCTAATAAACGAACAGTACCAACTTCAAATGATTTTGATGTAAAAACCTTGTTATCTTTTAATAAAGTTAATTCAGTACTACCACCACCAACATCCACATATAAATAGATTTTTTTATCTTTGATAAATGCACCTAATTCGGTATTAAAAAGTAATTCTGCTTCTGTTTTTCCATCAATAATTTCGATGTTAATGCCAGACTTTTTCATCACTTTTTTAGCTACTTCATTGCCATTTTTTGCTTCGCGCATAGCAGAAGTTGCATAAGCTTTATATATTTCTACATCATAAACTTTCATCATTAAGGCATACGATAACATGGCATCACAAATACGTTCCACGTTATTTTCGCAAATTTGTCCATCAATAAAAACGTCATGTCCCAAACGAATTGGCATGCGGACAATACTCGTTTTATTAAAAATAGGTGCACGACCTTCTTCTTCATAAACATAATTAATCAACAACCGCATAGCGTTAGAACCTATATCAATTGCGCCTAATTTTCTAATCTTCATTTTCTTGTTCGTTTAATTCTTTTAAATATTCGTAGGTTGTGTATTGAGAGCGATTTGGTTTTTTATTATTTCGTTTATATTCTAACGATGATGCCGCTGTAATTTTACGGCCTTTTATATTATCTTCAAAGCTAAGGTTAAACGTATCCATGACTATTTTCTTGAATTTATGATCGTAAATTGGACAAGCCACTTCGACACGGTTATCTAAATTTCGTTCCATCATATCAGCCGAAGAAATATAAACTTTATCATCGCCTGCATTTTTGAACCAATAAATTCGTGGATGTTCCAAAAATTTATCAATTACACTTACACATTCGATATTTTCGGATAGATTTTTAACTCCTGGAATCAAACAATTAATTCCACGAACAACCAAACGTACTTTCACACCTTTCTGTGATGCTTTATATAATAAATCGATGATTTGTTTATCGCTTAAACTATTTAGTTTCATATTGATTTCGGCAGGTAAACCAGCTTGATGATTTTTAACTTCTCGCTTAATCATCTTTACAATTTTTTTGCGCGTTCCATAAGGTGAAACCAATAAATGATTGTAGGTTAAATTTAAATAGTTTGCTCCGAAAAATTTAAAAATCTGTTCTACATCTTTCGTGATTCCAGGATTTGTTGTGAAATATGTGTAATCCGTATAAATCTTTGCTGTTCCTGCATGAAAATTACCTGTGCTGATAAATACATATTTATGAGCTAAACCATTATCAGGCTTACGCTCAATGTAACCAATTTTCGAATGTACTTTCAGTCCAGGAACTCCGAAAATAACATTAACACCAGCTTCCTGTAATTTCTTTGACCACATGGCGTTGTTTGATTCATCAAAACGTGCGCGAAGTTCTAAAACAGCAGTAACTTCTTTGCCATTCATTGCAGCGTTTATCAACGAATGCATCACTTGCGAATCTTTGGCAACACGATAAATAGTGATTTTAATTTTTGTTACTTTAGGATCAATTGCGGCTTCTCTCAAAAATTTTAATAGCAACGAATAATCGTGATATGGTGCCATCATCATTTGTTCGTTTTCAGAAAAAGCCTGAAAATAACTGTTGTAGCTAAATGGTTTATTCTGAATAATTGGTTTGATTTTATCATATGTTAAACCAGAAATATCAAAGCTTGGAAAACTCATCAAATCGCGTTTGTTGTGGTATTTTCCTCCTGGATTGATACTGTCATATTCGTCAAGTCGTAATTTTTTCAAGAAAAATTTTAGTGTATCTGGCGCAATTTCGGCATCGTACACCAATCGAACAGGAACTCCTTTTTTACGATTTTCTAAACTGTTGATTACTTTTTCTAATAAACTATGTTCTAAGTCATTATCAAAATCGAGTTCACTGTCGCGCGTAATTTTAATTGAATGTGCTTCGATTGATTCGAAATCAAACATCTTGAAAATATCTTTCAAATGATAACGAATAATATCTTCCAAGTACATCACATACGTATTTTCGTCAAACTTTGGAAGCACGATAAAGCGTGGAAATAAATGGGTTGGCACAATCAAAAGAGCATATTGAATTTTATCTTTTAATTGCATTTTGACAGCTAAATAAAACGATCCATCACGCAAAGGCGGTGCTTTTTTGATGTCGTCTAAAATAAATACACCAACAGTATGAATAAATTCGTTATAAAAATATTCGGAAATAAATTCTAAATAATTTTCTGGAATAGAAGTGTCATCAATTACAAAAATGTTGTGATTTTCTAATTCTTTGAACAATTGATTGTGTAAATCATCGTACTGAACACGCTGTTGACGAACAATTTCATTAATTTCGTCAATCAATTCTTCATCGGTTTGATCGGGTACAATATTTTGGTAAACAATTTCAACGTCTTTGAACTGTATTGAACGCAAAATTGTTGAATAGCGAACAGAATAAAATTCGTCTAAATTATTAGAATAAATTCCCAAAAAACGAATTCGTTCTAACAATGGAACAGTTTCGTCAGAAGCTTCTTGCAACACACGTGCATTGAAAGAAAGCCAGCTGATTTCTCGGTTGATGTATTTTTTCATTTAATTTCTTTAGGTGTAATTATTTTCATGGTTTTACCTTTTGCAATCGTTTTCCAATTATCTGAATCGAATTGTATCCATACAAATCCAGATGTTGGGAGATTGTAAATCATTTCGTTTCCTAATTGATTTGTAATGTCGGTAAACGCAGGATTATGTCCAAAAATAAGAACATTTTGCAATTGATTGTCCAAATTTCTAATCCATTTATCTAATAAATAATGAGAAAATGTATATAAATCATCTTCGATATGAATTATTTGCGAGGGAAAAAGAATTGGTTTGACCAATTGAGAAGTTTCTTTAGCTCGAACGGCTTTGCTCGAAAATACTTGGTCAAAGTTTAGTTCAAAATTTTCGTTTAAATAGTGCGCAATTTTTTTCGTTTTCAATTCACCAATGTCAGTAATAGAACGGAATTGATCAGACACATTTTCGTTCCATTTACTTTTTGCATGACGCATTAAAAATAAATTTTTCATAACGCAATTAATTAAAAAAGAAACAGTAGTTAAATCTAATCATTATCTAACAAAAAGAATTAACTACTGTTAAAATTTTATTGATTTTTTTAAAGATTACCTTCGTAATTTTTAAAATCATTTTTTACCCAATCAGGTAATTCCATTGATTTTTTTGCTTCCATATCGTACATTACTTGTGTACTTTTTCCGGTACAATGAATCAAATCTTCCCCGTTTTCATTTTTACTTGTTACGATATATTCGAAATCAAAACTTTTGTTTCCTAATTTCGATACACGAACGCCAATACGTGGTTCTAAAGCATTAGGACGCAATTCTATTTGATAATTCGCTTCCATGTGAGCAATCACAAACATATGTCGTGTCCATTGCCACTTTTTGCTTGAAGCCTGCATATAATAGGCGCGACCAATTTGAAAATACTCGAAATAAAACACATTATTTACGTGACCAATTGGATCAAAATCACTCCAACGAGGTTCTAAGGGTTTAAAGAATTTAAAGTTTTCTAAGTTCATTTATTATTGGGTTTTGTATTAATTGTCTTCGGGATTTGGATCAATAAATTCGTATCGATACAATTTTACTAACCAAAAGAATACAGAAAATAAGATTGGTCCGAAAATAATTCCGATAAATCCGAAAAGATTTAAACCAACGATTACTCCAAAAATAGTAATTAATGGATGAACATCTGCCATCTTTTTTTGTAAAACTAAACGAATCAAATTGTCAGAAAGTCCTACCACTACAAAACAGTAAATCAATAATCCAATTGCGTGTCCTGTTTCTCCACTTGCAAGTAAAAATAAAGCTAAAGGAACGTAGATTAATGCAGCACCTACGACGGGTAACATTGCAGCAAAAATGGTTAAAACAAACCAAGTAAATGCATCGTCTACACCAAATATTAAGTATCCAATGTAAGCAATTACGGCTTGTATAAACGCTGTCAAAGGCATTCCAATAGCGTTAGAAATTACCAAATCTTTTAAATCAGTATTCATTCGTTTAAGGTTGCTTGTTTTGAAAGGAATTGCTGAGTAAAACCAGTTTTCAAGTTTCTGATGATTCATTAACATAAAGTATAGAATAAGAAATGCAACACCCAATTGCACTGTCATATCCATAGACGCATTCAGGGTTTTTTCTAATAATTTTCCACCGACTTGTGTAATTTTTTCAATATTTGTTGCGCTAAATACATCAATATGAAATTTTGTTTGTAACATTTCAATGATTTTATTGACATCTTTTTTAATTTGAACTGTATCATTTAATAAAACCATTACTTTATTCGTCAGCATTTGAATCAATAAATACAATGGACCAATAATTAAAATAGCACTACTAATCATTAGTAAAATTACACTTACTAATTTGTTCCATTTTTTTACTTTAACCAACCATTGTAAAGGATTCAGAAGAAGTACATACAAGCATAAAGCGCCAAGAAATCCAGGGAAAAAAGCCAAAAGATTTTTAGATATTAACCCAAAAACTAAAAGTATAACTGCAATAAATGCTAATTGTAATAAAATATTATTAGAAAGATAATGTTTTTGTGAGTTCATAGGTGACTTATTGTTTTAATAACGGTTATTGATATTTTGTATGTATCAAAATCAATGCTAAAAATAGTTATTTTCTGTAAACTTTTTTATTTTTAAGCATTGAATAAAATTTTACACATGAAAAAAATAGTTGGTTTAATCTTGTCTGTTTTGACAATTTCTGTTTCTGCACAATCAAAACAAGACAAAGTTGTGTTAGTAATACATGGTGGAGCTGGAACAATTCTGAAAAAATATATGACAGCTGAAAAAGAAAAAGCTTACCGAGAAGCATTAACAGAATCTTTAACGAAAGGTTTTGAAGTTATAAAAAAAGGAGGAGAAAGTGAAGAAGCTGTTATAGAAGCCATAAAAGTGATGGAAGATTCGCCATTATTTAATGCAGGAAAAGGAGCGGTTTTTACACATGAAGGCAAGAATGAAATGGATGCTTCTTTGATGCTTGGACATACAATGCAAGCTGGTGCTGTGGCTGGAGTTACGACAATCAAAAATCCTATTACAGCAGCTAAAACAGTTTTACGAAATTCTGCACATGTGATGATGGTTGGAAAAGGAGCAGAAGAATTTGCTCAAAAGCAAGGCTTAGAATTGGTTGATCCAAGTTATTTCAAAACAGAAGAGCGTTGGAATTCTTTGCAAAAAGTAATCGAAAAAGATAAAGATAAAATGGAATTGGATCATGATGCCAAAACACAAGCTTATGTACCATTTAATTTTGTTGACGAAAAGTTTGGAACTGTTGGTGCAGTTGCATTAGATCAAAAAGGTCATATTGCTGCGGGAACTTCAACAGGAGGTATGACAAATAAACGTTTTGGTCGTGTTGGAGATTCTCCAATTATTGGTGCTGGAACCTATGCAAACAGTGAAGTTGGTATTTCGAGTACAGGTTGGGGCGAGTATTTTATAAAAGCTGTAGCAGCGTATGATGTGGCTGCATTAATGGAATATAAAAAACTTTCTTCCAAACAAGCAGGAGATGAGGTCATCAAAAAAATTGGTCAATTAGGTGGTGATGGAGGTATGATTATTTTAGATAAAAATGGTCAAGCAAGTTTTCCTTTTAATACCGCAGGCATGTATCGCGGAAGTATTACGCAATCGGGTAAGATAACTATCGAAATTTATCAATAAATTTGAAACTCATTTTTATAATTAAAAGAAAAACAATAATGATAAAACAAATTTTGCTTACAGCTACAATTGCACTTTCTAATGTTGCAACAGCTCAAGTAACATCAATGATTAATGATCAAAATGTAGATGCTTCCACTAAAGTTTATGGAATGGCTCCTTTGAATGATGAATCCAAAGCCTATGAGAAATTTAACTTTATGTTAGAAAATTCAGCTGCAATTCAGTTAGCAAAACCTCTTCTTGAATACGGGTATCAATCATCAACTTTTCAAGCGCAAGAGAATGGGCTGATGATCTACATGGTGAAAGATAAAAAAATTGTTGATCAATGGTTAGTGAATCCAGCTTTATACAACACTTTTCACGATGGAATTCCATATTCTTATGATGCAGATAAATTAGCAGTTCTTGCAGAAAAGTATCCGTTAATTTATAAAGAAGAAAAGCGACAATATAAAAACGAAAAAGAATATCAAAAACAACGTCCAGCTTTATTTGCAGATCCTTATAATTTGATTGTTACTGAACCTGATTTTACATACGAAGGTTATTTTGAAGTTCAGTTTCCTGTTAACGAACAATTCAAAACGCCAGAAAATGCAATCGAATATCTAAAACCGATAGTAGAAAAATCAACAAAAAAGAAGTTTGATATTAATTATTCTTTATCAGAAAAAAATATTTTAGATCGCACGCAGTTTACGATGACAGTTGCGGGTGAAGAAAATATCTATAAAAAAATAAAATTAGATCAGTTGCAAAAAGGAGATTGGCAGTCATTAAGTTATGAGGCGGTTATTTTAAGAAAGGCGAATTAATCATAATGAAAAGGTTCTTGAATTCTCAAGAACCTTTTTTTATGTACAAAAGATTCGTATTTTCAGTTTTTAACCAAAAGAATATGAACTCTAATTTTTATAAAATTTTACAAAATTCGAAAGAAAATCAATCTATTATCGCCATATACAATGATCCAGAAGGAGATAATTTTTGGGCAGGTTATATTTTAGATTTTAATGATGAATTTTTTACGATGCAACATATTTCGAAGTTCGGTAAAAAAGATGGAATTTTAATCGAACCTTATTTCAAAATTAGCCGAATTGATGTCGATGATTATTGTAAATGTTTAAATTATTTGAAGGAGCATCATACCGATTTGGATGAAGAAAATACCGTGACATTTTCAGCAACAAGCGAAGATAATTGGATGAATCAAATTTTAGGAGAAATTTGTAATCAAACAGAATACGTTTCGCGATTACAATTTAACAACAATAGTCGTTTTTCAGGCTTTGTCCGAAATTTAACAGAAGATGATTTTGAGCTGAAATGTATCGGTTCTGAAGGAACAGATGAGGGGTCATTGTATTTTCAGATTGATGATATCTCATCTATTCGAGTTAATGATTTAGAAGCTCGCAGACGTTTATTTTTATATAATTATCGTCGTTCTATCGATTTTTTTGATGAATAAATCAATAAACCTTCTGCTTTGTTAAATAATAAATGATTAGGTATAAAATTTGATTAGATTTTGCTGAAAAAAATCGTTTTTTATAAAGTTCACAAGAGCTTACTTTTGCACTATAATAAAAATCTACTTATGAAATATACTTCTGCAACAGAAGCAGTGAAAGAAATAAAATCTGGTGATCGTGTTTACGTTCATGCAGCAGCTGCTACACCAACAATTTTGGTGACAGAATTATCGAAGAGGGCACATGAATTGAGAGATGTAGAGTTTTGTCATATTTATACGACAGGTGCAGCAGAATATGCAAATCCTGCTTATAGAGATTCTTTTTTTGTCAATTCTTTTTTTTTAGGAGCCAATGTTCGTCACACCATAAAAGAAGGGAATGGTTCTTATTTGCCAATTTCTTTTAGTGAAATGGCAAAAGTGATTAAAACGGAACTTACGATTGATGTTGTACTGATTCAGATTTCTGAACCTGATGCCCACGGATTTTGTTCTTTGGGAACGTCTGTCGAGAACATTAAAGCAGCCATAGAAACATCTCGTGTGGTTATTGCGCAAGTGAATAAACATATGCCAAGAACATTTGGTGATGGGATTATTCATATATCA
Source organism: Empedobacter stercoris (assembly GCF_025244765.1). Lineage (NCBI taxonomy): Bacteria > Pseudomonadati > Bacteroidota > Flavobacteriia > Flavobacteriales > Weeksellaceae > Empedobacter > Empedobacter stercoris. Next base: position 878,049 of record NZ_CP104209.1, on the reverse strand, counting down.
AAAATCACCCATTTAGTAGAGCATCATCAATTATTAGATGTTTTGGATAACGGAAATATAACGACAGAAGAAGCCAGAATAGGAAGTTATATTGCTGAATTGATTGAAGATAAAAGTTGTTTGCAATTAGGGATTGGTTCTATTCCAAATGCAGTTTTAAATAATTTGAAGAATCATAAAGGTTTAGGAATTCATACTGAGTTATTTTCAGATGGAATTGTTCCTTTAGTAAAATCTGGTGTAATTACAGGTGAACATAAAAAATTGTTGAAAGGGAAAATTGTATCAACTTTGGTACATGGTTCTCAATTGTTATATGATTTTATTGATGATAACCCAGCAATAGAAATGCGTGATGCATCTTTTACAAATGATCCAATCAAAATTAGCCAGAATAACCGAATGGTTTCGATTAATTCCGCTATCGAAGTTGATGTAACTGGACAAGTAAGTGCTGATTCAATCGGAACAAAAATATTTTCTGGTGTAGGAGGGCAAGTTGATTTTATTTATGGATCTTCTTTAAGTAAAGGAGGGAAATCAATTATTGCCTTAACATCAACAACAGTTAAAGGAGCAAATAAAATTGTTCCATTTCTGAAACATGGAGCAGGAGTAGTAACAACAAGAGCTCACGTAAACTACGTTGTAACAGAATATGGAGTAGCAAATTTATTTGGAAAAAATATTAAACAACGTGTAAAAGCAATGGTAGAAATTGCGCATCCAAATTTTAGAGAACAAATAGAAAGAGAATATTATGAAGCGCTTTCTAATTAAACTTTAGAAAAATCAATAAAGCCTTCTAATCAGAAGGCTTTATTGATTTCAGATTAAAAAATATTTAATTTTATCCGTTTACAGCTTCAACGTTATCCACAACGTCAGGCATCATTTGTTTTAAAATTCCTTCGATACCATTTTTAAGTGTTGCTGTAGAAGAAGGACAGCCCGAACAAGCGCCTTGTAACAACATTTTAGCAGTACGTGTTTCTTCATCAAACTCAATTAATTCGATATTACCACCGTCATTTGCTACAGCAGGTTGAACATATTCGTCCAAAATAGCTTTGATTTGTTGTTCAACAGAAGAAAATTCTTCAGCAGATTTTACAACAATATGCTCTGGTACTTCTGTTGTGAATTCATAAAATTCATCAAAAACAGGACCTCCAGCTTGTAAATAGTTTGTGATAAACGAGCGAACATCCATTGCCCAAAGCGACCAATCTTCTGATTCGTTTTTCGTTAAAGAAACATAATTATCAACAATAAATACTTCCTCTACAAAAGGATATTCTTTGTAAATCGCAACAGCTAAAGGAACTCCAGCAGCTTTTTCTTTCGATTTTATTTCGATGATTTCTGGAGCTAACATAGAATTTGAAACAAATTTCATTGCCGCAGGATTTGGCGTCATTTCTGCATAAATAGAAATGGGAGCCTTTTTCATCGGCATTAAAATTGCGTTTTCTTCTAAATGTTCATTGATAATTTCTTTCAAATCTTCTGTAACATCAGCCCAATCAACTGCATCTATTTTTTCTATCGCGACAAAATTTGCAGTGATAAATATTTTTTGAATAAATGGTATAGTCAATAAAACTTGCGCTAAAGGAGATTCGGTAGCTGTAGATTCTTTATCGAATTCAACGCCACCTTGTGTTAAAGTCTCGTCACAAACAAACTTCATCACATTATTATTTGGTGTAATTTCTTCGTATACTCTCATAATAGTACAAAAATACACTATAAAAATGTATCTTTATCATAAGAATTATAGATTTTGTTATGGCAATAATTAAAGAATTAAATGGACATGCACCAAAGTTCGGTAAAAACTGCTTTTTAGCGGATAACGCAGTGGTTGTAGGTGAGGTAGAAATGGGCGATGATTGCTCAATTTGGTTTTCTGCTGTGGTACGTGGAGATGTTCATTTTATAAAAATGGGTAATAAAGTGAATATTCAAGATAACGCTACGATACATGCCACGTATCAAAAATCTCCGACGATTATAGGGAATAATGTTTCGATTGGACATAATGCAATCGTGCATGGATGTACTATTCATGACAATGTTTTGATTGGAATGGGAGCAATTGTGATGGATGATTGTATTGTAGAGTCTAATTCGTTGATAGCAGCGGGAGCTATTTTAACCAAAGGTACACATGTTAAAGAAGGTGAGTTATGGGCTGGAATTCCTGCAAAAAAAGTAAAAGATGTCCCGAAAGAATTAAAAGAAGGCGAAATTGAACGTATTGCAAATAATTATTTGATGTATAGTAGTTGGTATAAATAAAAAATTGTCAAAAAAAAGTAGTCTTTATCGGGCTACTTTTTCTATTTTAATTAGATTGTTGGTAAAGATAAGTGAGGTGATTTTCAGTTCGATAAATAAAAGTTTGAAAATCTTTATTAGTTATAGTTCTGTGAAAAATTAGTGCTACGTGGTGATATGTCTATTTTCCTATTTTGATGATTTTCTAATGTAATGCAATAATTAAAATCACGCCTTTAGCAGAATTTTTTTATTTATAATTGTTAATTATCTGTACAATTTCGTCCAAACCATCTGTTAAAGCAGCAGGACCAGGTTGCAAAATCAACTCAGATTTTATTTCATATAAATGATTATTCTGCACAGCTTTTATTTTTTCGAAACCTATTCGTTGTTCTACTTTTTCGGGTTTAAACATCTTACCACACCAAGACCCAATAATAATTTCAGGATTTCGTTCAATCACTTGTTTATCCAATAAAATTCGATCTTTTGCTAATGCTTTATTTTTAAGTTCAGGAAAAGCTAATTTTCCACCAGCAATTTCTATCAAATCATTTACCCAAGCACTTCCAGAAATAATTGGCTCGTCCCATTCTTCGAAGAAAACAGTTGGTTGATAGGGAAGAAGAGAAGCTTGTTTTTTTATTGTTTCGATTCGTTTTTCATACGATTCAACTAATTTTATTCCTTTGTCTTGACAACCAATTAATGAAGTAAATTGAAGAATCATATTTAAAATTTCTTCAACTGTTCGGTGGTTAAAAATTAAAACATTAATTCCTCTTCGAATTAATTCAGCAGCAATATCTGCTTGTAAATCTGAATATCCAATAACTAAATCAGGCTTAAGTTCAATAATTTCTTCAAATTTTGCATCTAAAAAAGTTGAAACTTTTGGTTTTTCTTTTCGTGCTTGTGGTGGTCGATAAGTAAAGCCGCTAATACCCACCAAACGATGTTGTTCGTTAATAGTATACAAAATTTCGGTTCCTTCTTCTGTTAAGCAAACAATGCGTTGAGGGTATCGATTTATAAACATTCGTTTTTTTATAAATATAAGTAGAGAATTTGAATATTTACAAATTGATTATAATAGTAGCAATTAGATAGAATTTATAAATTTTTGATTCGATTTTAATAAAAATGAAATTATTTGCTTCTTGATTAAATAAAAATCATTTAAATTTTTATCGTCTTTTTTGAAAAAATTTAAGAAAATGAAGCTCGTTAATTATTAATTTAAACTTTTTTATCATTTTTTTTTAAGGATTTCTAAAAAATAATAGTGTCTTAATTACACTATTAATAAAATCATTCATTTTTTTGAAAAATATGATATTTTTATTTTTCAACATATTATTTTAGATAAAGTTAAGGTTTTGTGTTTTGAAAATATTTAATCATAACTATTGTAAAATTAACACCTAATTATTATATCATGAAGAAAAATATTTTGGCCATTAGCATTTTATTAACCATTGGATTATCGCATACAAAAGCGCAATATGCTTCGGAGTATGATGGAGGTTTAGTGGTTAAACTGAATCCAGAAGGAAACAAATATGTTCGCTTTATTTTATGGGGACAAACTTGGTTTCAGGATTACGAAGGAAAACATGCGAATGATGGATTTTCGATTAAAAGAGCTCGTGTCTTGGCTTATTCACAAATTAATGATCGTTTTATGATCTTAACTCATTTTGGTGCAAATGGAATTTACGACAATAATCTTTCTCCAGTTGGAAAGAGTTCTGATGTTTCATTTTTTTTACACGAAATGTTTTTACAATATAAAGTCACAAATAACTTAGCGTTAGGGGCAGGAGTACATAATTTTGGAGGGATTTCTCGAGGTAATGCTCAAGGATCTATTAATATGTTAATGTTAGATAATAATCGCGCAGATTGGGCTACACTTGGTTTGTCAGATCAATTTTCAAATCATTTAGGGGTTTTTGCAAAAGGACGTGTAGGAAAATTAAATTACCGTTTAGCATTAAGCGATGCAATTACAAATACGTTGGATGGAAATTCGAATTCAATTTTAGAGAATGGACAAGAAAAATACTTAGGTAAAGCTTTACTTGGTGAAGGGAAATATGCTGTTTCAGGTTATTTTGATTATCAATTTCTTGATCAAGAATCGAATGCATTACCTTATCGTGTAGGAACTTATTTAGGAACAAAAAAAGTGTTTAATATTGGAGCAGGATTTTTTAATCAAAGTAATGCAATTGTAAAAAAAGAGCATGATAATTTGATAGGAGAAAATGTTACACATCTTGCAGTTGATGCTTTTTATGATGCGCCAATTGGACAATCTTCTTCTATTACTGCTTATACAAAATATCAATATTCTGATATGGGAGATGCTTATGTTCAGGGGAATGTTGTAGGTGATGGTAGTCAATTCTCTGGTCATGTTGGTTATCTTTTACCTAAAAATATTAAAGAAGGAGAGGGGAAATTTCGCAATAGAATTCAACCTTATGTAGGGTATTCATATCGAGATTTTAAAGGGTTAGTAAAACCTGCAAATGAATTTAAAATTGGAGGCAATTGGTACATCGATGGGCAGAATGCAAAAATATCAGTTGAATACCAAAAATCTTTCGATCAACCAAAACATATGGATGATATGATCACACTACAAGCAATGATATTATTATAAAATAACACTATAACTATAATTAACACAAAAAAAACAAAATTTATGAGTGAAACAACAAGTAAAAAAACAATCTGGAAAGTGATTGGAGCTTCCTCTATGGGAACTTTGATCGAATGGTATGATTTCTTTATTTTTGGAAGTCTTGCAGTTGTTATTTCCACAAAATTTTTCCCTGCAGAAAATCCTACCGCAGCCTTTCTTTCTACTCTTGCAACATTTGCAGCTGGTTTTGTAGTTCGTCCATTTGGAGCCTTATTTTTTGGTAGATTAGGAGATATAATTGGTCGAAAATATACCTTTATGGCAACTCTAATTTTGATGGGAGGTGCTACTTTCTTGATTGGTTGTATACCTTCTTATGAAACAATAGGTTTTCTTGCACCATTATTGGTTTTAATATTACGTTTATTACAAGGTTTGGCTTTAGGTGGTGAGTATGGTGGTGCTGCGACATATGTAGCCGAACATGCTCCAGATGGACAAAGAGGTTATTGGACTTCTTGGATACAAACAACTGCTACAATTGGTTTGTTTGTATCGTTATTGGTTATTTTATTAACTAAATCAGTTCTTTCTGAAGAACAGTTTGATTTATGGGGATGGAGGGTGCCATTTGCCTTATCTATTTTTATGGTATATGTTTCTTATATAATCCGAAAAAATATGGACGAGTCTCCTGCTTTTAAAAAGGCAAAAGATGAAGGAACGACATCTAAAAATCCTTTGAAAGAATCATTTGGTAACCGCTATAATATGAAATTCGTACTATTAGCTCTTTTTGGTGCGGTAATGGGACAAGGTGTTGTTTGGTATACGGGACAATTTTATTCGATGAGCTATATGAAAACTGTTATGAATGTAGATTCAAATCAAGTTGATTCATTGTTAGGAATAGCATTGTTATTTGGAACTCCTTTTTTTGTTGTATTTGGTTGGTTAAGTGATAAGGTAGGTCGAAAATGGGTGATGTTAATAGGGATGATTTTAGCTGTCTTTTCGTATCGTCCAATTTACGAATCAATGTATCAAACTTCTAATTTAGAAAATAAACAAGAAATAGTAGCAGATACAAAACACGAAGCAGAAATGAAAGTGAATGGCGAAGTTACGGATTCTATTTATACTCTTAATCAGTCGTTTACAGATGGTACAACCTATAAACAAGTGACTATACGTCATTTAGAAAATGGACAAGCGAAGATTGTAGATGGTAAAGTAAGTGAAATTGTAAAAAGAACAGCGCATATTACAAGCGGTAATAAATGGAAATTAATTGGTTTAATTTGGATACAAATCGTTTTTATTACAATGGTATATGGACCTATAGCAGCATTTTTAGTAGAAATGTTTCCAGTCAAAATTCGTTATACATCAATGTCGTTGCCTTATCATGTCGGAAATGGAATATTTGGTGGTTTATTACCCGCAGTTTCTACGTATTTAGTTACAAATGCAAAGAACAATGGTGATCCTCAATTTTATTTAGAAGGACTTTGGTATCCTATTGGTATTGCTGCAGTATGTTTTATAATTGGAGCAATTTATATTAGTAACAAAGATAGAAATGTGAATTAAAAAAAAATACAAAATGGAAATACTTAAAAAAATATTAGGAATTGTATGGATCGCGTTATCACTCGTTGTGGCATACTTTTGTATTATGGAATTTGGAATTCCAAAATTAACATCAGGTTCTCAAGATGATTTGGTTTTTGGAATTATTATACTCTTTGTTTTGACTCCAATTATAGTTTTTGGAATGGCTTTATTTGGCTATTATGCATTAATTGGAGAATATAGTGAGGAAAAACTATAAGTTAATAAAGTCAGGTAACTTACCTGACTTTTTTATTAAAATTTATTTGTAGCTGTCCGTTTTCCATGATAGAAAAGAATCGTCCAATGTTTTTTCTTAGCTTCAACTTCCCAACGCAAACGATCTTCCATTGCTTTTATACCATCAATATCATTTTTGAAAGCTGCATGATATCTAAGATAATTTAATTGAGGTAAATTATCAGCTCCATAAAAAACAGTTTCATCATTTTCTTTAATCCAGAAAACTTGTTGAAAAGGAACATGTCCACCTGTGAGTTCAAATTCAACTTGATTTGATATTTGACCTTGATTTTCATTCATCCAAATAATGTTCTTGAATGATTTTAGTTTTTCTAAACGTTCGTAATTATACGAATTATTTGTTTGAGAAATTGCGTAATCATATTCACGTTGTTGAATGTAAATAAGAGCATTCGGAAAATTACATACAAATTGTTCACCAACCCAATTTCCTAATCCATTTGCATGGTCTTTATGCAGGTGTGAAATCAATACTTTTGTAATTTGATTGGGCTCAATATGATGTTCGCGCAACTTCCTAAGTACAATAGGTTCGCAATCTATTTCTCCTCCAAAACCTGTATCAATCAAAATATTATCGTCTGCAACCTGAACCAAAAAAGGACGAACGTTTAAATAATAACCACTTTCTGGTTTGCCCTCGATTATATCTTGACTTTTAAATTGAAATTCCTTATTTTCATCTACATGATAAACTCCTTCAAATAGTGGAATAACTTTCATTTTTTTAAAACTTTTTACAAAGGTATTTGTTTAAATTATCACCACAAAAAAGGCTTCCAAAACGGAAGCCTTAAGCGATATGATTGTTGTAATTTATTTTACAATTGTCATTTCATCAACAATATGTTTTGCTCCAGCAAATTTATCAACAACCCATAAAACATAACGAATATCTACAGATATCGTACGTTGTAATTTAGGATCGAAAATAACATCACCAGCCATTGCTTCGATGTTTCCATCAAATGCAATACCGATTAATTCACCTTTCCCATTCATTACTGGAGAACCTGAGTTACCTCCTGTAATATCATTGTTTGATAAGAAGTTTACGTGTAAGTATCCGTCTTTATCCGCATATTGTCCATAATCTTTAGCTTTAGCCAAATCTAATAAACGTTGTGGATTTTCGAATTCTTCGTCACCAGGGATGTGTTTTGCAACTGTACCTTCTAAAGTTGTAAAGTAGTTAGATGCAACGTCTGGTTGACGTTTTGGATTTGTACTTTTTGGTAAATTTTGGATAGATCCGTACGTTAAACGTAACGTAGAGTTTGCATCAGGATATAAGATATTTCCGATTTTAGACTCACGTAAACCTTTTACCAATAAACGGAAGTTTTTAGAATAAACATCATTTAATTTCGCTTGCTCATCTGTTTGCTTAGAAGCTCTTTCTACTAAAGCGTTTGATAAAACATATAATGGATCTTTTTTCAATACTTCTACATCTGGAGAGATTAAGAAATTCTCAACTTGTTTTTGATCAGCGAAGAAACTTCTTTCAACAGCATCGTTTACAAAAGCAGTAAAATTGTTGTTATTTTGTTTTGCTAAATCAGCAACATAAGGTGCTAATCCCGCTTCATTTGCTTTAGAAGTATAAAGATTTAATTGAGCAGCCAATAAATCTTTTTCTAAAGGCAAGTACATTTTTTCATAGTATGCATTGATCGCATTCTGAATACGAGGGCGCATTTCATTGCGTTTTGCATCATTTGCAGCCGCATAATTTTCTAACGCTTTACCGATAGAGTATGGTGCACTTGCTAAAGTAGAATAGCGTAATAAAATATTGATGTAATTGTTATGACGAGCATCTAAATTTGTTTTCGCATAATAATCATTCAAATTAGAAACAACATTACCATATTCAGCTTTGTTAGCTCCTTTTTGAGCCCATTTATTGAATTTTTCTTCTTCTTTTGTTTTTTTCGCAACTGTTCCATGAAGTTTTAATGCTTCAATCATACCATCACGGTTTTTCCAATAGTTCGCAACTCCAGCATATTTAGATGCATAATCAATATTAACTTTTTGATTTTGATCCATATATTTTTTCATTTGATCCATTGTTACTTTTGAAGCTTCTACCCATGCAGGATAAGCGAACTCAACATTTTGAGCGACACCTTGCGCTGGCATCCAGCGATTTGTACGACCTGGATAACCTAAAATCATAGCAAAGTCATCTTGTTGGTATCCTTTTAAAGAAACAGGTAAATGATGTTTTGGTTGTAATGGAACATTGTTTGTTGAATAAGCTGCAGGATTACCATCTTTATCTGCGTAAACACGGAACATAGCAAAATCTCCTGTATGACGAGGCCATTCCCAGTTGTCTGTGTCTCCACCAAATTTACCAATAGAACTTGGAGGTGTTCCTACTAAACGTACATCTTCATAATCTTGGTAAACAAAGTAGTAATACTCATTTCCTTGAAAGAAAGAACGTACAGAAACAACATATTTTCCATTTTCGCTGTTTTCTTTTTCAATTTTAGCAATCTCTTGGTTAATTGCTTTTTCACGATCTAACTCAGACATTTTATCGTTCACAACACCTAAAATACGTTTAGAAACATCATCCATACGAACGAAAAAACGTACTTTTAAGTTTTTTGGTTTTAACTCAGCAGCTTTATCCTTAGCCCAAAAACCATCTTTTAAATAATCGTGTTCAGGAGCAGATAATTCAGCAATTGCACCATAACCACAATGGTGGTTTGTCAAAACTAAACCTTGACCAGATACCATTTCAGCAGTACATCCACCACCAAATTGAACAATAGCATCTTTTAAAGAGTTGTTGTTGATACTATAGATTTCTTCTGAAGTTAATTGTAACCCTTGTTTTTGCATATCACGGTGATTCAGACGTTCGATGAACATCAAAAACCACATTCCTTCGTCAGCTTTCACTTTAAAAGGAAAAAGCATAACCACTAAGAGAGTGGATAATAAAAATTTTTTCATTATTTGTTAGTCTTCAATTTTACGAAATGCTAAAATAATTGATTATCTGTAGTTGTCCTAATCTTTGTTAATTTAATCATCTTTTATTGTGGTTTTTTTGAATAAATAATAGATTAATTAATTATATAGGTAATAAAAAAGCCACTGTAATGTGGCTTTTGATCTATTTTAATACCTTAAATTAAATATTTTTCGAATTTGCACAGCTGTAATCAACTGGACCATCATTTGGAATTTCTTTTAAAATCTCCAATAAATACTTCCAGAATTTTTGAACTGATACGATTTCAACTCTTTCATCAGGTGAATGTGCTCCCGAAATATTTGGACCAAATGAAATCATATCCAAACCAGGATAATTTGTACCAATAATCCCACATTCTAATCCAGCATGACATGCCACAACTTTTGGTTCTTCACCATTTTGTTTGACATAAATTTCTTTTAAAACTTCTAAAATCTCTGAATGAGTATTGGCTTTCCATCCAGGATATGAGCCAGAAAAATTGACATCAAAACCTCCTAATTCGAATCCAGCTTTTAAGGTTTGAGCCAATGCTTCTTTACCTGATTCTACAGAAGAACGAGTTAAACATAAAATACGAATATTACCCTCGATAATTTCTACGCGTGCAACATTATTAGATGTTTCGACTAAACCTTCAACGTCTGGACTCATTCTGTAAACACCATTGAAAGCAGCCATCACAGTTTGGATAAAAACTTTAGATTCTTGCGCTGACATTGCAGAAGTAGTATCAGTAGACTCTAAGGTAATCACCATTTTAGGCTCTTTTGTTTCGTATTCTTCGATGATTTCGGCTCTTAAAGTTTCGTATGCAGCCTTGAAAGCATCTACTTTGTCTGTAGGAATTACAATTGTCGCCCATGATTCGCGAGGAATAGCGTTACGTAAACTTCCACCTTCCATATGCGCAATTTGTAAACCAAACTCGGTTCCAGCATTTAACAAACGAGCAATTAATTTGTTCGAATTTCCTAAACCTTCGTGAATTTGCATTCCAGAGTGACCTCCGTTCAAACCTTTTAAAGTTAAAGTAAAAGCGGTTCCGTTTGCTGTTTCAGCAGTATATGATTTTGTAGCGGTTACATCAACTCCACCAGCACAACCAATGTCTAATTCATCATCTTCTTCTGTATCTAAATTCAACAAAATTTTACCAGATAAAAAACCAGCTTTCAATCCTAAAGCACCTGTCATGCCCGTTTCTTCGTCAATTGTAAAGAATGCTTCAATAGCTGGATGAGGAATATCTTTCGATTCTAAAATAGACATAATTGTCGCAACTCCAATTCCATTATCTGCACCTAAAGTTGTACCGTTTGCCGTTACAAACTTCTCGTCTTCAATGTACATTTCGATTCCTTGTGTGTCGAAATCAAATTCTACATCGTTATTTTTTTGACAAACCATATCCAAGTGCGATTGCATCACAACTGTTTTACGGTCTTCCATTCCTGGATAAGCTGCTTTTTTGATTAAAACATTTCCTACTTCGTCCGTTTCGACAGGTAAACCTAAATCTTCACCAAATTTGATGATGAACTGACGTACTTTTTCTTCTTTTTTAGAAGGTCTTGGAACTGAGTTCAATGCTGAGAAGTTTTTCCAGATTGCTTTTGGTTCCAAATTAAGAATATCGTTATTCATTGTTCGTTTTTTTATTGTTCTCCAAAGTTACGGAATTGAGACAATATAGTTTTATGAAAGAAGTTTTAAATTTATTTTATAAAGTTAACGTTGCATCAATCATTCATTTTATACTATTTTTTATAATGGTCAGAAGCTTGATTTGATTAGTAAAACACTAAAATAAAAGTATAACAAAGGCAAGTTTATAACTATTGGTAAGTAGGGCGCAAAATAAGTTTTGCCTTGCTGTTACACAACAAGAAGCTTCTCATTACACAACGAGAAGCTTCCTTTTTTATTATTATATAATAGTTTTTAATTATCTTGTCGAAGGCATTGGCGATTCTTTGTCTACAACTGGTCTATTTTCAGCATTTGCTAAAATCCAAATTGTATTGAACGCTAATTTTGTGCGACGCGTCAACAAATCATATTCAATTTTATCTGGTGTATCGCCTGGTTTGTGGTAATCATCGTGAACGCCATTAAAAAAGAATACAGACGGTATGTTATGTTTTGCAAAATTATAATGGTCAGAACGGTAATAGAAACGATTTGGATCGTCTGGTGTATTGTAGCGCATATCCAAATTAATTCCTAAACCTTCGTTTGCTGCTAAAACAGCTTTGTGCAAATCTGACGATAGCATTTCAGAACCAATTACATACACAAAATCTCTTGTTTTCTCATTATGCTCATAATCTACACGACCAATCATATCAATATTAACATTTGCAATCGTGTTTTCTAAAGGATAAATTGGGTGATCTGAATAATATTTAGAACCTAACAATCCTTTTTCTTCACCTGAAACATGCAACAAAAGAACCGAACGTTTTGGACGAATTCCTTTCTTCTCAGCTTCGCGGAAAATACGACCAATTTCCATCACAGCAACAGTTCCAGAACCATCATCATCAGCACCAGGATATAATTTTCCATCTTTAATTCCGTCGTGATCATAATGTGCAGAAATAACAACGATTTCTTCTGGCTTTTCAGCTCCTTCGATGAATCCCATTACATTACGCATTTGACCTTTTACACGATTAAAAGTTCCAGCAGGAATAATTTGGAAATAATTATTATTTGGTCCATTAATTCCTAATTCTTTGTAATAATTCGAAATATAATTCCCCGCTTTTATTTCTCCTTCAGTTCCTGCATTTCTACCTTCCATATCAGGAGCAGCAATGATGTATAACTGTTTTTTTAGTTCGGCTTCAGAAACTTTATCTGTATATTTTACCAGACTTTTTTGGTATTTCTCTTGTGAAATTGGTTTTGTAGAATCACAACTTACTAACGTCGCCGCTATAGCAATTGCAAATAAAAATTGTTTCATGTAAATTTTTTGAATTAAATTTAAAATTAATCTAACCAAGCAGAATAAAAAAGAAAATCTGAATAAAAAACCAATATTTATACGGATTCTATCCGTTTTTGGGTTTGTCTTTTTTATATTTGCCCGTTTTTAAATAAATTATGTCACAATTATTCAGAAAAAAATCTGTAGAATCTATTTTAGCAGAATCAGCGAAGAATACTGCTACAATGAAAAGAACCTTAGGTGTTCGAGATTTAACAGGTTTTGGTATCGCCGCAATTGTTGGAGCTGGTATTTTTAGTACCATTGGTCGAGCAAGCTACGAAGGCGGTCCAGCAGTTATCTTCTTATTTATATTTACGGCAATTGCATGTGGTTTTACTGCTTTTGCCTATGCCGAATTTGCTTCATTAGTTCCAGTTTCCGGAAGTGCTTACACATATAGCTATGTTGCGTTTGGTGAGTTGTTTGCTTGGGTAATTGGTTGGGCATTGATTATGGAATATGCAATTGGAAATATTGTACTCGCCATCTCATGGAGTGATTATTTTACCACCTTGCTCTCCGGATTGGGAATACATTTACCTGAATGGATGACAATGGACTACTTTACAGCAAAAGAAGGTTTTGAATTTGTTTCGAATGAATTGGCAAAAGGTAAAACTTTAGAAGGGATAGCAAATTCAGCTTATGCACAAGAAATTCCAAAATATTTAGCATTTAAAGATGCTCCTTATTTAGGATTTAACATGGTAGTGGATATTCCTGCATTAGTCATCACTTTTTTGATTACTGCCTTGGTCTATCGTGGAATTAACGAATCTCGAAAAGCAAGTAATGCAATGGTTGTTTTAAAATTAGCTGTTGTCTTATTAGTGATTGTTGTTGGAGCTTTTTATGTGAATCCAGATAATTGGGATCCATTCGCACCAAATGGAATAGGAGGTGTTTTAGCTGGTGTTTCATCTGTTTTCTATGCCTATATTGGGTTTGATGCGATTAGTACGACTGCGGAAGAGTGTAAAGATCCGAAACGAGATTTACCTCGTGGTATTTTTGCTTCAATTATTATTTGTACCATTTTATATGTGTTGATCGCCTTGGTGATTACAGGAATGGTGCATTATTCTGAATTAAATGTTGGTGATCCATTAGCTTATGTTTTTGATAAAATTAAAGACCTAAAATGGCTCGCCGGAATTATTGCTTTTTCAGCTGTGGTAGCAATGGCGAGTGTGTTTATCGTATTTCAAATTGGACAACCACGTATTTGGATGACAATGTCCAGAGATGGTTTATTACCAAAGAAATTTTCTACCATTCACCCAAAATTTAAAACACCATCTTTTGCAACAATTTTCACAGGATTTGTAGTTGGTGTTCCAATTTTGTTTACAGATTTAGAGTTGGTTGTAGACGCCTGTTCGATCGGAACTTTATTTGCTTTTGTTTTAGTTTGTGCTGCTGTTTTAAAGATGGATGCAGATCCAAATGCAATAAGAGGTAATTTCAAAACACCTTTTATAGATGCTAAATTTGTTATGCCAATTGTTACGGCCGTGATTGTATTTTTATGCGCAACGACATTCAAGGAAGACACAGTTAGTTTCTTTACAAATGAACCACAAGTTATGCCTATTGAGCAATTTGTTGGTTCGTTAACACCAAAGGAATTAAAAGATTCTTATTCAACAATTAATAGTTTGACTGGAGATGAGGTAGAATATTTGGATGATTATTTAGCGAGTTTATCAGCAGAAGAATACAAATCTACAATTGAAAAATTACCTGTTTACGAAGAAAAGAAAATGGAGAAAGGTTGGGATGTTTTTAAACACAAAATTCCAATGGTGATTTTCTTATTCATTTATGTTTTTATGGTCATCCGAACGTTTTTCAAAAGAACTTCTATCATTCCATTAGCAGGTATGTTGTGTTGTTTTTATATGATGGCGCAGTTAGGGTTAAAAAACTGGATGATTTTCTTGGTGTGGATTGCAATAGGTTTAACAATTTATTTTACTTACGGTTATAAACATAGTAAGTTGAAAAACCAGAAATCATAATTTGATAAAAGCGATTCAATCTTGAATCGCTTTTTTTATTGAATTTATTTGCTCAAAAAAGTTAGATAACTTCTTTATTTCGGCTCAAAACTTTACCTTTGTTCAATAAATTTGACGACAAATGTTTAGAACTCATACTTGTGGTGAATTAACACAAGCCAACA
The DNA here is from genome assembly GCF_025244765.1 of Empedobacter stercoris. Classification (NCBI taxonomy): domain Bacteria; kingdom Pseudomonadati; phylum Bacteroidota; class Flavobacteriia; order Flavobacteriales; family Weeksellaceae; genus Empedobacter; species Empedobacter stercoris. Next base: position 863,042 of record NZ_CP104209.1, on the reverse strand, counting down.
TTAATGAAAAAGTTACGTTAAGCGGTTGGGTATCAACTTTACGTGATAAAGGTTTTATGATGTGGATCGATTTACGTGACCGTTACGGAATCACTCAAATCATCTTAGACGAAGAACGTTCTTCAAAAGAATTATTTGAAACTGCTCGTCAGTTAGGACGCGAGTTCGTAATTCAAGTAACAGGAACAGTGATCGAAAGAGCTTCAAAAAATCCAAATATTCCAACAGGAAATATCGAAATTTTAGCAGAAAATATCACGATTTTAAATGAATCTGCATTACCTCCATTCACGATTGAAGATAATACGGATGGTGGAGAAGATATTCGTATGAAATATCGTTATTTGGATATTCGTCGTAATCCAGTTAAAAATAAATTAATCTTCCGTTCTAAAGTTGCTCAGGAAGTTCGTAAATATTTAGATGCGCAAGATTTTGTTGAAGTTGAAACACCAGTTTTGATTAAATCTACACCAGAAGGTGCACGTGATTTTGTTGTACCATCTCGTATGAATCCAGGTGAATTTTACGCATTGCCACAATCTCCTCAAACGTTCAAACAATTGTTAATGGTAGGAGGTTTAGATAAATATTTCCAAATTGTTAAATGTTTCCGTGACGAAGATTTACGTGCAGACCGTCAACCAGAATTTACTCAAATTGACTGTGAAATGTCATTCGTTGAGCAAGAAGATATTATGAATGTTTTTGAAGGTTTAGCCAAACATTTATTACATACCTTCAAAGGTTTAGAATTTGGAGAATTTCCGCGTATGACATTTGCTGATGCAATGCGTCGTTATGGAAATGATAAACCTGATATCCGTTTCGGAATGGAATTCGGAGAAATTACTGATTTAGCCAAAGGTCATGATTTCAAAATCTTTGATGAGCAAGAATTAATCGTGGGTATCGCTGCCGAAGGATGTAATTCTTATACACGTAAAGAGATTGATAAGTTAATCGAGTGGGTAAAACGTCCACAAGTTGGCGCAAATGGTTTAGTTTGGGTACGTTACAATGAAGACGGAACATTCAAGTCTTCTGTTGATAAATTTTATTCACAAGAAGATTTATCGGCTTGGGCTGAACGAATGAATGCAAAACCAGGCGATTTAATGTTAGTGATGTCTGGAAATGCAAACAAAGTTCGTGCGCAATTATCTGCTTTACGTATGGAAATTGCTGAACGTTTAGGATTACGTAATCCAGATGTTTTTGCACCTTTATGGGTTGTCGATTTCCCTTTATTAGAATGGGATGAGGAATCTGAACGTTACCACGCCATGCATCACCCATTTACTTCTCCTAAACCAGAAGATATGGATTTGATTGCTACTAATCCAGGAGAAGTGCGTGCAAATGCCTATGATTTAGTGCTAAATGGTAATGAAATTGGTGGAGGTTCTATCCGTATTTTTGATAAAGAAGTACAAGCAAGAATGTTCGAATTATTAGGATTTACACCTGAACAAGCAGAAGCTCAATTTGGATTCTTAATGAATGCTTTCAAATATGGAGCGCCACCTCATGGAGGTTTAGCATTTGGATTTGACCGTTTTGTATCAATCTTAGATGGATCAGAAACAATTCGTGATTATATTGCGTTCCCGAAAAATAATTCAGGTCGTGATGTGATGATTGATGCACCATCTCCAATTGATCAAACTCAAATGGACGAATTAAATATCACATCTACTTTTACACACAAGTAATTAGAGAATATCAGTATAAAAAAAGGTCTAAAATGTTTACATTTTAGACCTTTTTTATTGAAAATTTAAAAACAATTTAATTTATGTTAATGATGAAATTTTTATTTAAAATAGTCGAATTTATACTCTTTATCGATTTTGAAAAAGCTAATATTTTATCAATTGTTAATTGAGAGGGCTCAATATTTTCAGAGTATAATTCTATCATTTTTAAACTTATTTATTCTAAAAACGCTAAATAGATAAGTTTATTTTTTAATCAACTGTTAAAATAATGTTATTATTATCAATCACTTTTCTTAAGTTAATAATCGCATATCGCATTCTTCCTAATGCCGTATTGATACTTACATCTGTTTCCTCTGCAATTTCTTTAAAACTAAGTTCTTTAAAAATCCTTAATTCTAAAACTTCTCTCTGGTCTTCTGGTAATTGAGTAACTAAATTTCTTAAGTCATTTTCAATTTGAGATTTAATAAGTTTAGTTTCAGAGCATTCATCACAAATTCCAATGAAATCAAAAATATTATAATCTTCATTGTATCCTACAGTTTCACTAACAGTCGGCATTCTTTTGTTTGATCGAAAATAGTCAATAGTTAAATTGTGAGCAATACGCATAACCCAAGGCAAAAACTTACCTTCTTCGTTGTATCGTCCTCCTTTTAATGTAAGGATAACCTTGATAAAAGTGTCCTGAAATATATCTTCAGTTATATCCTTATCTAAGACTTTGGAGTATATAAAACTATAGATTCTTCCTTTGTATTTCTCTATCAATGTTTCTAAAGCATTTTCGTTACCTCTCAAATAATCTTGGATTAATAAAGAGTCGTCTTCATAGTTCATAATAGTAAATGTTAATTTTAAAGTAGAGTTAAATCTATAGGCTGTAATTTTTTTGTTTATCCAAATATAGTTAAACAAAAAAATCTTACAAGTTTTTTAACATAATTATTCTTAAAATAAATTAATAAATTCTTAAAAAAATAAATAATTGTTAATTTTTGTATTAATTCTTAATAATTAAGTAGTATTAATAAGAATATTGTAATGCTTTAAAATTCTGATGTATAAAATTAATTTAAGGAAATAAAAACCTTATGAACTTTTTTCTGTGTGTTAACATTTTTTATAGATTTAGAATAAGCCAATAGTTTATCTATGGTTGATTTCTTAGGACCAGAAAATTCAATTTCTTTTTTCATATTAATGTTTAGCATATCCGAAATCAAATATTAAACCATAAAATACGAATAGAATGTGAAAAAATAAAAAAGTCTTCTCAAAAAAGAGAAGACTTTAAAAATAAAGTATTTAAGCTTTTAAATTTTTGCCATATGTTGAATCAAATCAACAACTTTGTTTGAGTAACCAATTTCGTTATCATACCAAGCAACTAATTTAACAAAAGTTGGATTTAACATAATTCCTGCTCCCGCATCGAAAACACAAGTTCTTGTATCTCCTACGAAATCTTGAGAAACCAAAGGTTCGTTAGTGTATCCTAAAATACCTTTCAGTTCTCCTTCAGCAGCTTCTTGCATTACTTTTTTGATTTCGTCATAATTAGTTTCTTTTGCTAATTTAACTGTTAAATCAACTACGGAAACATTAACTGTAGGTACTCGAAAAGACATTCCTGTTAATTTCCCGTTTAATTCTGGAATTACTTTTCCTACGGCTTTTGCTGCTCCAGTTGAAGAAGGAATAATATTAACCATTGCACTTCTACCACCTCTCCAATCTTTATTAGATGGACCATCGACAGTTTTTTGTGTTGCTGTAGTTGCGTGGACAGTTGTCATTAAAGCTTCAACGATTCCAAATTTTTCATGTACAACTTTAGCTAATGGTGCTAAGCAATTTGTAGTACAAGATGCATTCGAAACAATGGTATCAGCTGCAGTAACATCTTTATGGTTAACTCCCATTACAAACATTGGTGTATCATCTTTAGAAGGTCCAGTTAAAACGACTTTTTTGGCTCCAGCTTCGATGTGTTTACCTGCTGTTTCTTTAGTTAAAAATAAACCTGTGGCTTCTACGACAATATCAGCACCAACTTCGTCCCATTTTAAGTTAGCTGGATCTTTTTCAGCTGTAACTCTTATGGTTTGTCCATTGACAATTAAATTTCCGTTTTCGACTTTAATTTCTCCGTCAAATTTTCCGTGAACAGAGTCGTACTTTAGCATATAAGCTAAATAATCAACGTCTACTAAATCGTTAATTCCTACGATTTCAATATCTTCTCTTTCAATCGCAACCCCAAAAACAAGGCTACCTATTCTTCCGAATCCGTTGATTCCAATTTTAATTTTTGACATAGTATATATAATTTCCCTTTATATTTTTATTTATAGATTAGATGGCTAATATATTTGCAACTTTTATCAATTCCATATCGATTTCGTTGTGTTTTTTAATAGCTTCAGCAATAGGAGTGAAGACCACTTTATTGGAACGAATACCCGCCATTAAGTTAGATTGATCTTGTAAAAGACCTTCAACAGCAGCAATTCCCAAACGACTTGCCAACACACGATCATGACATGATGGTGATCCTCCACGTTGAATATGTCCTAATACTGTAACGCGAATATCATATTCGGGATGTTTCGATTGAACTTGTTTCGCTAATTCATAAACTCCACCTAATTTTTCGCCTTCTGCTACCACAACGATACTTGATTTTTTTCCAGATTTTTCTGAACGTTCTAACGATGAGCATAATTCTTCTACACTATCACGTTGTTCAGGAATCAAAATATCTTGTGCTCCCGAAGCAATTCCACTATTTAATGCAATAAAACCTGCATCACGTCCCATCACTTCTACAAAAAATACACGATCATGCGACGTTGCAGTATCTCTTAATTTATCAATCGCATCAATTACAGTATTCAACGCTGTGTCATAACCAATTGTAAAGTCTGTTCCAAAGATATCGTTGTCAATAGTACCAGGAATTCCAATAAACGGAACCTCAAACTCTTTGTGAAAGATATTTGCTCCAGTAAAAGATCCATCACCACCAATTATGACAAGTGCATCTATGTTGTTTTTTTTGAGATGCTCATAGGCTTTTTGACGACCTTCCATAGTTTTGAATTCAGCTGAACGAGCAGTTTTAAGAATTGTACCACCTTGATTAATAATATTTTTAACTGAACGAGGTCCAAGTTCTATCATATCATTGTTAATCAAGCCTTCAAATCCTTGACGAATGCCAACAGATGTAATGTTGTAATATTTGCATGCTCTAACTACGGCACGTAAGGCAGCATTCATTCCGGGCGCATCACCTCCAGAGGTTAATACACCGATTTTTTTTATACTATTTTTCACGTTTTTCCCTTATTAAATCAAATATAATAAAAAAAACAGAATATTATTGTAACAGGTAATTGTTAAAGATAAACTAATCTTCGTCGACGGGTTTTAAAATACCATCGGCAAAATCTCGTTGAAGAATGACAGCGATATATAAATCTTCACGAGTACGTTTAGGATCAAAGGTTTGTTTTAAATCGATGTTAAATGCTCCACTTGCAGCTTGGTACAGAAAAGCATTTAATCCTCCACGTAATTCTTTAATAATATCGTAAGTTGTTTTGTCCGTTTCTTTGTAAATTAATTTCGTTAAAATTTGACCTCGAGAACTTGACATATTTTTTAATTGATTCTCAAACTGATCTGCTAAATCTTTTTGTCTCGTTTTAATAAAACGTTTTTTATCTCGTCTTTTATCCATTGTTTGAATGGTATCAGAAACATAATTATATTCTCTAACAGCTGTTCTTACATAGGGCCAAACATCACGCACGCGCTTTCTTAGCCATATATAATATTTTTTTTCTAAATCTGATTTTAAATGAACAGAATAAAAACTTGATTCATTTAAATGTATAGTATCGAAAGGACTAAAAGTTAATTCATCAATATTTATCGAGTCATTTTTGATTTCTTGAGATGGGCTTTTACCACCTAAATCTAAGCCGAAAATTTGGGCATTTAGATGTGAAAATCCCAAAAAAGTGAGCATTAATGTTATGTGATAGATGTAAAATTTCATGTGTGAATTAGTTCAAAAATTGTTCCTAAAATTAGTACATTTGTTAGATAAATAAACTAAAATGAGTACAAATAATTTGTTTGATCAACAATCGTTAGATTTTTTGTCTAAATATTTAAATATTGCTTCACCAACAGGTTTTGAAAGTGAAGGGCAAAAAGTTTGGATGGATTATATTAAACCTTATGTAGACGAAGTAAAAACAGACAATTACGGTTCTGCATATGGTGTGATTAACCCCGACGCGAAATATAAAGTAGTGATTGAAGCACATGCTGATGAGATTTCTTGGTTTGTAAATTACATTTCTGATGATGGATTGATTTATGTTATTCGTAATGGAGGTTCAGATCATATGATTGCACCATCAAAGGTGGTGAATATTCATACCAAAAAAGGAATTGTAAAAGGAGTTTTTGGTTGGCCAGCAATTCACTTACGTCAAGCAGGTAAAGATGAAGCGCCAACGCCAGATAAAATTTGGATCGATACAGGTTGTACATCCAAAGAAGAAGTGCTAGAACTTGGAATTCACGTTGGTTGTGTCATTACATATCCAGATGAGTTTTTTACCTTAAATGACCGTTATTTCGTTTGCCGCGCCATTGATAATAGAATGGGAGGGTTTATGATTGCAGAGGTTGCACGTAAATTAGCCGAAAATAAAGATCAATTAGATTTTGGTTTATATGTTGTAAATGCTGTACAAGAAGAAGTAGGATTGCGTGGAGCAGAAATGATTACACAAACAATCAAACCAAATGTAGCAATAATAACAGATGTAACGCATGATACGACGACTCCTATGATTACAAAATCGAAAGAAGGAGAGCAAAAATGTGGCGATGGACCAGTTGTATATTATGCTCCAGCAGTTCAAAATAATGTGCGTGAATTGATTATTGATGCAGCTGAAAAAAATAATATTCCTTTTCAAAGAGCTGCAAGTTCTCGCGTAACAGGAACGGATACAGATGCATTTGCATATAGCAATGGTGGTGTTCCTTCTGCACTAATTTCGTTGCCCTTGCGTTATATGCATACAACTGTTGAAATGGTTCATCAAGCTGATGTGAAAAATGTAATCGAATTGATTTACGAATCGGTTAAAACAATTAAAAACGAACAAAGTTTTAAATATCACACTGTTTAAGAATTGAATAGATGTTATAAAAGCCGCTTAATAGCGGCTTTTATCATTTCTTACAACAATCCAAATTGTTTGAAATGATGCGTGTAATGTTTTTTATGAAACGTTTTCCAATCTTCGTATCCAATTTCGGCTAAAACAGGATTTGTAATTTTAGCATCTGGATTATTTTCGAAATAGGTGTTAAATTTATCTATTTCTTCTTCTAATTTTTCGATAGAAGCTTCTAAAGAAGGATAACGTAAATCCAATAAACCTTCCATTCCATTTGCTTTAATTCCTTTTTGCATTTCTTGATCAGACTCTAATAAGAACGCTTTATATTGTGGAATTTGTTCAACAGGAATTCTACAAGGCACACTTAAACCTCCATTTGATAGTTTAGTTGTTACAATTAAATGTTCAACCATGTGTTGAGGAGTCATAATTCCCCATTCAGGTTGTTGATCTACTTTTAAGGTTTTTAATTTTGAAATTAAATTCTCTTTATCGTCAAAATTTAGAAACATATTGTTTATTTTTATATATGCTGTAAGTTAATTTATTTTGATCAAAAAGTACTATTAATTAACGAGTATTTGGACAAATAAAACGAAGCATTATTTTTTATAAAACAACTAACCTATGATTTATGAAATTATTGATACCAACACTTATTTGTTTAATAGCTATAAGTTCATGTGTTTCACAGAAAAATCAGCATATTAACGAACATATTCTTACGCTAAAAAATAGTTATTGTAAGGCACCCCACAAGTATAATTACGAAAAAGAATTGCCTTCCTACAACGCCGATTCTATTCTTTTAGCTAATGCTGATTTGAGAAATGATTTTTCAGAGCAAAGTATTTTAATTCTAAATGCACTTAATTCGTTAGACGAAGTAAAAACTATCAATGAATTGAAAAAAGATAATTCGCTCGAATCGAGAGTGAAAATTTTAGAACTTAAAAACTCGATTAATAATAAAATTACAATTGCATTAACAGAATTAGACGCTGTTGCAGCAGAATTTGATTGCGAAGGCGAACGGGTTGAACAAATGGCGAGTTATTTGCAAAATATGAATGATAATCGAAATAATAAATTAGTAATCTATTCTATTGTTGCTGGTGCAGCGGCCTCTGTTGCAAGTGGAATTATAAAAAGTGATAGCTGGGGAAGCGCAGTAGATATTGGTGGAGGTGTTTTGGGTGCTGGTTTGGGGTTTGCAACACTTAATCCGAAAGGGAAAAAAATAGAATTTATACATCAACGAAATTTATTGCGTGATATTTGGACACAAAAGTTAGAATCAGAAAATTTCCCACCATTTGTTTGGTACATGTACACCGAGAAAAAGTTTTCTAATCACACAGATGGAAAATCAATCATAGGAAATTATAAAAGGTCGCTGGTTAGAATTTAATTTTGAAAACAATATGCAAGAAGCCAATCAATCTGTGAATTTCGGGATTGGTGGGACTTACACCGCACAAGAATTGTATAATCGATCACGAATGCTTAATCAAATGCAATCTGCAACACGAACAATTAATCAAAATATTAATTATTTATTGTTAGATTTAGATAAATTAGTCATGTATTAAAAACAGCAAATGATCAATATTCAACCACATTTAGAAAATGATTTAATTCGATTAGAACCTTTAAAATCTAGTGATTTTGAAGAGGTTTATGCTGCGGCTTCAGATCCAAAAATTTGGGAACAACATCCCAATAAAAATCGTTGGAAACGAGATGTTTTTATGATTTTTTTTGAAGGTGCAATTCAAAGCAAGGGCGCTTTCAAAGTAATAGATAAGCAATCAAATCTTGTTGTTGGAAGTACTCGTTTCTATGATTATGATGAAAAAGATGTTTCTATATTAATTGGTTATACGTTTTATTCCACTAATTGTTGGGGAAAAGGCTATAATCCGTCAGTAAAAAAAATGATGTTCGATTATATTTTTCAATTTGTGGACAAAGTTTATTTGCATGTTGGTGCAGAGAACAAACGTTCTCAGGTTGCAGTAGAACGATTAGGTTGTAGAAAAGTAAAAACAGAAGAAATAACTTATTTTGGAGAACAACCAAAATTAAATTTTATTTACCAACTTGATAAAGATGAGTGGTTTAAGTGATTTTTAGATCATATAACTATTAGGCAAGAGAATAGTTCTGTCTTTTTTTTGAAAAAAAATAATATTTATGATTATTGTTTTTTTAATTAAATCTACATTTACTGCTGTTTTCATAATAATGAATGAGTAGTATTACATTAAACCCAATTTATGAAAAGATTATTGATGACTTATCAAATCAAAAATACTCTATTTCAGACTTTTTTTTCTCAGAAGAAGAAACTAAACAACTTCGCGAAGCCATAATTCGTAAAGAAGATAAACAAAATTTTCATCAAGCAGCCATTGGAAGTTCGGTTAACGAACAGATTGTAAAATCAATTAGAGATGATAAAATTAAATGGATTGATGAAGAAAATAAATCGCACACAGAAGATATTTTCTTTCAGAAAATAAATGATTTCATTGACTATCTCAACTTAACATGCTACATGGGAATTGAAGAAAGTGAGTTTCATTATGCGATTTATCCTGAAGGAACTTTTTATCAGAAGCACATTGATGCCTTTAAAAATGATGATAGACGAACATTATCTGTTGTGTTGTATTTGAATGATGAACAATGGAAAGATGAATTTGGAGGACAATTGACTTTGCATTTGTCAGATGAAAATACGGTAGAAAAAGAATTAGATATTTTACCTCTAGCTGGTCGTTTGGCTGTTTTTGATAGTAAAAGTATTCCGCACGAAGTAAAAACCGTCCATCGACCAAGATATAGTATTACAGGTTGGTTGAAAACTAGAGGGAATATTTTGACGTATTTGTAACAAAATCTGTAGTCGGTTCGAGATTTCAATCTCTATTCACAATAGATAAATATTAGCATCAATTTGAACGATTTAAACAATAAAAACAAAGCCAACCATTGTAGACTGCACCCAAAAGTTTGGACAGATTAAAAATTAATAATTATAAAAATGAGTTCGATATTGTATCGGGCTCATTTTATTTAAGTTCGATTTTATCCTCTCGTTATTGTAATAGTAAATGTATTGTTTTATTTCTTTTTTCAACTCATCAATAGAATTAAATTTTTGTAAATAAAATAGTTCCGATTTAAGTATTCCAAAGAAATTTTCGATAATAGCATTATCCAAACAATTTCCTTTTCTACTCATACTTTGTACGATTCCTTTTTTATTTAATAAAGCTTGATATTGTTTCATCTGATATTGCCATCCTTGATCGGAATGTAATATCAAATCTTTAGTGTCTTTCGTTATTTTAAATGCCTTTTTAAGCATTTGAGTTACTTGATTAAAAACAGGTCGTTCGCTTAACTCATAGCTGATAATTTCTTGATTGTACAGATCCATTATTGGTGATAAATATAGTTTTTTATCTTTTACTTTAAACTCGGTAACATCTGTTACCCATTTTTGGTTGGGTTTATCAGCCTTAAATGCTCTTTGCAAGATGTTTGGTGCAATCTTTCCTTGTTCTCCTTTGTAAGATTTGTATTTTTTTCTTCGAATCAAACTCTTTAATCCTAAGCTATTCATCAGTTTAAGAACAGTTTTATGATTGATGATAGTTCCTGATTTTCTTAATTCATCGGTAATTCGTCGATAGCCATATCGCCCTTTATGCTGATGATAAATGGATTTTATCTTAAGTTTTAATTCCTCGTATTTATCTGTTTTACTACGTGAAATATGATAGTAAAAGCTGCTTCTAGCCATATGTGTACAATCTAAAAGTAAATTTAGATGAAATTCTGGCCTTAATTCATTTATGGCTTGTGTCCAAGTTTCTTTTGTTTTTCTTCCTCGGCTTGAATTAAGGCATTGAACTTTTTTAAGAGTGCATTCTCACAACGTAAACGTTCAATCTCCAACAATAGTTCTTCTTCTCTTGATAATGGTTGTTTCGATTTTTTAGGTCTACCTTTAGATGTGCTCATAGTCTTGGGACGGCCTTTTGGTTTGGGTTTTAATCCGTCTATTCCAAAGGTAGCAAAATCTTTTTGCCATTTTATAATAACCGATTCACTTGGAATATTAAATTTAACTCTGGCTTCACGTAAACTAAGATATTGACTAGTTATAGACTTAATAACTTTCAACTTAAATTCAACGCTATACGTTTGGTTTTTTTTAGGTTCTATACCTGAAATTCCTTGATTATGATAATCAGAAACCCATTTCTTTAATAAAGAAGCATGTATATTTTCTTTTTTACTAATTGAACGTATTGTTCGATGTTTTTCTAAAACTTCTTTCACACAGCGTAACTTAAATGCTACACCATATTTTACTTTTCTTGTCATAAAAAATGCCCCCAAAAGTGTCTAACTTTTTGGGGGTAGTGTAAACTGACAGCTTTCTATTACTTTTATAATCTACCTTGTTCTTTTAATTTCCAATATCTCAAAAGTCCATTAACCGACATCCAACATGGATTGGCGTATTCATACACTTGAATTTGATCCTCGGATAACCCTAAATCTTTGTATGATTTTGTGACGTAATCAACAAAAACAGGTGTTATTTCGTCTGCTGTTAAGTTGTCATCGTACATTGGTTTGATGTAATTTGACCATTCATCCAATCCTTTTTCTAATTCGTTAAAATTATTCTCTACATCTTCATGATAACCATAATGGGTAGGATAAATACCTTTTGCATTCACTTTTTTCAATTTGGCAATAGATTCTTTCCATAATTCGATATGAATGTCAGGTGGAGGACAAGGTGGTACAACTGGACCGTTTTCTATTTTAACCCCCGCAACATCTCCTGTAAAAATAACATCATTCATTACATAAGCATTGTGATGCACAGCATGACCAGGAGTGTAAATAGTTTCGAAAACAGTATCCCCAAATTCTACACTTTGACCATCTCTAAGACCTACTAAAAACTCTTCATTAATCGGTTTCATTTCTCCCCAAAGACGATCCATCTCATCTCCATAAATCATTTTGGCAGATTCCCATAATTTTTCGGGATTTTTAAGATGAGGTATTCCAATAGGATTCAAGAAAATTGTTGCACCATGCTCCGTAAATTTCCACGCTGCGCCGGCATGATCAAAATGAATATGTGTAATTAATATATTTTCTATATCAATGATTCGCCAACCTAAAGCTTCGATACCAGCTTTCAAATTCTCGAAAGTTGAATACGGTCCTGGATCAACTAATACGGGACCTTGTTCTGTTTCGATTAGATAGGTCGCAATTGCTTCATCTTCGTTCTGAAAATTCAGATCAATAGTATGTACTTTTGGCATGTTATAGTATTTCTTCTATGGTATAATGTATCCCATTAAATTCTAATTTGTCGCCTGCTCGTTTTCCAATTAATGCTTCGAAAATAGGAGCTTGCGTACTAATGCCCACAAACTTTTTGTTTTCCCATTCGAAATCTTTGAAAGATAAACCAATTACAAAATTAACTTTATCAGTCAAAACAACGTTTCCTTCTGTAATTTCATTGATTAATTCAGGTCGTAATGCCTTGAAATTTTCTAAGTCTTCAGTGGCTTGATTAATACGAATATTTAATTTTCGAGCCGCATCAGTTGATTGACTTTGTTGTGCAAAATCATCCAATTCTAAACTTGATTCTTCGTCTAAATCTGCACCTTCTGCATAAATTCGTTTCGATTCTTTTAACGCATTGATTTCGTCTTGTTTAAGCTGAATAAGATGTTGAATAACCTCTTTTCGGATATGTTTTTTACTCATTTTTGTGTTTTTATGTTGATATAAACATACAAAAAATATAATACTCCTAAAAAGATTTTAGGAGTTTTATTGATTAATCTAAATATTCTTGGATGTAGTCCTCTAATTCAAATTTCGTCATGGCTTGATCGTGAAAAACGACCTTTTCACCTTTGTCGTAAACGATCGTGACGGGAATATTTCCAGCCCATTTCGGATCAAATGATGGAATCCATTCATTCATACGTTTGGTGTCATCCAATAAAACAACTTCTGCAGTAATCTTATTATCAACCATAAACTTTTTTACTTTGTCTATAATTTTTGGTCGATCCAGTGAAACCAATAGCATCTTGAAATTTGGGTGATCTTTGTATTGTTCATTGATTTCCATAAATGCTGGAATTTCCTCTACGCAAGGTGCGCACCACGTTGCCCAAAAGTTAACCACGACGACTTCATCTTTATAATTTGCTATTTTTTCGTGCAATGCTTCGTATTTAACAGTTTCTACAGTTTGTGCATTTACACAAGAAAAAGTCAAAATCCCTATAAGACTTAGGAAAGAAAATAGTTTCATATTTATTATTTAAAAATATTTATTCAAATTTAATAGAACAAGAATCAAACCAAGCTATTTTTTGGGAAATTTTGTTGAATAGAATATTAAACCGATTTTTGTAAAAAATTATTCATTTTGTTTTCAAAAGAAGAAGCTTATCGTATAAAAAAAGAATTTTGGATTTCGTACGGAACGTACATGAAATTGCAAATGAATGCCGAGGGATCGCGTATAAATTGGGTGAATTATAAAACGACAATCAAAGGAATTAGTTTTAGAACGGATGTAGAACGTAAATATGCAGAGGTTTCGATCGAAATTTCACATCCAGACCCTTCCGTTCAATCCATGATTTATGAACAGTTTGAAGAATATGAAAACGTGTTAGAAAGTTATCTTGGTGAAAAATGGGTTTGGACAAAAGAGGATGTTGACCACGATGGAAAAACGATTTCGACGATAAAAATGCGATTAGAAAATGTAAGTATTTTTAGAGAATCAGATTGGCCACAAATAATTCCGTTCTTAAAAAATCGAATGATTAATTTGGATGAATTTTGGTGCGACCACAAAGATAGTTTTGAAATTTTTAAAGAATTATAATAATCAAAAAAGAAGCTAAATTTAGCTTCTTTTTTGATTGGTTTTATTCGATTACACAAGTGAAATTTTCTATTTCTAACAATTCGTTTGCTTCTTCTAAAACATCATTTCGTTGTTCTTGAGAGAGGTTTAAAACATCCAAATAAGCACCATTTTGTTGTAAATCTTTTACCAAAATACATTCTTTAGATAACAATATTTTTTCTTGCTCTGGGGTTAAAGTTGTTAAACATGTAATCGGATACAAGGCAGCATTGTCCACTAAATATTTGATGCTATTTGTTTCAGGATAATCCCAAGAAATTAAACCAATTCCGTAATAATTTGCAAAATCAATACTGTCTGTCGTTAAATAAGCATTTGTGACTAAAAATCCTTTCGTTGGCTTTAAATCTTTTCCAAAGAAATGATAGGTATGATCTTGTACATCTTTCATTCGCGATAAAAAATACATAGGTGTCGTGACAGAAATCTTGGCATCTTCATCATTTCGAAATTTACATTCGCAAAACAATAAATATTCTCCTTTACAAGCTACCACATCTATCTCATGTGTCACTGCATTTCCTTGCACAATTTCCGAATGTAAAGATTGATATCCTGCTGCTTCAAGTACTTTTCCTATCCATTGTTCGAAATAGTACCCTTCTGGTCCTAAATCTCTCAATGCTCTTTTTAAACTATAACGTGCAGCATAAGAACTTCTGTATTTTTTGAGATGAGAAAATGCAATACGGTAAAGATCTTTTGTATACATTCCGTCATAAAGATCATTCGAAACTAATTCAAATACTTCTTCAACTTCTTCTTTTTTGGCACCAGATTTTGTTAATGAACGCTTTAGGGCTTTTGGATTGTAAGGGACTAATTCACCAGAATTCTTTTTTACTAACATTTTAGATTGATTTTATTCTGAACGAATTTAAATAAAAGATTCGTCAAAAGCTATAAAAGTTTTAATTCTAAATAAAAGTTATCTTTGTAAAAGTTTTAAAATCAATACATGAAATTAGATACATTTTTACAAGAAAGAAGCGGTAACCAATGCGAACTGACTGGTGCTACAGAAAATTTAGCGATTTACGAAGTGAATCCAGATGCAAGCAGTAATCCTGATCGAAATGTTTACATTACACAAAAATGTATTAATCAGATTGAAAAGAGAGAAGAGTTAGACGTTTCTCTTTGGGAATCATTTTTACTTTCGTCTATGTGGAGCGAAGTTCCAGCTATACAAGTGCTTTCATGGCGAATGTTAAATCGTTTTAGAAACGAATCGTGGGCGGCAGATGCATTGGATATGATGTATTTGGATGATGAAAATATGGAATGGGCAAAGGCTTCGGGTGATCACGAAGGTGATGGAAGTGTAGATTTGCATAAAGACTGCAACGGAAATGTTTTAGTAAACGGTGATAATGTTACATTAATCAAAGATTTAGATGTGAAAGGTTCTTCTATTAATGCTAAAATAGGAACAGCCGTTCGTAATATTCGTTTAGTACACGATAATACAGATCAAATTGAAGGAAAAGTAGATGGACAATTAATTGTTATTTTAACAAAATTTGTAAAGAAACAAGTGTAACGTCCTGAAAAAATGATACAGGATTAGACCAATAAAATTTTATTTTAAACAGTACATATATTCGTATTTGTACTGTTTTTCTTTTTGTACGATTTTGGTATTAAATCTTGTTGCTGGTGCATTTGCATCGGTGTTAAATAATAGTTTGACAAATGCGGTCTGAACTCATTATAAATCTCTACGGTTTGTTTGACCAAAATCTTTCTTGTATTCAAATCTACATTAAATTTATCAATATCATATTCCTGTTTTAAAATTCCATTGATTCTTTCGGCTATGGCATTCTCATAAGGATCTGATTCTTGTGTCATACTACAACGGATTTTATGCTTTTTCAATAGCTTTTGATAATCATCGGAACAATATTGTAAACCTCTGTCTGAGTGATGAATAAGACTCTTCGCGTTTTCTTTTTTCAATGCCATTTTTAGAGCATTTAAACAAGATGCTGTAGCCAAAGAATCCGACACATCAAAGCCTACGATTTTCTTAGAATAAGCATCGGTTATCAAGCTTAAATAGGCTGGGTTTTCTCTGTTTCCCAAGTAAGTTATGTCTGATACCCAAACATTATTAGGCTTTTTGTATTGATAATCTTTAATCAAATTTTTATGTTTTTTAAAACGATGATACGAATTGGTAGTTTTGTGATAACTTCTTTTGGGAATGATTAACAAATGGTTAGCCCTTAAGAAGTCAAAGAATTTGTCTCTGCCAATTCTTAAATTTTCAAGTTTCTCTTTCAAAAGAAAATACAGTTTCTTTCCACCCATTTTTGGATGAATCATTCGCAGCTCTGCTACCCAATCCACAACCTGCTGTGCATTTTGTTGCCGCTTTGCTCTTCGTTTCAAATGACGATAATAAACCTGTCGGTCAACCCCGAACAATTCACAGGAGAAACTTATGGTTTCTTTTTGTTCCCTTCGGAAAGATTCGATAGTTCGGGTGGTGAGTTTTTTCGTATATCAATTTGATATTCCTCTTCGGCAAGGTTAATCATCATATCGAAAATAATGGCTTTTTTATCAGCCACATAAGCTTGTTTCTCAAGGAAAGCCTTCTGCTTTTGCAAAAGCTTTACTTGGGCTTCAAGCTCCATGATCTTTTGTTCTGGTGACTTTGGCATATTCGAGGGTGTTTGGTTATCCCAGTCAAAGGTACCAAATTTTCTGAGCCAACTCACAACTGTGCTTCGGGCTTGGATGCCATATTTTCGGCAAGCACCAGTGATAGAGAGTTCCCCAGACTCGATTTCTTTTACAACGTTCAACTTAAAAGACATACTGTAATCGCGCTGAGTGCGTTTGACATAATTGTTTCTTTCTTCCATAATAACGATTTTTTTTTTGTATCGCTATTTCAGGACGGGACAAAGCTTAAAGAAAAAAACTCAATTCATCGAATTGAGTTTTTTGTTTTTATTTGAAATACTGTTCCGCTTCTAATACACTTTCTGGTCGACCGACATCGATTAAAATACCGCCAGAATGATCAAAACCAATAATAGATTCAGTTTTCATCAAATCCATATACACTTTCATGATCGAAAATTTACCTGTTTCGGTAATTTTATCAAATAAAGCAGGATTGATGACATGTATGCCACTAAAAGCTAAATCATTTAAGTCATCTAAAGAATCAACTGCTTTTATTTCTTCTTGTGTTTTTAGATTTCGCCAGCCTTTTAATTCGTTTTTATCGTTAAAATATAACTTGCGTGACGAATTTCTATCCGAAACAGCTAACGTCACCAACGCCTTATTTTCTTGATGTGCTTTGATAAAATTGGTTAGATGAAGATCTGTCAAAATATCAACATTCATCACTAAAAAATCTTCGTCAAAATTAGTTTTCGCTTTTACCAAACCGCCGCCCGTTTCAAGGACTTGATCGGTTTCATCTGAGATGGTAATTTTAATTCCGAAATAATTATTCTCTTCTAAAAACTCTATTATTTGATCTGCAAAATGATGCACATTAATCACGATTTCATCAATTCCAAAAGATTTCAAATATTCGATGTTCCGTTGCAATAGAGGTTTTCCGTTTACAATAGCCAAAGCTTTGGGATGGTTTTCTGTAAATGGTTTTAAACGAGTTCCAAGACCCGCAGCAAAAATCATAGCTTTCATATTAATAGGCTTCGTTTATCCAGTTTTTTTCTTCTTGCACAACATGATGTAAGATTACTTGCGCTTCAGGAAATTTTTCCGCAATATGTTTAGCAGTCGCATCAGCAGAGTAAACCGAACGATGTTGTCCGCCTGTACAACCAAAATTAATTTCTAAATTCTCGAAACCACGATTTAAATAATCTTCGATTGAAATATCAATGATTTGAAAAACGCCTTCTAAGAAAACGGCAATTTTAGTTTCTGTTTCCAAATATTTTTTAACATCTTCGTCACGACCCGTTTGTGTTTTATACGCTTGGATTCGTCCAGGGTTTAATACGCCACGGCAATCGAAAACGAATCCACCTCCATTACCAGTTGGATCAGTTGGAATTCCACCTTTTTTATATGAAAAACTACGAACGTTGATATTTAATTTAGCCATTTATTTTATGATTTACACGCTCTAACGTTGTTGGAAGAACGAGGATTTTTATAATATTTTTTAATTCTGGGTAATTCTGTAAGATAGGATAATCAATAATTGATTCAAGATTTTTTAAACCAAACGAAATACTTTCTATAAAGTGTTTTTTTCGTTCAATCAATCCTCTCAAACCATAAGCGCCTAAAACTTGCAAAAGTCTTGCTACGACACAATATTCATAGGATTGACGAAAATCTATCGGAACCAAAGTTGGAATTTGTTTCTTCAATTGCTCGTAATAAAATTCGTATAACTCTTTTTTGAAGTTGAAAGGTAAATTGGCTTTTGCTTGCCAAATTAACGATACCAAATCATAAACAATAGGGCCATATAAACCACCTTGATAGTCGATAAAATATGGTTCGTTATGATGAATCATAATATTGCGCGTCTGGAAATCTCGGAAAACAAATCCTTGCGGAGAAAGTTGATCAAATTGAGAGGCAAAACGATCAAAATCTTTGATCAGTTTTCCTGCATTATAATCAATTCCTAAAACATCCAAAAAGTAAAAATTAAACTGAAATAAGTCTCTTAAAATCAATGTTTTATCTAATTTTGGATAAGAAAATGTATGGTTGAAATCAATCTGATTTTTTCCTTGAATTTGAGCAATTGCTAATTGTTCTAAGGTTTTAAAATAATAAGGTTTTGCTTTTTCAAGATCATTCAGCACAAGATTCATCAATGTTTCATCACCTAAATCAGTTTGTACATACGTTTTGAAATCTTCTGAAACAGAAATGATTTCAGGAACATTATCAATCACTTTTTTCAGTTCGATTGAAAACTGAATGAATACTTTATTTTCTTCTGTATTAGAGCTTTCTGCTAAAATATACGATTGATTTTGGTCAAAAAATCTCGAATATTTACGCGAAGAAGCACCACCAGAAAGTTGTGTTAAACTGTCGATTGCTTTTTGTGTGAAATTTTCGTGTAAAAATTGAGCTGTATTATCGTTCATCAGAATATTTTGCGAAAGTTACGCATATCAGAAATGATTTAAAAATATTTGTTTGTTGTAACCTTTTTCAAAATGTTGCATCTATTTAGAAAATAAAAAACTGATATGAAAAAAATAGCACTTATTATCGCAATGATTTCGCTACAATCGTGTATTACAGTAAAAGTGAATGCAGATGTAGATTCGAATAGTTTTTATGCAAAAACAACAAATCCAAATATCAAATCGCAAGGAACTTTTTTTGAAAATGGAGTAGGAGATTCGAAATGGTCTAACTCAAATGGAGATAATTGGACTAAAGCAAAATTTGAAGATGCTTCTGGAATGAGTTACATTAAATTAAATGTTTCAAAAAATGTAACAGCTAATTTTCATTCAAATATAAGAATTGATGGAGAATTGCATTTTGAAGTGGTAGACAAAAATCAGAATGTTTTATTTACACGCCATTTAATCAAGTCAAAAGAAGAAAATTTTACATTGGATTTATCAGCTGGTGATTATCAAATTCGTTGGAATTCTAAAAATACTTCTGGAAGTTATTTTTTGGAATGGAAAGAGGAGAAATAGTGAAATTTTAGCAAATATTTAAGTAAAACAATTGCTTTTTTGATGTAATTTTAGGGAGATTTAAATAAAGAATTATGTCCTTAATAGATGATTTGAAATGGCGTTATGCCACAAAAAAATATGATCCGTCTTTGATTGTTGAAGAAGAAGATGTTAAAAAAATTGTTGAGGCTGCACGTTTAGCCCCAACTTCATCTGGTTTGCAACAATTCAGAATTCTTGTAATTAAAAACAAAGAATTACAACAAAAAATTGTTCCTATTGCATATGATCAGCAAATTGTAGCAGATTGTTCGCATTTGTTAGTTTTTGTTGCGTGGGATCGTTATACAGAAGATCGTATTGATACGATTTATGATTTTACGACAGATGAACGCGAGTTGCCAAGAGGACGTTTTGGTTCATATACAGATAAATTAAAAGGTATTTATTTGCCTCAAACTTCTGAAGAGAATTTTGCGCATACTGCTCGTCAAGCTTATATTGGTTTAGGTTTTGCATTAGCGCAAGCTGCAGAACTTAAAATTGATAGTACGCCAATGGAAGGTTTTGATAATGCAGAGTTGGATGATTTACTTGATCTGAATGAGAAAGGAATGAAAAGTGTTTTATTACTTCCTTTAGGCTATAGAGATAGTGAAGATTGGTTAGCTCCGATGAAAAAAGTGAGAAATCCAATGAAGGATTTTGTCAAAAAAATATATGAATAACAAAAAAGGATTGAGAAAAACCTCAATCCTTTTTTTGTGAAGTTAAGATATTAAGCTTTAATTAATTTAATTTTTAAATTTTCTAACATAGTTGTTGTCATTTTATCAATGTCGTATTTTGGAGCAAATCCCCAATCAGCTTTAGCAACAGAGTCGTCGATAGAAGATGGCCAAGAGTCAGCGATAGCTTGACGAAAATCTGGTGCATAATCAATCGAGAATGTTGGAATATGTTTTCTAATATTTGCAGCTAAATCTTCTGGAGCAAAGCTTAAACCTCCTAAATTATAAGATTTAAATTCACCTAATTGTTTTGGATCAGCGGACATTAATTCAACAATCGCATCAATTGCATCATCCATATATAACATTGGTAAAAACGTTCCTTCTTTTAAGAAAGAAGTGTATTTTCCGTCCTCAATGGCTTTGTAATAGATATCCACTGCATAATCTGTAGTTCCTCCTCCAGCAGGCGTTTTCCACGAAATAAGACCAGGGAAACGAACAGATCGTACATCTACATGATGATTTTGTTGATACCATTTGCACCAGTATTCTCCTGATAATTTAGAAATTCCGTAAACTGTAGAAGGTGTTTGAATTGTATTTTGAGGCGTGTTGTCTTTTGGTGTATCTGGTCCAAAAACCCCGATAGATGAAGGCCAAAAGATTTTATCGATTACTTTATCTTTTGCTAATTCTAAGAAAGTAAGTAACGTATCCATGTTTAATTTCCAACCGAACATTGGATTTTTTTCTGCTGTACCAGAAAGAAGTGCAGCTAAATGATATACTGTTTTGATGTTATGTTTGGCAATAACTTCTTTTATTCTTTCTGTATTCATTACGTCGATTACTTCGTAAATTCCATCATAATCAACATCTTTTGGATCGCGTATATCAGAAATGATTACATTGTTTTTTCCATGAATGGTTTTTAATTTTTCGGCTAATTCAGAACCAATTTGTCCTAATGCACCGGTGATTAAAATCGTTTCGGTTTCCATTTTAAAAGTTACTTTTGTTTGTTTATACCAAAGGTAAAATAATCTACTAAATTTCTAAACTTTATTTAGTAGATTTGTAACAAAGGTCGAAGAAATCTCGACAAATCGTATCAAAAATACTTAGTAGAAATATGAAAAAACAACTATTTGTTGCAGCATTTGCTTGTACTTCAGTCTTAGCATTTGCGCAAGAATCTTATCAAGCTTTTAATCCTGATTACATGGATAAGTCTGTTCGTCCTCAGGATGATTTATATAATCATGTGAATGGTAATTGGATGAAAATCACAGAAATTCCTTCTGACAGAGCAAGATGGGGGAGTTTTGATGAGTTGAGAGAGAATACAGATAAAGTATCGTTGAAGTTAGTAAAAGATTTATTGAATAATAAATATGAACAAGATTCTAACGAGCAAAAAATCTCTGACCTTTACAATGCTTATACAAATATGGAAGCGCGTGATAAAACAGGTTTAGCTCCGATTCAAAAATATTTAAAGCAAATTGATGCAATCAAGAATTTAACGGATTTACAAGCTTATTTAACAGAAGTTACACCGATTGGTGAAAACCCTTTTTATGGAGTTTCTGTTTATACTGATATGAAAAATAGTAAGCAAAATGCGGTTTATTTAGGAAGTATCGGTTTGACTTTGGGTAAAACGTATTATCAAAAAGAAGATGCTAAAAATGCGGAAACTTTAGCGAATTTAAATCAATATATTGATCAAGTTTTCCCTTTTACAGGATCTAAAACGCGCGATTTAAAAGGACCAAAAATTGTTGCTTTTGAGAAAATGATGGCAAAATACATCAAAACAGTTGAGGAAAGTCGTGATCCGAATAAATCATACAATCTGGTAACATTAACAGAAGCGGGTGCTTTCTCTAAAAATGTTGATGTTGTGAAATTTGTAAAATCTTTCGGAATTAATCCTGATAAAGTAATTATTCGCGAATTAGATTATTATAAAAACTTAGATAAAATCATTAATCAAGAGAATTTACCTTTGATTAAAGATTATTTGAAGTTCAAATTAATTGATTCTTTTTCTAATAGTTCTACAACAGAATTGGAGAAATTGAACTTTGAATTTTACGGAAAAAAATTATCAGGTCAAAAAGAACAAAGAGCTTTAGATAAAAGAGGATTATCTTATGTGAACGGAACGGTAGGTGAGTTATTAGGGCAAATTTATGTAAAAGATAATTTTCCACCAGAAGCAAAAGCAAAAGCTCAAGAGTTGATCAGCTATTTATTCAAATCTTTTGATATGCACATCAATAATTTGGAGTGGATGTCGAAGGATACAAAAGTAAAAGCAATAGAGAAATTAAATAAATTTACGGTAAAAATTGGGTATCCTGATAAATGGAAAGATTACTCTGGATTAAAAGTTAAATCAATTAATAACGGAGGTTCTTTAATCGAAAATAACTTAGCGTACAGCCAATGGAGATTCCAAGATAATTTAAAAGATTTTGGAAAACCAGTTGACAAAACACGTTGGGGAATGTCACCACAAACTGTAAATGCTTATTTCAATCCAACAAATAATGAAATCGTTTTCCCAGCAGCAATTTTACAAGCACCATTCTATGATTATAGAGCAGATGCAGGTGTAAACTTTGGAGGAATTGGAGCTGTTATTGGTCACGAAATTTCTCATGGATTTGATGATTCTGGAGCTAAATTTGACGGGGAAGGAAACCTTGTAAACTGGTGGACAGCTCAAGATGAAGAAAAGTTTAAAGCAGCAACTAGTGCTTTAGCAAAACAATATGATAGCTATGAGCCAGTAAAAGGAACACATGTAAATGGTATTTTTACGTCTGGTGAAAATATTGGTGATTTAGGAGGAGTTTCAGTAGCTTTTGATGCATTGCAAATGTATTTAAAAGACAAAGGTACTTACGGAAATATTGATGGATATACGCCCCAACAACGTTTCTTTATGTCTTGGGCAACAGTTTGGAGAACCAAAGCAACAGATGAAGCTTTAGTAAATCAAGTAAAAACAGATCCACACTCACCAGGATATTACCGTTCTTTTGGACCAATCATTAATATTGATGCATTCCACGAAGCATTTCAAACAAAACCAGGAGATAAGTTGTACAAAGCACCAAAAGATCGTATTAGAATTTGGTAGTATGCTTGGCAAAATTATTGATTGGATAAAAAATAGAAAAAGAGTGATTAAAATGACAACAGTAGAAGCAATTAACAATGCTAATGTAACATTAGTAGACGTTCGTGAACCGTATGAATTAGAAACTGATGGATTTGTTCCAAATGCGATCAACATTCCATTGGGAGAAGTACCTACGAGAGTAGAAGAGTTCAAAGCAATGTCAAGACCAATTGTTGTATTTTGTAGAAGTGGAAACCGGTCAGGTCAAGCTGCTCAATATTTACAAGAACAAGGTGTAGACGAGATTTTTAATGGAGGAGGTTTTCAAGACGTCTTAGATGTTTTAGAAAAATAATTTGTTAATCATTAATTATTTATAAAAAACCGATAAATTTTTATTTATCGGTTTTTTTTGTACATTATTGTATTATAAATAGATATTCGATTACTTTGGTGTTTTACGAAATGTTTTTCAAAAAAAACAAAAAAAATGTGTGACCAAATAAGTAACCATGTGTCTTAATATTGAAAGCAGTTGAAATGTCAAAGGATCTATTAGAACATTTAGATGATGACATTTTGGTGTATAAGATTGTCGAAACAAAAAATCAACATTTGTTTGGAGTATTGTATGACAGGTATGCACATACGGTATATAACAAGTGTCTGAGTTTTGTAGAAGAACAAGAAGAAGCACAAGATATGACACATGATATTTTTGTTAAGTTGTTTGTAAAACTTAAAACCTATCAGTCAAAATCAAAATTCTCAACTTGGCTATATTCTTTTACATATAATTTTTGTGTCAATCATGTACAACGCAAAATAAAGGAAGAGAGAAAAAATTATTCGATGACGGATGATTTGGTTGATAATTATAATGAGCAAGTAATTGATGACAAAGAAATTTTTGAACTAAAAATCGAAAAACTAACACAATCTCTTAAAAAATTAGAGGTAGAAGATAAATCTATACTACTTATGAAATACCAAGATGATTTTTCAATTAAAGAAATTTCGGAAACTTTAGAGATTGGTGAAAGTGCAACCAAAATGAGAATAAATAGAGCAAAAAATCGTTTACTAAAAATTTATAATGCTTTGTAATTTATGGAAAATCCTTTTAAGACTATACTAGCCGACGAGAAGCTTCCAGAAACATTAAAGCAAAAAGTAATGGACGATGTTGCTTTGATAAAACTATCATTAGAAGTTGCCGATTTGGTTTCAGTAAAATATCCAAGTACAATTGGTAATTTCTTTGGAATAGGAAAAAAGAAATCAACCAATCAATCGAATAAAAAAGATAAAGAAGATAACTAGAAATAGAGTATATGAATATAGGTTTAAATTTTAGCTTGTTAGAAAGTTTGTATCAAGAAATAGTACTAATATTCCCGAAAGTAGTAGGAGGTATAGTATTTCTTATCTTGTCTTATATCTTGCTAAAATTAATCTTATTATTGACCAAATACATTTTGAGATTGTCTAAAATAGATAAATTAAAAAATGCATTGAATAATAACGAAGCGTTGAAAAACTCTTCAATTGAAATAGATCCAGGAGTAATTATATTACAATTTGTAAGATTGTTTATTATCTTATTAATTATAATCATTGGATCTGATATTTTTGGGTTAACAGTTGTTTCAAACCAAATAGGAAGAATTGTAGATTATTTACCTCAATTTTTTAGCGCAGTTTTGATATTTGCTGGAGGTTTTTACTTAGCAAATTATATCAAATCTTTTTTGAAAAGTTTAATCAAATCAATCGACCTCAATGGAGCGAATATTATAAGTAATATAATTTTTTATATCATCCTTATTTTTACAATTGTTACTTCATTAAACCAAGCAGGAGTAAATACAGACTTGATAACCAATAATCTGTCACTTATCTTAGGCTCAATATTTTTGACATTAGCTATTGCGTTTGGATTAGGATCAAAAGATGTTATATATCGATTGTTACTGTCTTTTTATACCAATAGAAATTTTGAAATTGGTCAAAAAATCATTATCGAAGATGATGTAAAAGGCGTAATAATTGCAATTAACAAAACATATGTATGACCATACAAACAGAAAATGAAAAAGTAGTTTATCCAATAAAAATCATTACGAATAAAAAAATACGAATTATTGAAGATTAATCTTACCTACCTAAATTATTTTTATAATAATTATTAACCAACCTATTGATTTTTTTTTTAAAAATCAAGCCGACTTTTAACCTACCAACCAATCGTGAAAGCAAGTCTTTTACAACTAAGCAAACCTTTTTCGATTTAATAGAAAATACATCACTTTCTATTATCTATTAAATCAAACTAAACCAAACCAACAAGAGACCATACCAACCAAAAATGGTCTCTTTTTATTTTTCGAAAAATCAATTAATTTTAAAAATTAGTTGTACATTTGCACCTCATTACATAATAATTATTAAATAATATTGGCATGTACTTAACATCAGAAGTAAAAAGCGAAATTTTCGCAAAGCACGGTAAATCTGCAACAGATACAGGATCTGCAGAAGGACAAATCGCATTATTCACTTACAGAATTAACCATTTAACTGGTCACTTAAAACAAAATCAAAAAGATTTTAATACAGAAAGATCATTGGTTATGTTAGTAGGTAAACGTAAAGCGTTATTGAACTACTTAAAGAAAAAAGATATCACAAGATATCGTGCGATTATCGCTGAATTAGGATTACGTAAGTAATTTTAAACACAATATAAAAGGGCAATTCCGTAGAAATTGCCTTTTTTTTTGTTATAAATTAAAATAAGATATATATCTTTATATAATGCAGTTAAAGCAAACGGCTTTGACTTTAGACGAATTAAATACAAAGAAGACGAATGATTCCACAGGCGATCACAGAAAAAATTACTCTTTCAGACGGAAGAGAAATTACAATTGAAACAGGGAAATTAGCTAAACAAGCTGATGGATCTGTGGTTGTACGCATGGGCGACACCATGTTATTAGCTACAGTTGTAGCAAACAAAGAAGCTAATCCAGGTGTAGACTTTTTACCTTTAACAGTAGATTATAGAGAAAAATTCTATGCAGGAGGACGCATCCCAGGGAACTTCTTCAGAAGAGAAGCAAAACCATCAGATGATGAGGTCTTAACAATGCGTTTAGTAGACCGTGTTTTACGCCCAATGTTTCCAGAAGATTTTCATGCAGAGGTTCAGGTAATGATCTCACTTATTTCTTATGACAAAAATGTAATGCCAGAAGCTTTAGCTGGTTTAGCTGCATCAGCAGCCATTGCAATTACAGATATTCCTTTCACATTAATTTCAGAAGCTCGTGTTATTCGTTTGAATGGTGAATTGATGATTAATCCTTCATTAGAACAATTAGCGCAAGCAGATATCGATATTATGGTAGGTGCTTCTAAAGATTCTGTTGTAATGGTTGAAGGTGAAATGGGTGAAATTTCTGAGCGCGAAATGTTAGACGCAATCGAATTTGCCCATGCGGAAATCAAAAAACAAATTGAAGCACAAGAAAGCTTAGCGGCTAAAGTAGGAAAATCAACTCCAAAACGTGAGTACAATCACGAAACTCATGACGAAGAAATTCGCGAAAAAGTATGGGCTTATGGATATGATAAATATTATGATATTGCGAAACACCCATCTGACAAACACGAAAGAGGTGAAAAATTTGCTCAAGTTGAAGCAGATTTCTTAGCTCAATATGCTGATGATGAAGAGGAATTAGCTCGTGTTACTCCTTTTGCTCACATCTATTTCCATGATGTACAAAAAGAAGCTGTACGTCAATTGATCTTGAACGAAGGAATTCGTTTAGATGGTCGTGATCCAAAAACAATTCGTCCAATTTGGACAGAAGTTGATTATTTACCATCAACTCATGGATCAGCAATTTTTACACGTGGTGAAACTCAAGCATTGGCTACAGTAACTTTAGGATCTTCTAAAGATGCGAATATGGTTGATGGTGTAGTAACAAACTTCGACGAAAAATTCTTTTTACACTATAATTTCCCTCCTTTCTCAACAGGTGAAGCTCGTCCATTAAGAGGAACTTCTCGTCGTGAAATAGGTCACGGAAATTTAGCTCAACGTGCATTAGCTCAAATGTTACCAGACGATTGTCCTTACACAGTTCGTATCGTTTCTGAAGTTTTAGAATCTAACGGTTCTTCTTCTATGGCAACAGTTTGTGCAGGAACGTTAGCATTAATGGATTCAGGTTTACAAATGAAAAAACCAGTTTCAGGAATTGCAATGGGGTTAATTACAGATACAAAATCTGGGAAATTTACTGTATTGTCTGATATTTTAGGAGATGAAGATCACTTAGGAGATATGGACTTTAAAGTAACAGGAACAGCAGATGGTATCACAGCTTGTCAAATGGACATTAAAGTCCAAGGTTTATCGATGGAAATCATGGAAACTGCCTTATTACAAGCAAAAGAAGGTCGTGAGCACATCTTAGGTAAATTATTAGAAACATTACCAGCGCCTCGTCCACAATTAAAACCAAATGCACCTAAAGTTGTTGTGATGGAAATTCCAAAGGAATTTATCGGAGCAGTTATCGGTCCTGGTGGAAAAGTGATTCAAGAAATGCAAAAAGAAACAGAAACTGTTATTGCAATTACAGAATTAGAAACAACAGGTCGCGTTGAAATTAATGGTGTTATCCAAGAAAATATCGATAAAGTAATTGAAAGAATTAAACAAATTGCATTTGTTCCTGAAGCTGGAGCAACTTATCATGCAGTTGTAAAATCAATTAAACCATTCGGTGCTTTTGTTGAAATTTCTAAAGGAGTTGAAGGGTTAGTTCATATTTCAGAATTAGAGCACAGACGTTTAGAAAAAGTAGAGGATTCTGTAAACATCGGTGATAAAATTGATGTTAAATTCTTAGGTTACGATGATAAAAAGAAAATGAAATTATCTCGTAAAGCTTTATTGCCAAAACCAGAAAGAACAGAAAAACCTGCTAAACCAGCAGAAAGGAAAGAGGATAAACCTCAAGATAAACCAGAAGCTTAATTTAAGTTTTTATAAATAAATAAAAGTCCGAGATTTCTCGGACTTTTTTGTTATTCTATTTTCAAACCTAAATGTTGTACTAAACCAATGATATTTTCTTTCGAAAAGACGGCACCTTTCAATTGATTTTCATTTGGATTAATTCTAAAATTATAAGATGTTTTTAGATTTGCTTGCTTCAAATTGGTTTGATCAAAAATTGCATTTAAACAATCACAATTATTGAAGTAAGAGTGACTTAAATCTGTATATGAAAAGTCAACATTTTGCAATGAACATTCGATAAATTTTGATTTTTGAAGGGGTAATTGATAAAAAGTAGAATCATTTAAAATGCAACGCTCAAAAAAAACATTAAGCCCAAACTGATTACATACTTCTAAATTAAATCCAATCATTTTACAATTTTTAAATTCAACTTGCTGAAAACTTGTATTGATAAGTTTCGAATTACTTAGATTACACTCAATAAATTCACAATTGATAAATTTTACATTGCTCAAATCCAAAGTATTCAAATCACAACTAATAAATTTACAATTTTCATAATCGCCAATAACGTTTCGAGATTCAGTGAAATTATGTTGAAAAAATGTTTCTTCAAAATGATAATTTGTATGCATTATTTTTTCTTTATGATTATTTTTTTTAGTGCAAGCCAAAAAATAATCACAATCATATCAATGTAAATTGTAACTTTTAATTGATCGATTTGTGAACATAAATTTTTCCCAGTAATAGAAGAGATACATGTTTCAATTCCATCAGTTTCGTTTTTAATACTCATCATAGTTGAGATAAGCAAATAAAAAACGAAAGGAATAACAAGAACAAGCAGCATTAAAATAATGTTGTAATATCGTTTTGTTAGCATCTTAATCTTCAAATGTAATTTCTATTTCTTGGCCAAATTGTAAAATATAACCATTGTTGTCATATATTGCAAATTCGCGCATATCCCATTCAAAAGTTTCGATTTCGTAAACAATTTCACAATCATTTTTTACTTGACTCCATAATTCATCTACATTATCAACGACAAAATAAAATGAACCTGTAAAATTGGCTTGTTTAAAATCTGCCCCTTCATTTGGATAAGCTAACATAATTTCGACATCGTCTTTTTGTAAGCAGGCCCAAATCCAATCTTCATTTTGTTCTGCAATCTTAAAACCTAATTTCTTATAGAATTTTGTTGTTTTTTGTAAATCTTTTGTCCAGATTATTGGTCGTAAACTTTTAAAAGCCATATATCATTATTTTTGATAAAAATACTCCAATTTTTCAGAACATTTTGGCATATTTAGATGATAAATGTATTCAAGTCGGAAGGTTAATAGTATGATCTGTCATATAAATATAAAAAAAACTCCTAACAAGTAGGAGTTTAATACGAAATTTTAATTTCTATTTAAGGATTATATTTTTTGTTTAATGCTTTTAAAATTGCCCATGTTTCAGCATCGACCACGCCATCATATTTTTCAGGTCTAAAATGCATCTGAAATGCAACAATAGCATTTTTAGTTTGCGTATCAATCATCCCATTTATAGGTACATTGTAGCCATATTTTTTTAGCTCTGTTTGTACTTGTGTAACAAATACTGAGCTTGTTGTATCCCATGGATATTGAGGAATAAATAAATACTTATCACTTTCTTCGTACCAAGCACCAACACCATAATCTGTGTATAATTGTTTCCATGGAAATAGTGGACCTGGATCTGGTTTTCTACCTGGTGCAATGTCTGCATGACCTACAACATTAAAAGGTGAAATATTATAACGGCTGATGATATCTTGCGCTAACTCACCGACTTTTTTGATTTGATAAGCTGGATAAGGTGTGAAATTAGGATAGGTATCTGTTCCTTTATTTCCGAGATTAACGATTTCTATTCCGATAGAAGAGAAATTTAAATTATCGATACCTTTCCAGTTACTTACACCTGCATGCCATGCACGTTTGGTTTCGTCAACTAACAGATTGATTGTTTTATCATCATAATCATTAATTAAATAATGAGCACTAACATCTTTCTGAGTCAATACTTTTAACGACAATTCGGTATTGATTGCAGTATAATGCAAGACTAAAAAACGAACACGTTCGTCTTGCGAAATAGATGGATAATAATCTGTTGTTACTTTGTACTTGTCAAGCTTTGCAGCTCGAGTCATTTCTGGTTGATCTGTTTTTGAGTTGATAATGACTGTGTCACGAATTACTTTTGTAATTGTTTTTGGCGGAACTGTTTTAGTAGCACAACTGGCTAAAATAAAAAAACAACAAATTGCCGAAAACATTAATCCTTTAATATTCATTCTTTTAGTTCTAAATAGTCTTTTGAGTAGCCAAAATTAAGCCAAATATTTGGATTTTTTTTCAAAAAAGACTTGTTTTGCAATAAAAGTCAGATTATATTTGCAACCGCTTTATAAGACATTTTCTGAATGTCTTATATTAAAAGTAGGAGAGGTGCCAGAGCGGTAATGGAGCAGATTGCTAATCTGTCATCGGGTAACCGATGCCAGGGTTCGAGTCCCTGTCTCTCCGCTTTTTTTAAGTTTTAAATAAAAATACTTTTCGGGGTGTAGCGTAGCCCGGTTATCGCGCCTGCTTTGGGAGCAGGAGGTCGCAGGTTCGAATCCTGCCACCCCGACGAATTTTAGAGATAAAATTTTGGAATGGTCCAGTAGCTCAGCTGGATAGAGCAACTGCCTTCTAAGCAGTAGGTCTCAGGTTCGAATCCTGACTGGATCACAAAATCCACTTAGATTTTCTAAGTGGATTTTTATCTTTAATAAAAAATTATTTTAAAAAGTTTTTACCTTTTTCACTCAATTGCTTAAAATTAATAGAAGGAATAGTTGGATTTAATTCTGATTTGAACTCAGTTACATTTGGCGTTTCAAAGAAGTCTAATTCGTATAATCCGTCTTCAATAAATTGACAATCATCCGTTAAAAAGTAAATTTTAGGAAAGCTTGGCTTACGCTCTATTCTTACTTTTTTTACATTATTTGTATCTGTAAAAACTTCTCCTTTTTTAGTGTTCGCCATGAATTTTATTTTAACTACAAATTTCTAAATAAAAACTAATATTAAAAAATCAATTCAAATTAGTCAAAAATATTTCTACCTTCGTTACAAATAAAACCATGTGAAATATACAATTCAAGCAATACTTTTGTTTTTTGTTTTAGGATTAACAAGTTGTTTACCAACCAAAACAGTTTCCGAAACTAAAGTTGTGACTTCAGAAATTAGCGATTTGTCGGGTAAATGGAATATAAATGATGGAGTAGATTACATTATTTTTGAAGATGCAACGAAAAAAATGGTAATGAAAACGGTTTGCGGAATTATTACGGCTGATTATACTAAAATAGATCAAGCTATAATTTTTAATCATTTAAAACAAGTGAATTCTGATTGCGAAATTCCTCAAAATTTGATTCAAAATTTGCAAAAAACTGCATATTTTAAAGTAAAATCATCAAATCAAATTACTTTTTATGATGAAGCTCATCAAGAAAAGCTAACTTTGAAATTAATAAAGTAAATCGCCTAGAAAAATATATTATGCTTAGCATAATTTTTTATTAAATTTGTCTAAATTTCTAATGTTGAAGAAAATTTTAAGTTATCCGTTATCTATAATCTTTTATATTTTTTATGGATTAACGTTGTTGGTAATGCATGTTGTGCAATGGTTGTGCTACAATTTGGGAGGTTATGCTGCTCATCACAAAAGTGTAAAAGTGATGAATGGTCTTTTGGTTTTTTGGACAAGAATTTTGGGTACAACGTATACCTATAAAGGAAGAGAAAATTTGAAACAAAATGTACCATTGATTTTTGTGAGTAATCACCAAAGTATGTATGATATTTCTCCGTTGGAATATGATTTGGCTGATTATCATCCTAAGTTTATTTCGAAAATAGAATTGGGAAAAGGAATTCCCAGTGTATCGTACAATTTAACGCATGGAGGTTCTGCATTAATCGATCGTAAGAACGGAAAACAAGCAATAGAGGAAATAAAAAAATTAGCGCAATACATTCAGAAAAATAATTATTCAGCTATTATTTTTCCAGAAGGTACAAGAAGCAAAAATGGAGTACCAAAGGCTTTCAAAGAAAATGGATTGAAAGTTTTGACGAAATATGCTAAAGACGCTTATGTTGTTCCCGTTACGCTAAATAATACGTGGGAAATAGAAAAGTGGGGTAAATTCCCGATGTATTTGGGCGCGAAAGTAACGATACAATACCATAAACCCTTAAAAGTGAGTGACTATAAGTTTGATGAAATATTCGAGCTTACCGAAAAAACTGTAAAAAGTAGTATAACCGCATAAAATAATTATATGTCAATAAATAATGTTCGCCTGGAAGTAATGCAATTTCTTGAGAAAGATATTGATGCTTATATGGACAAATTCTTAGTTCCAGCCGATAAAATTTGGCAACCAACAGATTTTTTACCGAATTCGCAATCTGACTCTTTTTTTGACGAAATCAAAGAATTACAAGAGCTTTCGAAAGATTTGCCAGATGATTTCTGGATTACATTGATTGGTGATACCATTACCGAGGAAGCTTTGCCAACCTACGAATCTTGGTTGATGCAAATGGACGGTGTGGTAGATGAAGAAGGAAATTACCTAGAAAATGGTTGGGCAAAATGGATTCGCCATTGGACAGGAGAGGAAAATCGTCACGGTGATGTTTTGAATAAATTTTTGTATTTATCAGGACGTATCAATATGCGCGAGGTTGAAGTAACAACGCAACATTTGATAAATGACGGTTTCGACATTGGAACAGCACACGATCCTTACAAAAACTTTGTTTACACAAGTTTTCAAGAATTAGCAACTTATGTATCGCACAATAATGTATCAGCAATTGCAAAAAAATACGGAGCGAAAAAATTATCGCGTATGTGTAAAATTATTGCAGGAGATGAAATGCGTCACCATTTAGCTTACACAGAGTTCGTTCGTCGTATCTTCGAAGCTGATCCTTCTGAAATGATGTTAGCTGTTCA
The DNA here is from genome assembly GCF_025244765.1 of Empedobacter stercoris. Taxonomy (NCBI): domain Bacteria; kingdom Pseudomonadati; phylum Bacteroidota; class Flavobacteriia; order Flavobacteriales; family Weeksellaceae; genus Empedobacter; species Empedobacter stercoris. The sequence goes on along the minus strand of NZ_CP104209.1, from coordinate 829,437 downwards.
ACATATGTTCAAACTTAAAATTGTAATGCCAGCGCATTTCTTAAGAGCTTCTGGTGAAGAAAGAGGAACTTTGTTTGATGCGTTTTCAGATGCAGCGCAACGCATTGGTGTGTACACAGCGTTTGATTACATCGATATTATGCGAAAATTAATTGAAGCTTGGCAATTAGATAAAATCTCTGGATTGAATGCTGAGGCTGAAAAAGCAAGAGATTATATCATGAAATTCCCAGATAGAATGGATAGAATTTCGCAACGTATTGTAATTCCTGAAGTAGGACCACAATTCAAGTGGTTAGTTCCTGCGACAGCTAAATAGAAAATCAATTTTATTAAGATGTATATCAAGATTGTTTTACTTTTTCTATTTATAATTTCATGTTCAAATATTGATAGGTTAAATTATCCATCTAATATTAATGAAATTAAAGAAGTTATATTAGAAAGACCTGATAGTAATTCAAATGGAAAATTTTCAGAAATAAAACAATTAAATGACAATCAGATAAAACAACTTTTAGTTATTTTAAATAAAGCTAAACAAATAGATTCTAAAAATTTTGATGAAGATTTTCAAATTATTTTTTCAACAGAGTCTGGAACTAAAAGAATTATGGTAAGGGGTAATAAAATTAAAAATTTTGATAGTAATAAAGTTTATCAAATACCGAATGTAGATTATTTGAATAATTTTTGAAAATCACATATAATCAAAATCATATAAAAAGAGGCAATTCAAAATCGAATTGCCTCTTTTTATTTAGTAACTTTAACCAACAAACAAATTATAAACAACTACTTATGGACGATTTTATTGCTGCCAGAAGTCAAATGGCGATGTCGCTTGCCTTTCACATTGTTTTTTCGTGTGTTGGAATGGTGATGCCGTTTATGATGGCAATCGCTCACTACAAATACCTCAAAACTAAAAACGAAATTTACAAAGGGTTAACCAAAGCTTGGAGTAAGGGAGTTGCAATTTTATTTGCTACGGGAGCAGTTTCTGGTACAATGCTTTCGTTTGAGTTAGGATTATTGTTTCCTAAATTTATGGAACACGCTGGGCCAATTTTCGGAATGCCTTTTTCGTTAGAAGGAACAGCTTTTTTTATTGAAGCTATTGCGCTTGGTTTTTTTCTTTACGGATGGGACAAATTTAATAAATGGTTTCATTGGATTTGTGGTGTAATCGTTGGTGTTAGTGGTTTAGCTTCAGGTATTTTGGTTGTAGCAGCAAATGCTTGGATGAATTCACCTTCTGGTTTTGATTTTGTAAATGGCGAATACCTTAACATTGATCCAGTAAAAGCGATGTTCAATGATGCTTGGTTTTCTCAAGCTTTGCACATGACGATTGCTGCTTTTTGTGCAACAGGTTTTGCAGTTGCAGGTTTACATGCTTATTTGATTTTGAAGGGGAAGAATGTAAATTTTCATCGAGAAGCGTTCAAAATTAGTTCCGTTTTAGCTATTGTTGCTGCTTTATTAGCGCCTTTAAGTGGTGATATTTCAGCGAAAGATGTAGCAGAACGTCAACCAATAAAATTAGCTGCAATGGAAGCGCATTTCAAAACAGAAGAAAGTGCGCCATTTGTTTTAGGGGGAATAGTGGATGAAGATAATGAAGAAATCAAATACGCAATAAAAGTTCCAGGTGTATTAAGTTTTTTGGTTCATTCAGATTTTAAAACAGCTGTCAAAGGTTTAGAAGAATTTCCGAAAGATGAATGGCCACCGGTTGCGATAGTTCATTACGCATTTCAAATAATGATTACATTTGGAATGTTGATGATGGGAATTGCGATAATTTATTTGATTGCTCATTTTTTCAAGAAAGATTGGTTATCAAAAAGATGGTTTTATAAATTATTTATGATTGCAACACCATTTGGTTACATTGCTTTGGAAGCAGGTTGGACGGTGACAGAAGTGGGGCGTCAACCATGGATTATTTATGGAATCATGCGAACGGTAGATTCAGTAACACCAATGCCTGGTATCCAATATTCGTTTTACATTTTTACGTTTGTATTTATTACCTTATCTATTATTTTGGTCTTTTTAATGAATAGACAAATACAAATGGTTGCTCAACTTTATGATCCTGAAGATCCAAATTATAAACCAGAAAAACATTAGAATATGATTTACGTAGTAATAGCATTTTTGTGGGTTGCCATCTGTTTGTACCTCATTTTAGGAGGCGCTGATTTTGGTGCAGGGATAGTTGAATTATTTTCGGAAAAGAGTTATAAAAAAAGAACGCAGAAGATTATGTACAATTCGATTGGACCAATTTGGGAGGCAAATCACATGTGGTTAATCATTGTCATTGTTATTTTATTTGTTGGTTTTCCTAAGATGTATGCAGAAATCTCAAATTATTTGCACATCCCGTTAGTAATCATGTTATTGGGAATTATTGCAAGAGGAACATCGTTTACTTTCAGAAATTATGATGCAATTAATGATAAATGGCACAATTTGTATGATGTAATTTTTACTTATTCGAGTGTTGTAACACCATTATTTTTAGGTATAATTGCTGGTTCTATTGTTTCGGGAAGTATTGATGTTAATGCGCAAACTTTTCAAGATGCTTATATTTTTTCGTGGTTGACTTGGTTTAATTTTTCAGTTGGCTTATTCACTGTTGTGATTTGTGCTTTCTTGGCTTCGGTTTATTCAATTCAAACTGTAAAAAATGATGAAGATAAAGTGATTTTAAGAAAACGTGCGAAAATTTATACCGCATTGATTTTTGTAGCAGGCGCATTTGTTTTTGCTGTTTCAATTTGGAAAAACATTCCGTTATTTAGCTGGATAACGTCAGAGATTTATGGATATATAGCAGTTGGTATCGCTTCAATTTCGATTGTGTTACTACTAAAATCATTAAATCAAGCGAAAGATACATGGCTAAAAGTTTACGCAGGAATTATTGTGATGATGATTTTATTTGCGGCAACTTATTCTCACTTTCCAAATTTGGTTTTATTCAAGGATGGATCAACGTTGTCTTTATTAACAGATTACGGTGCGTTGAGTACGATAAATATGTTAGCTTGGGCATTATTACTCGGTTCGATATTTATTTTACCATTCTTGTTTTACTTGATTTATTCATTCAATCAAAAACAAAAAATATAGAAAAAATCTCGCTGTTATAGCGAGATTTTTGGTTTTGTTAATTTTTCTAAAATTAATAATATATTGAATAATACGATGTTATTTAAGTTTAATGGTTTTGAAAATATCTTTAAATATTTCGATATTATTTCCTTCTAAATCTGTCCCTAAAAATAATATTGTTTTATCTTCTGTTGATTTTAGAATTAAAATCATTTGATGATTTTTACCTTTATATTCAGAATTCACAATTGTTTCATAAAGTTTATCTTTACTTTCAGTATAGGTCTTAGAATTTTGACTAATTATTTTAACATTCTTTTCTTTAAAATTATTATTAGATAAATCGTTAACGAATTTTTTTGAATAATTTTCCATTTCAATTAATGGGAAATTAGAAGGAAATACTTGTACTGAAAAATTATTGATTAATTCATCTCCAAATGGAGATCCTTTACCTCCAACTGTAAAGAAAGCTAATCCACTTAACACTTTAGCTAATTTATATTTTGATTCTTTTAGATTAATTGTAAACGGAAGTAGAGGTTCTTTAAATTTTATATTATTATTGTAGTTTACAGATAATAATATTTCTTGAATTTCTTTTTGTGACAATTTATCATTTATCGGAGAAATGCCTACAACCATAACAGTTAAATTTTCATCTCCAAATAATAGAAGATTTTGAGTAATTTGTTTAACTTCTTGTGGTGAAACAATTAAAATGGCATCATAATTATTGATTTTTAAATTATGAGTTACTTGTGCATTAGTACCTTTAATTTTCTGTAGAAGCTTTTCTTTACCTTCCAAATAATTAGCTCCTACTAATTCTGATATTTGAACAAATTTATCTTGATCAGATTGAATTCGAAATAATTCAGGAAAAAATTGATAATTTGTTGGTTTGTATAAAGATAATTTAGAATTTGGTATCTCAAACATTCTTTTATTAATGTGACCTGTTTGTGCCGAAACATTAATTCCAAATGTAGTTAATAAACAAATTAATAAATAATATTTTGTTTTCATATTATAGGTATTGTGTATAGATAATATAAGATAACGTTTATGTATTTCATTAAGATGTTGAAAATAAAAGGCTAAGTGTTGTTTGGTTCTGAACGAAGAAAATAGCTGTTTTAGTCTTGACTAATTTACAAAAAATAAAAACAATTTATGTTTAGAAACAACAAAGGCTGAAAGTTTACTTTCAGCCTTTGTTGTTTTATTAATTTTTTGATGAAATGACAGTTTTATGAATTATGCTTTGCTTGCCATTCAGCAATTTCTTGTTCGTTTAATAAACAAGAATTTAATTCTTCTGTTATTTTTTCTTTATCTAATCCTTGCCCAATAAATACAAGTTCAATCATTCGATCTCCCCATTCCTTCGACCATTTTGCATCAATTTGTTTTTGATTAAATTGATAAGCTGCAAACTGAATTCTTTCGTCATATGGCATCGAACACCACCAAGCTCCCGCAGGATCAATTCGGATACTACCACCAGCTTGACTCAAGAAAATAGCTTCATCGGGACGATTTGCTAACCAAAATAATCCTTTCGAACGGTAAATAGTAGCAGGGAAATCATCATTCAAATACGTTAAAAAACGTTCTGCATGAAACGGAATTTTTTGTCTGTAAACAAAAGAAGTCATTCCATATTTTTCTTCTAAATGATCGTGATGTTCATGTGTACAATCTGCTCCACATTCGTGATCATGATGGTGGTGATGCTCTTCGTGCTCTTGTTCTTCCAATAATTTTACCCACGCATCCATGTCTTGAATTTTTTCGAAATCAAATAAATTTGTATTTAATATTTCAGTCAATTCAACATGCGAAAAACTTGCAGGAATTATTTTAGCCGTAGGATTTAATTTTGCAACAAATGCTTCGATATTCATCAAGGTTTCTTCTTCGACTAAATCCATTTTGTTTAGAATGATGATATTAGAGAATTCAATTTGATCAATTAATAAGTTGACAATTGGACGATTATCTTCTCTGTTTTCTGTAAATCCACGATCAAAAACATCTTCATCAGTTCCTAAGTTTTTGAAGAAATTATAAGCGTCAACTACTGTCACCAAAGTATCTAAACGAGCAACTTTTGGTAAATCTACTTTTCCATCAGGCGAAACAAAATCTAATGATTGTGCGATTGGTCCTGGATCAGAAATACCAGAGCTCTCGATTACTAAGTAATCATATTTGCCAGATTTTGCTAATTTTTCGATTTCAACGATTAAATCTTCGCGCAATTCACAACAAACACAACCATTGCTCAATTCAACCAATTTTTCATCGGTTTGAATCAAATCATTTTCACGAGATACCATTTGTGCATCAATATTTACCGCTCCCATGTCGTTTACGATAACCGCAACTTTTAATCCTTTTTTGTTGTGTAATATATGATTGAGAAGTGTCGTTTTTCCGCTTCCAAGAAATCCAGAAAGTACCGTTACAGGTAATCTATTTTCCATAATTTATGCTTAAAAATGTTTTACAAAGTTACGTTTTTATCATGCAAATTTTTAGCCTAAATTATCTATAAATTTTATAATGTTCTGTTAAGAATATGATGAAAAGTAATTTATTTCTGGAATTGTTTTATTTTTGTTTAAAATCAATCAAAGTAATGTTTGTCAATAGTGTTATCACGCTAATAATTATTTCAGTAATACTTGAAATTTACCTCTATTTTAACTTTAAAAAATTTTATCACAACAAGTATTTCCTTTTTGGAAATATGCTCATTTGGCTTCTTGTTTTGACGAATTTTGGCTATCATTTAATCTTTTTCGACCGTAATGTAGGGCAAACGCAAGCGACAATGTGGGGAACAGGTTTGTTTATGTTGTTTGGTTTTCCTCGTTTAATTTTGATTATATTTTTCCTAATTCAAGATATTATAAGAGGATTAGGTTGGCTATTCAATCGAATGAGTAATCATCAACCCAAAGCAGATTCTTATTTACCTTCTCGTCGAAAATTTGTAATGAATACTGGATTAACAGTAGCTTCTATACCTTTTTTTAGTTTGATTTATGGAATGACTTTAGGGAAATATAATTTTAAAGTCATTAAGAAAAAACTGGTTTACGAACGTTTACCAAAATCATTTGATGGATTTAAGATTTTACATATTACTGATATACATTCGGGAAGTTTGGATAATCGTGAAAAAATAAAGCAAGCCGTAGATTTAATTAATCAACAAGAGTTTGATATATTGTTATTTACAGGTGATATAGTGAATAATTTTTACTGGGAAATGGATAAATGGTACGATATTTTCTCGAAAATTAAACAAGGTAAATATGGTAATTTTGCAGTTTTAGGAAATCATGATTATGGAGAGTATTCGGATTGGAAATCAGAGGAAGAGAAGCAAGAAAACTTCGAGAAGATTAAAAGAATTTTCCCTAAAATAGGAATGCAATTGTTGTTAAATGAAAATCGATTGATTACAATAAATAATGAAAAAATTTCGTTGATTGGTGTTCAAAATTGGGGAACACGATTTAAGAAATTAGGTGATATTGATGTTGCTTCTCGCACTGTCAATACTGATGATTTTAAAATTGTATTATCTCATGATCCTTCGCATTGGAACGAAATATTGAAGCATCATCCTAAACATTTTGATTTAACATTATCTGGACATACGCATGGTATGCAGTTGGGGATTGAGGTTCCGAAAATTGGTTTACGTTGGAGCCCGTCACAATATGTTTATCCACAATGGGCAGGTTTTTATGATTTTGAAGGAAAAATAATCAATGTGAATAGAGGTTTTGGTTACCATTTTTACCCTGGTAGAGTAGGTGTCTGGCCAGAAATTACAGTAATCGAATTAAAATCAATTTAAGATATGATCTAAAAGCAACCAAATTATTTGGTTGCTTTTTTTTTGATGTACATCAATGAAAGACTGCTAAAATTTATGGATTATTGTAATAGAAAAAATTTATAAACATGAATGAAGAATTAATTCCTTTACAAGTTGTAAAGAATGAAAAAACAGTAAGGTTTGAACTAAATGTTGATGGTTTTATTGCGTTTATTGATTACAAGCAAGATGACAATGTAATCAAATTAATACATACAGAAGTTCCTGATGAATTGGGCGGTAGAGGAGTAGCTGCAGCTTTGGTTGAAAAAACATTGGTTTATTTGGAAGAGCATGGTAACGTCTTATTTCCGTATTGTCCTTATGTTTTTGCTTACATCAAAAAACATCCTGTTTGGAAAAGAATTGTTGATCCAAATTTTTCGAAATACGATGAGTTGTAGAAAATAGCAATCATTATATTTTTTTTATAGCTTTTGAGGTTTAATTATTTTAAATAATTGAACTTCAAATTTCTATATTTTTTTATCGTATAATATATAAAAAATAAAAACAATTAAGTACTTATAATCATTTAAACTTCCCAAATTGAATTGATTATAAAATGAATGTATTTTTGATTTATCTTAAATAGAGTAGCTGTTATAGATTTATAAGTGTTAATTTCGCGAAAAAATAAATATGAAAACTATTTATCAATTATTTCTATTCATAAATATTTTGATAAGTCAAACTTGTTATTCCCAATTAGATAATATACACTATTTACAACCGCTTGTATTTGGAGATTACGCTTCTTCAGTAACGCAAGAATTTATTTACTTATCTACACCATCTAAAGAACCTATTACTGTTGAAGTAACATATCCGGATGAAATTTCATCACCTCGATTATTAGTGGTTAATTTATCGTTAGCAACTAAATCTTATGTTAGTGATGGTTTAATAACGTTGAGTAATGAACAACCAGTAAGGATAAGTTTTGTTAATACAAGTAATTCTATATTAAAACCTGGATTATCTGCTGTTTCTTTACCAACAAATAGAGCTGGTACAATTATAAAATCAAATGAGGGAGGGCTGGTTTTTAAATCAAAGGAATCTTTTTATGTTAATTATAGAGCAAGACATACAGGACATGCTGGAACAGTTTTAACAAAAGGAAAAGTTGCTTTAGGAAAAACATTCTTATGGGGTGGGACACCAAATGAGTTTTCTAATACTACTAGTAACGTTGGTACAATGCTTTCTTTTACAGCAACAGAAGATAACACAGAAGTTGTTGTAGACAATTATGAAGAAGGATTAGAATTTTTGAATGGTAATGGTTTGGCTCCAATAATACACCCAACTATTTCTGTCAATTTGAACAAGGGTGAATCATACATATTGTATGCAAAAATGAAGAAAGGAGCTATAACAGTACAAAATAACGGATGGTTAGGTGCAAGGATTCAGTCAAGTAAACAGATATCTGTTACTGTTGGAGGTTTGCTTCAACAAGGCGGTAAAGCAGACAATAGAGATATCGGATTAGATCAAATAATACCAATACAATATGTAGGAACTGAGTATATAATAATGCAGGGTAATGGTTCTATAAATAATGAAAGAGTCATTGTTATAGCAACAGAAGAAGATACTAAAATTACAGTTAATGAATCAACTATCGAAAATAAATTAACAAAAATTGGGGATTATTTAATTGTACCTGGTTCTAATTTTATGAATAAAAACATGTATATATCTAGTGATAAACCAGTGTATGTTTTTCATAAAGTTTTTGGAAGTAGTGGTTTTCAAACAAATAATTTCATGCTTATACCTCCAACTTCATGCAATGGACAAAATTCTGTTGATTTAATACCAGATGCTAAAACGATTGGTGATACAAGTTATCCAAATACAATCTTATCAGTTCTTGCAAGAAAAGGAGATAGTTTTAAACCTATAATTGAATTAAATAATGAAAAACTATCTGAATCAGAAGGGCCAACTAATGTACCTGGAAATTCTGATTGGGTTTCATATCGATATGCAATAGGAAGCAAGGGATTAGGAAATATAAAAATTTCAGCATTAGGAACAATTCAAGCTCAAATTTTAGGTGCAAGTGGTGATGCAGGATTTGGAGGGTATTATTCTGGTTTTGGAATTGTTCCAGAATTAAAAGTAATCATTAAAAATAAACGTAATGATTTAGCATGCACAGGAGATACAGGAATATCAGTATTACAATCAGAATTAAATCAATTTTCAGGTACTTATCAATGGTATAAAAATGGAAAATTAATTCCAGGAGCTACAACTATTACTTACGATATACCTTATAAAGATACAGAATCAGCGGATTATTTTATGACAGTAACATTAAATGATGGTTGTATTTATTTTAGTGAAATAATAACTACTTATGCCTGTCCATGCTTTAAACCATTTAATCCTGAAGCTACAGACACAAATTCAGTTGTTGGCATTTCAACCACAGAAACTAGGACAACCCCATTATGGCCAAATGACATTCCAAATGCATTTTTGGTATTAGAATCAAAAAATAAGGGACTTGTTATCTCGAGAAATAAGAATCCAGAAAAAAATATTTTGTTACCAGTAAGAGGAATGATTGTATATGATTCTGATGATAAATGCATAAAGTTATACAATGGAACAAAATGGTCTTGTATAAAACAAAAATGTTATGATTATGAATAGTAGAAATAGGTTAATACTAATTAGTTTTATTTTAAAAATTCAGATATTATTTGGTCAAATTTCTATTGGTAAGGCGAATGTAGATGGAAGTGGATTGATAGATTTTCAATCAGAAACAACAAAAGGAATAGTATTATCTCATGTAGAGGATGTGAATAAAATGCATGATATTTCGGAAGGAACATTTGTGTACGATGAGTTTTCTGCAAAGGTGATGTTTTTTGATGGTGAAACTTGGATTGATATGAATGGAGTAGAGGGATTGAATCCATCAAAATTAGAAACTATAGAATCTTCATCGAAAACTGGAATGATTATAGGAAATGATACTACTGATGCAATAGGTATATTAGTTTTAGAGTCTGATGACAGAGCTTTAATTTTGCCAAAAATAGAGAATCCAGCAAAAAATGTAAAATCACCATATGCAGGAATGATTTGTTATGATACCTTAAGTGATAATTTATATATGTTTAATGGAAAATATTGGACATTCTGGGGAATTGAAGAAGATGATACTATATAAAAAGTATTTTTATATATCATAACGAATAAGATTATAAAAACAAATGCGACCCGAAAAAGGTCGCATTTGTTTTTATACATTGAAAAGCAATTTTTTTAAGCTTTTTGATGATCATCTTCATCATGTGTGTAAGTCTGTTCAATCGCAACATGTCCTTCCCATTTGTCTACAGCAACCGTAGATAAAGCGTTTCCAAGTACATTTGTCATCGAACGAGCCATGTCACAGAAGTGGTCTATTGGTAAAATCAAAGCAATTCCTTCTGGTGGAATACCAAACATCGAACAAGTTGCAACAACTACAATCAATGAAGCTCTTGGCACTCCTGCAACACCTTTTGACGTTAACATTAAAACCAATAACATCAAGATTTGTTTTTCGATTGGCATATGGATGCCATAAACTTGTGCAATAAATAAGGATGCGAAGGTCATGTACATCATGGATCCATCTAAATTGAAGGAATATCCGAGTGGTAAAGTGAATGAAATAATCTTCTTTTGGGCACCAAATTTTTCTAATTCTTCTACTAATTTAGGGAAAACAGCTTCGGATGAAGTTGTTGAGAAAGCGATTAATAATGGTGCTTTGATGTGTCTTAATAAGTCGAATAAACGTTTTCCTAAAATAAAGTATCCAACGATACATAATACTAACCACAATAAGGCGATTCCTATTACAAAAGCGATTAAGTATTTAACATATAATGCGAAAATTCCGAATCCGTAAGTTGCAATAGCAGCAGCAATAGTTCCTAAAACACCCAATGGTGCAGTCCACATTACGTAACCAACCATGATTAGAACGATATGCGAAATTTTATCTAAAGCTTTTGTGATCATTTCTCCTTCTTTTCCGTAAGCAGCCATGGCTACTCCAAAGAAAATAGAGAAAACTACAATTTGTAAAATTTCATTTGTTGCAAACGCTTCAAAAACAGATTTTGGAATCATGTGTGTAATGAAATGTTCTAATGTTAATGAAGCTTGTCCTTTTAATAAATCTTGAGCAGAACTCGCATCCATTTCTATGTTTATGCCTTCTCCAGGCTTCATTATATTTACAACAACAGCACCGATTACCAAAGAAGTAAGTGAAGCTGTAATAAACCATCCCATGGCACGCCCTCCAACGCGTCCAACCATTTTCATATCACCCATTTTAGCAATACCTACAACTAAAGTTGAAAAAACTAATGGCGCGATAATCATCTGAATAAGTCGAATAAAAATAGTACCAAGTAATTTGATATTTGTCGAAAATGTTTTAATAAATTCTGGAGAGGTGTAGTAATGTACATAACCACCAACAGCCACACCAATTAACAAGGCAACGATGATAGCTATAAAAAGTTTGTTATTTTTCATTATGCGATTTTAAACTTTTCCAAAACTACTATTTTTTAGCAAAATATTAAGAATTTAAATGGAATTATACGTTAATTAAATATAAAACCCTTTGTTAGAATACGATACAAAGGGTTTTATTATGGTGTATTGAGTACTATTCTGGTTGTTTGAATGGAATTTCTTGATTTAGAATTTCTTCAATTAAGCTTGCCATTGGTTCACTAGAGTGATCTACAATAGAATAATTGATCGTTGTATTCTTATCAACAGAAAGTTTTATTAATTCTTTATTCGGAAATTTGATAGGATAAATACACAACTCAATTTCTTTATTTATATTTTCTTTGTTGGAATAATACAAATGCGCGTAAAATATTAATTGCAATTGTTTCGCTTTATCTTCTTTTTGATAAACAACTTCGATTTCTTCTGTTTTAACCGAAATATCTTTCGCATAACCTGTTTTGTAATCAATAATTCGCAATTGATTGTTAACAGAATCAATACGATCAATAACACCTTTAAGTTTTACTACTTTTCCATTGGTCAAGGTAAAATCTACTTCGTGTTTTGATTCCAATGATTGAATGATAAATTCATTTTCTTTTGCCGTTTTCACATCTTTTGACAAAACACCGTCAACAATTCGTTCTGCAATTTTATAAATCAAATAGTTTGGACCTTTGTCTAAATGTCCATCTTTATATTCCTTCTGAAAATGAACTTGTAAAGTCTTATATTTTTCTTTTTCAATTAATTTGAAATCGTTTTCGTGTAAAAATCGGTTCAAATAAGGTTGATATAAATCTTCTAAAGCACCATGTACAATATTCCCTAAAGTTCTTGCACTTACGGTTTCTTCGGCCTCTTCAACTTCTTTTACGTTGAAGATTCGTTGTTCATAAAAATCCAATGGATTACGCAAATAGGAAGAAAGAGAAGAAGGAGAGATTCCGTATTCTGCCCAATTCCAAAGTTTTTTCATCGTTTCATCTGTTTTAGGAACAATAATTTCTTTCAATGGTTTTGTAACAAAACTTGGTGCAGCAAAAATTTCTTTCATCTTGTGATGACTTTCAAATTTTATTTGCGCTAAAAAGCGAGATTTTTCGCCAGAACCCATTCCGTCTGCTTCTGTATCATAAACAAAGTAAGCATTTTTCGCACGTTGAATCAATCGGTAAAAGTGATACGCATAAATCGAATCGTTTTCGGTAAATGTATTCAATTTCATTTGTTTGCGAATGTCATACGGAATAAATGTATTGTTTTGTCGTCCCAAAGGCAAAATTTCATCATTTATAGAAGTCATGATAATGTTGTCAAAATTTAACAAACGTGTTTCCAAAAGTCCCATTAATTGTAAACCTTTCAATGGTTCGCCAATAAACGAAATAGATTCGGAAGAAACGATTTTGTTGTACAACAAAAATAATGTTCTATAATCTTTTATATCATTTACTTGTAGTAAGTTTTCGTGTAATTGATTGAATACTTTTTTGAAAAAGAACAAGTATTCTTTCGTTAATAAATCATTCATCGAAGGATGATGCAATAATTCATCTGTCCAATTTTTTAAATGATGAATAAATGCTGTAATAGATGTTGGAATATGAAAAATGGATTTGAAAATAGAATTTTCTAACGCATTTTGAATTGATTTCTCTGAATTGAATATTCGATTTTGAGTACGAATTTCATCAATTAGTTGTCGACTTTTATCCGAACTAAAATGAGATAAGGTTTTGTTTTCGAGAATTTGTAAAACATTCTTGAAATAAAACATCGATCCTTTTCCTAATTTTTCGCGATTCATCTGCAATTCGAAAATCGATTTGAAAAATTGTGCTAATGGAACCGAACGTAATGGAATACCCATCGAGATATTAAGATGCGTAATATTTTCGGGTAATGAATTTAGAATTGCAGGTAAAATAGATTCATCAGCCAAAATTAAAGCTGTATTTTTAATCTCATCGTCGTTCAGGTTTCGGATTAAATCTGCGATGTATTTTGCTTGTCCAACTTGTTTTGCAACACCAATTGTGTGTAAATTTTTTGGCTTCGAAAATTCATCAACAACCCAATTAATTGGTTTTATTTTTTCTTTGTATTTTCTTAAAAATGAACCCGCCTCCTGATTGGGGTTTTCATAGTAATATTTATCTGCATCAAAATATAAAGTGGCTAAATTTTCTTTTTCTAATTTAAAAATAAGCGCTTGTTCTGCTTTCGTTAATGCATTGAAACCAGCAAATACATAATGAGAAGTTTTGTTCTCAACAATTTCGTTGACTTTTTCGCTCGCAATTCTAAAAACCATTCCAGCATAACCTTCCTTCGAATCAAGTAAATCTTGTTGCAATTGAACGTATAACTTTGAAACGATTCCCCAAAAAGTTAAATGATTTTGAATGATTTCATTTTTACCAATATCAATTTTTCCTTCACCCCATTGATTGATTCGTTCAACCGAAACCAAATAATCTAACACTTTATTCGCAGGTTGCAAGGAAGCGTCAATATCATCAAAGTCTTTTAAAACAGTTGGTCCCCATTTGATAAAATCTTCGAAAGAATCTGGTTTGTCAACGATTTTCTTATAAGCTTGATAGGCTTTGAACCAAAGATTGATACCAGAAATAATTTCTAAACCAGAAAGTTCGCTCATCAATTCCTCGATACTTTTCATTTGAGGGAGAATGATATTTTGCGATTGACGTTGAAATTCTTCTCTAAAAAAAAGCATAGGACGCTTTCCTGGTAAGACCAAAGTCGTATTGATAAAATTTGTTTGATTATGCAATAAATCTTTTACAACATTTTCTATGAATTGAGCCATTTTGAAATTTTCTTTGTTGAATTGTTGTAAAAGTAAGGATTTTGAAAGACAAAAGGTGGCGTTTAGTTGTCTATTTATTACTTTTTTAAGTTGACTTCTACATGTTCTGAACGTTGGAAAACTCCATTTTTGTAGTAATCTTTAGAAATTAGATTTCCTTTTTTGTCATATTTTAAAAATACACCATTTCCATTATTTATAGGTCCGCAATATACTATTTCACCTTTGCTTGTATAACAATCTTTGGCAGTTACGAGTAAATTGTTTTGAAATACTAAAGTAGCAAATGGCTTTCCGTTTTTATAAAAATATTGGAATGCTCCTTCTGCTAAATCATTAATGAATAATCCTCTACTTTCGATAACGGAATTTGGAAAATAAGTAATTTCCATGCCTTCTTTTTTATCATTTACATAGCTTGTTTCTCTAAAAAGTAAACCGTTTGGAAAATATTCGTAAGTTATACCTTCTCTTTTATCATATTCATTTAGTCCAATGATAGTTTTTATTTTACCGTTTTCGTATCTTTTGACTTCTTCAAAAAGCTGTTTGTTTTGAAATTGACTAAACACAAATGTTTCTGAACAGATCAATAATAAAAAAAGAAAATATTTTGACATTTTATAAAATTCTAAGTTCAACAAATAAGTGCAACTCAAATTAAATCATTGGGGGCTAGCCCCCAATGATTAGCCAAGTGTTAAATTTGATTTGTGAAAAAAACATATAAACAACTCGACCAGGAACAAAGATACCAAATTGGAATACTTTTGACAGCAGGAAAAAGCAAAAAAGATATTGCTGATTTAATAGGCGTACATAAATCTACCATCACGCGTGAATTACAAAGAAATATTGGTAAGCGTGGTCTACACGCAGGTAGCTATATTCCTGATTTGGCGCAAGAAAAAACAAGTTTAAGGCACAAACAAAAAAACAAGGCAGTAAAATTCACAGAGTCGCTTAAAAATCAGGCAGCTAATTGGTTAAAGAATGAACAACTAAGTCCAGAATTGATTGCTGTAGAATGGAAGTGCATGGGCGTTCAGGGTGTTTCTCTAGAATGCATCTATCAATGGATATGGGACTGTAAAAAGAGTAATCGAAGAGCTGACGCGCCCTATAAAAATCTGTATAAATTTTTAAGACATGGCAGGCGCAGATTCAAAAGAGGCAACTATAAACAAACCCGAGGTATAATCAAAGACAGAGTATCCATTGAGAAACGTCCAAAAGTAGTTGAACAACGAGAAAGATTGGGAGACATCGAAGTCGATTTAATGATGGGGAAAGACCACAAATCAGCTCTATTAGTGATGACAGACCGAGCAACTTTGGTAACCACCTTAGACAAATTGCAAGGAAAAGACCCTCAAAACATTCAAGAATTAATCAATAAAAGAATATCCAGAATAAGTAGCAGCTGGATCAAAACCATGACTTTTGACAACGGAAAAGAGTTTGCCAGACACAAACAAATAGCCGAAAAACACCATATCAAAACCTATTTCACCCGACCCTACACCTCACAAGATAAAGGAACTGTTGAGAACAGAATAGGCTTGATAAGAAGATTTTTACCAAAGAAAACAGACCTGAATTTAGTAAGTAACCTAAGAATCAAACAAATAGAAAAATTAATTAACAATAGAAGAGTAAGAAAGTTTGGCTATATTAGCCCTATCGAAAAACTAAAATCTACTTGGCCAGTTGCACTTATAACTTGAACATGGCAATTAATATTAGTTGTAAAATAATCATTTTTGATGAAATAAAAAAGGTAGTTTTAAACCGACCTTTTTTATAATATTTAGATAATAACTACTTAATCACTCCTAATTCTTTACCAACTTTAATAAAAGCTGCAATTGTATGATCTAATTGTTCTTTTGTATGTGCAGCTGATAACTGTACACGGATACGAGCTTTATCGCGAGGAACAACAGGGAAAAAGAAGCCGATGACATATACACCTTCAGCTAATAATTTATCTGCCATTACTTGAGATAATTTTGCATCGTATAACATAACTGGAACAATAGCAGCATCACCTTCTGGAATATCAAAACCAGCAGCTACCATTTCTTTGCGGAAGTAATTGGCATTCCACATAACTTTATCACGTAAAGAAGTATCAGTTTCTAACATATCTAACACTTGCAAAGCAGCACCAACAATTCCTGGAGCTAAAGAGTTAGAGAATAAATATGGACGAGATTTTTGGCGCAACATTTCAATTACTTCTTTTTTACCAGATGTAAATCCACCCATTGCACCACCTAAAGCTTTACCCAAAGTAGAAGTAATAATGTCTACACGTCCCATTACTTCGTTGTGTTCATGTGTCCCACGACCAGTTTTACCGATGAAACCAGTTGCATGAGAATCATCTACCATAACAAGTGCATCGTATTTTTCGGCTAAATCACAAACACCTTTTAAGTCTGCTACAATACCATCCATCGAGAATACACCGTCTGTTACAATGATTTTAAAACGATGATTTTTTTCAGAAACGGCTATCAATTGCGCTTCTAAGTCTGCCATATTATTATTTTTGTAACGGTAACGAGCAGCTTTACACAAACGAACGCCGTCAATAATAGAAGCATGGTTTAATTCATCAGAAATAATAGCATCTTCTTCAGTAAATAATGGTTCGAAAACACCACCATTTGCATCAAAAGCAGCTGCATATAAAATCGTGTCTTCCATTCCTAAGAAATCAGCGATTTTCTTTTCTAATTGTTTGTGAACATCTTGTGTTCCACAAATAAAACGTACAGATGACATACCGTATCCACGATCATCTAACATTTTTTGAGAAGCCGAAATAACATCTTTATGATCTGATAATCCTAAATAATTATTTGCACAAAAATTTAACAATGTTTGACCATTTTCTAATGTGATTTCTGCACTTTGAGGAGAAGCAATGATGCGTTCTTTTTTGAACAGTCCTTGTTCTTCTAAGTCATTTAACTGAGATTGTAAATAGTTCTGAAATTTATCGCTATACATAATAAATCACTTTTTGTTTTGATATGTTTCATACAAATATAAAGGATTACGCTTATATTTTTCGTATTTTTGTGAGATATAAAAAAATTACAATCAGTGTTTCTAATCATCATATTTAGTTTTCAGTTTTATTTTTTAGCAAAATTTTTCAAAAAGGATAAATTAAAAACAGTTTTATCCGCAGTAGGGTTGTATATCGCAGGAGAAATAGCGTTTTCTTTTGTATTTGTAATGTTGTTTGCTTCAGGAATTATTGATATTGGTGTTAATTTTAGTAGTTCATCAATGGATAATTTGATGGAGAATAGCCTAAAAATGAATAAATACTTAGTAGAAAATTACGTTACTATTGCTGTGCAAGTCTTTTTATATATTGGAATTGGAATGTTTTATTACAATTCTTTGAAACGTAAGTGGACCTTACAAATGTTAGAAGGTGCAATTGACAAACGTAAAGATGAAATGCTACAAAATATAGAAGTTAAACAAAAAATAAATCCAGTTAAACTTAATGTTTATTGTCATTTTCATACCGTTAATGAGAAAAATATACATTTAGTTCAACCTTTAGCAAGAGAAATTTGGAATGAGTGTTACAAAGATTTATTAGCACAAGATCAAATCGATTATATGATTGATATGATGTACAATAACGATAAGGTAAACGAAGGAATTGCAAACGGTGATGTTTGGGAAATTTTAAAGATTGATAATGTTCCTTCTGGTTATTTACATTATAAATTGGATGAGAATAATACAGTGTTCTTATCAAAAATTTACTTGAAAGAATCTAATCAAACCAAAGGAATTGGACAATTGATGTTGAATAGAGTAGTGGATTATGCAAAAGAAAAAGGTGCAAAAGCAGTTCATTTAACCGTTAATAAAAACAATGCAAAAGCAATTCGTTTTTATGAGAAAAATGGTTTCAAAAATATGGAATCGAAAACATTTGATATCGGAAATGTATACATTATGGATGATTACATTTATCAAAAATCAATTTAAAAGAGATAATAATCAGTATATAAAGTCATTGCATTTTTTGTAATGACTTTTTTTTATTTTAAACTATTAATTAGTTTATGATTTCTATAAATATGTAAAGATGTTTCTCCTTTATTTTTCACAATAGAGTCTCCTTTTTCAATAAATTTATCAGCTTCATCGTAAGGTAAAAAATAGTCAAAAAAATTGACTCTAACCATTCGCTTATTTCCTCTACTTTCATATTTTGTATAAATTTTTTGAACAATTCCTTTGTATTGGATTGTTTTATAATATTCATTAGGAACATAAGGTTTAG
This sequence comes from Empedobacter stercoris, assembly GCF_025244765.1. Lineage (NCBI taxonomy): Bacteria > Pseudomonadati > Bacteroidota > Flavobacteriia > Flavobacteriales > Weeksellaceae > Empedobacter > Empedobacter stercoris. Next base: position 810,687 of record NZ_CP104209.1, on the reverse strand, counting down.
AGAAAAGAAAAAAATAACCAGCTACTCCTCCCAAAAATAAAAGAGGAATAAATAGCATTATATAAAGAATTATATTTTCTTTTTTCATTAGAAATTATTTAGAACTAAATATACAAAAACTGGACCTCAAGTTGAAGTCCAGTTTTTATTTTATATCCATTAAAATTTTAATTAATTCTTTCAGCAACGTAATCACTTTCGTTACCTATACGGTCTACAGCTTTTAGCGCAACAGCGGTTAAGCTTTTTCCATCTTTATGTTTTAAAACGGTTTGGTTCGTTTTTGTTTTATCCAATATAGAGGTTTCCCAATCGTTGTTGTAACGTGTGTACAAAATCCATTTTGACACATTTGATTGCATTTTATAATCACTCCAATTCATTACAACTTCCGATGTTTTAGCATTTACAATTAAACTTGGTTTTGCCAAATGATCTGTTTTTATCCAATTCATCGTTGGTACTAACGCTTTTGTTTTGTAAGGTCCTTCTTTTAAATAACTCAGCATCGAAGGATTTTTTGTTAAACCTGCAATACTCCAGTGAATTACACCTACATTATTTTGTAAAATTTCACCAGCCATTTTAACTTGATTTGTAATCTCCGTTGATCTGTCCGAAACTTTAACTTCAACTGTATTCAAACCAGGCCATAGGTGACGATTATGTGTGTTTTCAGATTTCCACCATTCTAATAATTTAGGAAAACTTTGCCCAGTTGAGTTAATTGGCCAATACAATTGAGGTGAAAAATAATCAACCCAACCTTTATTTAACCATAATTTTGCGTCAGCGTATAATTCATCATATTGCGAAGAACCTGTAATTCCAGAAGGGTAGCCCGGTTTCCATATTCCAAAAGGACTAATTCCAAATTTCACAAAAGGTTTTTCTTCTTTTATTTCTTTGTATATTCTTTCGATAATTGTGTTCACGTTTTGACGACGCCAATCTGCTCGCGATAAATTTCCTCCATTATTTTTGTAAACATTCCATGTTTTAGTATCAGGAAAATCTGCTCCGCCATTGTAAGAAGCATAAGGATAAAAATAATCATCAAAATGAACACCATCAATGTCATAACGAGAAACAATATCACGAACAACTTCTGAAACGTGATCTTGTGTTTTCTTATCAGCAGGGTCGAACCAGTACATTCCATTTTTCAATCTCACCACATTGTTTGGAGATTTTTTCACCATAGATTCGCTGGTTACAGAGCCACCGCTACTATGATGTGCTCGATATGGATTTAACCAAACATGCAATTCTAAACCTCTTTTATGTGCTTCTTCTACCCAAAATTCTAAGGGGTCGTAATAAGGCGAAGGTGCTTTCCCTTGTTGTCCAGTTAAAAAATAAGACCAAGGCTCTAAATTACTTTTATACATTGCATCTGCAGCCGGACGAACTTGAAATATAACTGCATTAAAATTGTTAGCTTCTAACATATCCAACAACTTTATCGCTTCATCTTTTTGCTGTGTTGTCGATAAATCTCGTTTCGAAGGCCAATTGATATTTGCAACAGAAGCCACCCATGCTGCTCGGAATTCGCGATTAACATCGGGTAATTTTACTGTAAAAATGTCGTCTTTTTTTGTAGAAATTTCTGTTTTAGGTGTAGTCGGAATTGTAGGTTCAGCAGGTTTTGTAGGTTGCTTAGTTTCTACTTTTTTATAGACTATTTTGTTCGAACTTTTATTAGATGAACAAGATGTTAATCCAATAGAAGTAACTCCAAGACACAATAAAATATGTTTAAAATTAATTTTCATTTGTTGAATGATAGATTTAGAATTACAAAATTAAGAAATAAGCCAATAGAAAACGTTTTTTTATCAATTCTTTATGAATTTAAAGCGAATAGAATGCTTACATATAAAAGCTTTCTATCCGTTTTATGTAACATTGTTTTGTAATTAAATATATGAAAATTTATCAAAAACTGAACGTTAATCTTTAATTACTTTTATTGTTTTTTTACTGTTCTCACTACTTATTTTTACCATATACGTTCCTTTTGGTATTTTTGAAATATCGACATCAATGTTAGCAGAATCGTACACTTTTTTAATTAACGTTTTACCAGATAAATCAAAAATTTCAATGTTTTTGATGTTGTGATCGTTTTTAATCGTTAAAACATCTTTTACAGGATTAGGATAATACGTCAATTTTGTTTTATTTACTTCTTGCGTAGCCAATGATTCTTTTTTGATGATAATATTATCTAAGCTTAAGTAAAATTGATCTGGATCAGAAAAGGCTCTAAAAGCAATATAATAGACTCCATCGGTAGGAACTTCAAAATTTACAGAAGCTGTTTCGTAAGGGTAATTTATAATTTCTTCATCAATCCAAAGTCTTTGTGTCATCGACTCGACATCAGGATTCAAGCCAATTAGTACTTCCATTTTTTCTGGAAACCAAGCATCAATTCCCATATAATCAAATTGTAGATTAATATTTTCGTTTGCTTTTAAATTAAGACCTTTTGAAAATAAATATGAATTAGCTGGATTATCATGAAAATAGTACATCATATAATATTTTCCTTCTGAAGGATCTGGCGTTTCTGAAGAAGCTTGATGAACGGCCCAATTGTTACCATTTCCAGCATTAATAATTGTCCATCCGTCAAGGTCCTCCGTTTCGAAAACGTACGAATAAGGTAAATCTGTGGCAGATTTATTTTGTGCATTTAGTGAGTATGTACCTAATAATAAAGTACTCAATAGTAAAATTTTTTTCATTTATTTTAGTGTTTAATTGTTTAAGAATTAGAAGATACAAAAACAAATGCTAACACAATTAAAATATTCAAAAAATAGACCTGATTTACATTAAATCTTAACTAATTCTATTATTTCTTTGAAAAAATTACGGAAAGGAATACTTTTACATCAATAAAATACTATGTTTCTAATTATATGTTTTGGAGTATTGATAATTTGTATGAATGTTATTTTACAATCAACATTTACAGTACATTCCCTTAAATATCTGCATAAATTCAATTTCAAAAACCAACGACTATCTATTAGTCATGTTTTGTGGCAAATGGCTCTATCAGTGTCTTTACTTACTTTGTTGCATGGCGCGCAATGTACAATATGGGCAGCTGCTTTTTATTTTAATCCTAATATTGATAATTTATATAGTTTTCAAGAAGCGCTTTATTTTTCATTTATAACATTTACAACAGTAGGTTATGGTGATGTAGTGATTGATAGCGAATGGAAAATATTGGCTGGTTTAGAAGCTATCAATGGAATTATGATGGTTGGTTGGTCGACTGCGTTGATGTTTTCTTATTTGCAAATCATTTTGAAAAAAAATATATCTGAATAAAAAAATCCGTTTCTTCAGTATTAAAGAAACGGATTTACTAATTTAATTTTATTTAATATTTATCTTTTTCTAATTTTTCCTTCAATTCTTTATAATAAGCTGGCGCATTCGGATCTTTTTCTAAAGCTGTATTTACCCATTTTATTGCTTGATTTCGATCCAATTTATTTGAATAATAAAAATTAGCTGAATTATAAAAATCTCTTGCAGATGAATTTTCGTTTAATTGTTCTCCAATCATTTTTAATACCGTATTAATTGTATTTGTTTCTATTTCCAATACAACGTTTACGTTATCCCAAGCCATTACCAAATTTGCAGATTTTTGCGTCACATTTGTAAAACGAATCTCGAACGTTTCGGTTTTATTATTCATGGACTTTGTTGATGGCGCTTTTACTTTCAATGCAACATTAGATTCGTTCCATTCCTTTGGATTTCCCCAGTTTTTAGTGTCTTTGTAAAATATCACATCCCAATCTTCTTTAGTTGGAATTGTATACAACGCATATTCACCAGCGGCCAAATCTTGTCCATTTACCTTAATGGGTTGATCAAATTTAATCACCGTATTTTCGTTTGCACCTGTACGCCAAACTTCTCCGTAAGGAACTAATTTTCCGAAAACCTTTCTTTCATTTACATTTGGTCGATTGTATTCTACTTCAATTTCAGTTAATCCCACTTTTTGTTCAACTTCTGCGTGAGAACTTACCAAAGGAAATTTCATTTGTGCAAAAGCATAACTTCCTATGAATAATGCGAAGACTGTTGATGTTATTTTCATATAAATTATTTTTTATTTTTTATTTTATCTGTTTTTTTGTCGTATCCATACGGGCAATGTTTGCAACCACTTTTACAACAATATCCTCTTTTTTTAAGGTATTGTGCAGTGAAAATTCTAAAACCTTCTGGAGATAAATAATAATCTCCTTCTTCAAACTTCTTCATTTCTAATGCTGTGAAATTACAACTTTTATCAATTATTTTTCATCAATATCATGATGATAATACTTAGTCAATTCCTATAAAGTTACGATTTTTAAAGCTTTTTTTAATCAATATCTCTCAGATTGCTTAATTTTGACACAGAATCGAGTTAGTAAATCATGTTTGTAGTTGTTTTGAATCGTTTATTTCGCAAGAACTTTATTGGAATTACCATTTTTCCGTTTATTTTTTTGAGAGATAAAAAATTAAAGAATGATACTGTTTTAATCAATCATGAAACCATTCATATTATTCAACAACTCGAACTTTTAGTTGTCTTTTTTTATCCTTTTTATTTGATAGAATATATGATTCGATTAGTTCAATACCGTGATCAACACAAAGCGTATCGAAATATTAGTTTTGAGCGTGAAGCGTATGCAAATGATCATAATTTGAATTATTTAAAAGAACGAAAATTTTATAGTTTTCTAAAATATTTGTAAATGATTTGGAACGATTATAAAGCTCAAATACAGCCGATTGATATTACGCATATAACTTCTCAGAAAATTCAACTTTCTATTTTGAGAGAAGATTTAATTCATCCTGAAATTTCTGGAAATAAATACCGAAAACTAAAATATAATTTTATTGAAGCTGAAAAATTGGGTTTCAAAAAATTAGTAACATTTGGAGGTGCTTTTTCTAATCATATAGCAGCGACTGCTGCGGCAGGTAAAATTAATGATTTCGAAACAATAGGCATTATACGAGGAGAAGAGTTAATTGATAAAATTGATGAAAATCCAACCTTACGTTTTGCTGAAAAATGCGGAATGCAGTTGCATTTTATTTCGAGAGAAGAGTATAGGAAAAAAGATGAAATTAAATTTTTAGATGATTTAAATACTAAATATCCAGACGCTTACGTTATTCCAGAAGGAGGTACAAATGAGTTAGCTATAAAAGGTTGCGAAGAAATTTTGTATGCAGATTGTTTCGATTTCGATTATATTGCTTCGGCGATCGGAACTTGTGGAACAATTGCTGGTTTGATTGAAAGTTCTAAATTGCATCAAAAAATAATAGGCTTTCCAAGTTTAAAAGGGAATTTTATTCCAAAAGAGATAGAAAAATTGACAAATAAAACGAATTTTACTATTTTTAACGAATATCATTTTGGCGGATATGGAAAAGTTTCGGATGATTTAATTACTTTTGTAAATGATTTCAAGCGAATTAACCATATTCAATTGGATCCTATTTATACAGGAAAGATGGTTTTTGGTATTTTCGAATTGATTAAAAATCATTATTTTAGTGATAACTCTAAAATTCTTATCGTTCATACAGGCGGACTACAAGGAATAGAAGGGATGAATAAACTTTTAAAAAAGAAGAATAAAAATATTATAGAATGAGAAAATTGTTGTACGTTTTTAGCTTTGTTTTGACCATCTCAACACAAGCCCAAGAAAGTAGAGACATAACTTACATTCGAAAACATGCTATTTTAGCTGTTGAAGAAATGCAACTTTACAAAGTTCCGGCAAGTATAACTTTAGCACAAGGTTTATTAGAAACAGGTGGAGGGCAAAGTAGATTAGCTGAGCAAGCAAATAATCATTTTGGTATAAAATGTAAAGGACCAGCAGAATGGTCGTTGGATAAACCAAGAATTTACCACGATGATGATGCAAAAGGCGAATGTTTCAGAAAGTATCTTTCAGTTGAAGAAAGTTACAGAGATCACTCAGAATTTTTGGCATTAAGACCCTATTATAAGGCTTTATTTAATTTGGATCCAACAGATTTTAAAGCTTGGGCTCATGGATTAAAAAAAGCTGGTTATGCAACAGATTCAAAATATGCGTTTAAATTAATCTCTCGAATAGAAAAATATAATTTAGATCAATTTGATAAGATTTCAGCTGAAGAAGTTTTTGCTAAGTTATACGCATTATATAACAATCAAGATGATTTGATGTTAGCGAATAATTCTTCTAAACAGATGAAAAATGAGCCTAAATCAATCAAAGAAGAAGTTATTTTAGCTTCTTACCAACCCAAAGAAAATATTGTAGAAAAGAATGAGCCTATTGTAAATAACAAAACGGTTGTTTATGAAACTCGTCCTCAAAATCCAACAACTCGCATCAAAAATCACAAGAATAACATTCCTTATATTGTTGCACAAGCTGGAGAAACGATAGCGACAATCTCTAAAACGTATAATAAAGTTCCTTCTGATATTGCGAATTTCAATGAAATACAAATGGGATCTAAGTTGAAAGATGGACAAATTGTATTTTTTGGAAAAAAGAAAACAAAAGGTTCTGATTATTCGTACAAAGTACAAGAAGGTGATGATATGTACACGATTTCTCAGCGTTTTGGCGTAAAAGTTAGTAGCTTATATAAACTGAATCGTATGGAGCCAGGTGCGCAACCTAAAGTTGGACAACGAATTAATTTAAAAACTAAAGTTAGAGCATAACTTACCTTATCAAACAAAAAAAGCTTCCTTTACACTGCCCCCAAAAAGTTAGACACTTTTGGGGGCATTTTTATGGCAAGAAAAGTAAAATATGATGTAACATACAAGTTGCGATGTGTCAAAGAAGTTTTAGAAAAACATCATTCAGTTCATTCTATATCACATCAAGAAGGTATTTCAGAAAGTTTATTGCGTAAGTGGATTACTGATTATCATAATCAAGGAGCTTTAGGTTTAGAACCTAAGAAAAACCAAACGTATAGCGTTGAATTTAAGCTAAAAGTTATTAAGTCTATAACCAAACAGTTTCTTAGTTTGCGTGAAGCTCGATTGAAATTTAATATTCCAAATGAATCGGTTATTGTAAAATGGCAAAAAGATTTTGCTACCTTTGGAATAGATGGTTTACAACCCAAACCAAAAGGCCGTCCCAAGACTATGAGCACATCTAAAGGTAAACCTGTAAAATCAAAACAACCATTATCAAGAGAAGAAGAACTATTGTTGGAGATTGAACGTTTACGTTGTGAGAATGCACTCTTAAAAAAGTTCAATGCCTTAATTCAAGCCCAAGAGGAAAAACAAAAGAAACTTGGACGCAAGCCATAAATGAATTAAGTCCCGAATTCCATCTAAATCTACTTTTAGATTGTACACATATGGCTAGAAGCAGCTTTTACTACCATATTTCACGTAGTAAAACAGATAAATACGAGGAATTAAAACTTAAGATAAAATCCATTTATCATCAGCATAAAGGACGATATGGCTATCGACGAATTACCGATGAATTAAGAAAATCAGGAACTGTCATCAATCATAAAACCGTTCTTAAATTGATGAATAGCTTAGGATTAAAGAGTTTGATTCGAAGAAAAAAATACAAATCTTACAAAGGAGAACAAGGAAAGATTGCTCCAAATATATTACACAGAATATTTAAGGCTGCTAGACCCAACCAAAAATGGGTAACGGATATTACCGAGTTTAAAGTAAAAGATAAAAAACTATATTTATCACCAATAATGGATCTGTACAATCAAGAAATTATCAGCTATGAGTTAAGCGAACGACCTGTTTTTAATCAAGTAACTCAAATGCTTAAAAAGGCATTTAAAATAACGAAAGACACTAAAGATTTGATATTACATTCAGATCAAGGATGGCAATATCAAATGAAACAATATCAGGCTTTATTAAATGAAAAAGGAATCATACAAAGTATGAGTAGAAAAGGAAATTGCTTAGATAATGCTATTATCGAGAATTTCTTCGGAATACTGAAATCGGAACTATTTTATTTACAAAAATTTAATTCTATTGAAGAGCTAAAAAAAGAAATAAAACAATACATTTACTATTACAATAACGATAGAATAAAATCGAACTTAAATAAAATGAGCCCGATACAATATCGAACTCATTTTTATAATTATTAATTTTTAATCTGTCCAAACTTTTGGGGGCAGTCTACTTTTGGAAGCTTTTTTTGTTTGATATATATTCAATACCATCATTTCTTGAAATATATTTTTTGACAACAATCGTGTGTATTATCAATTAACTTTTAGTGAAATTGATGTTCGAGATAATAATTGCAAAAATAATAACGGCAATTCCAGTCCATTGAATGGCTAAAACTTGTTCTTGTAAAACGATGAATGCCATGGTTACAGAAACGGGTAATTCTATAGAAGCAACAATACTTCCTAATCCTAAACCTGTATTTGGAAAACCTTTGTTTAATAAAATAGGAGGTAAAACTGTTCCAAATAAGGATAAAAACAATCCCCATGTATAGAAAATTTTCAGGTTGAGAGGATGTATTCCAGTTTTATCATCAGAAAAATTACGGTATAAACTCATTAAACTCTCTGAATAATAAGGTCCTAATTGGCTAAAAAACACAAATAATGCAACAATTATTCCTCCTCCATACAGCATATACAAACTTTTTTTGTAAGGAGGTAAATAATTCGCCATACTATTTGAAGTAAACATGGTTGTGGTAAATGAACAAGCTGCTAAGAACCCCCAGAATAATCCTTTTGGATTTAATTCTACGTCTTGGTTAATTAAGTTTGTAGCCATTGCGGTACCAATTAATACCAAAATCATAGCGATTAATTTTTTGGCCGAAGGAAATTTTTTAGTCAATATACTTTCCACCAAAATACTCAACCAAACTGTTTGCATCAACAGTACGATTGCAATTGATACATTGATATATTGAACTGATAAATAATAAAATAAACTCGTAAAACCTAACGATGTTCCTGCTAAAATAAGCCGTTTTTTATCTTTCGGTTTTACTTTTGGAATTGAGTTATTTTTATTCGCCATAATCAAATTAATAATCAATAAGGATATAATTCCTAAAACAAATTGTGAAGCTGTAACTTCTGCTGTCGTGTAGCCTTTATCGTAAGCGACTTTTACAAAAGTGGCAAGCATTCCGTAGAAGCTTGCGCCCATAGCGACAAACAAAACTCCCTTCAATAAATTTTTATTTTCCATAATTTTTTTTCACAAAAAAGGCTTGATTTTTTTAATCAAGCCGTGCAAGTTACTATATTTTTCACGAACTAAAAAAGTCCATTAATTTCTCCTTCTATCTTGTTGAAGATGAAACCTAAATCTTCTTTGTTTTCTACAAAATCTAAATGATCTACATCAATAACTAAAACTTTTCCTTCTTTGTAATTCGAAATCCATTTGTCATATTTATCATTCAAACGACTCAAATAATCAATACTAATAGAGTTTTCGTAATCACGGCCACGTTTCTGAATTTGAGCTACCAAAGTCGGAATAGAAGCTTTTAGGTAAATTAATAAATCAGGTGCTTCAACAAAACTTGTCATTAAGTTGAAAACACGCAAATAGTTATTGTAATCTCGTGTAGACAAAAGTCCCATATCATTTAAGTTGCTCGCAAAAATATGCGCATCTTCATAAATAGTACGGTCTTGGATAATATCTTTACCACTTTCTCTAATTTCTTTCACTTGATTGAAACGACTTCCTAAAAAGTAAATTTGCAAATTGAACGCCCATTTTTCCATATCATTGTAAAAATCATCCAAATAAGGATTCATTTCTACATCTTCAAATTGAGCTGTCCAGTTGTATTGTTTTGCTAAAAGATTTGTTAGAGTAGTTTTTCCTGCTCCAATATTTCCTGCGATCGCGATATGCATTTTCCAATTATTTTAACGATTGCAAATATACTAAAGCTTAATTTTCAAAACAAAATCTAAGCTGTTAACTCATAGAAAAATCTTTTATTAGAAAAAAATTATTCCGATTGATTTATGTGTTTTTATTCAAAAGAAATTAAAATTAATCTTTTGATTTGAGGAAACTTACAAGCAGTTGTTTTGATTTAAATTATTGATTATTAGTTGTTTTTATTTTAATATTTCGTAATTTTTTACCCTATTTCCATCAAACGTATAAAAGTTAGTTTCGTTAAAAGCCATACTTTTAATGTTTTTCAATTCTATAAGTGTAGTTGAATTTTGATTGATGATATTTTTCGAAATTAGCATATTGTCTTTTATGTAAAAAATAACATCTTTATAAAAATAGTAAGCGGAATCTTTGATATTTATCTCAAAATTAGATTTAAAATTACCATAATCATCATAGATGTAAATTGTTTGTTGACTTTTTAAGTAAACTAAATTTTTATATACATGAATTTTTTCAATGGATTGATCGTTATTTTTCAAATAAATCTGCTTTGAAATTAGAATAGGTTTCTGCAATTGATAATTAAAATAAACCAATTTATTTCCGATAATATCATAAAACCAACAAAATTGATTGTCAACCACTTTTAATGCAATTGGCATATAATCGGTCGATTTTAATTGAATCATATCTTGAATAGAGTTAAGATTCTCATCCAAAATGGTGATTTGATTAAAATTTGAATAGATATAAGTTCTTAACGGATTTCCTGTGTCAACAGTTGTGATTACATTTTTTAAATCAACAATTTTGTTTTTATTCGACTGAAATATTTTTTCAATTTTCGTATCCGAAATCAAATAGAGCGAATTATTAAGATCGGTATCAATTGTATTTACAGTTTTGTTATTGGTTATAAGCGAATCTTTCAATACAAATTTCTGCGCTAAAACATTTAAACATACCGTAACAAAAATGATGGATAAAATGGACTTCATTTACTTGAAAATTACTTCGTAACCAAATCTACAAATTGAGAGTAGGATTACCAAAATAAATATGTAACGAATGAATTTGTTTCCTTTGTTGATGGCTAATTTTGCTCCAATAAAACCACCTAAAGCATTGCAAACAGCCATTGGTAAAGCGATTTTCCAAATAATTTGTCCTTTGATTAAAAACAAACAAATCGAACCAAAGTTGGTAGCTAAGTTAATCAGTTTAGCATTAGTATTTGCTTTCAGGAAGTCCATTCCAAGTAATGTCACAAATCCTAAAATAAAAAATGTGCCCGTAGCAGGACCAATAAAACCATCATAAAAACCAACTGCAATACTTACGATACAACCATTTATAATTGCGATATGATAGGGGATTTTGCGTTCAGTTGCTTGGCCAAAATCTTTTTTGAAAATGGTATAAATTGCTAGAATGATTAAAATGACAAGTAAAACAGGTTTCATGAAATCGTTGTTAATAACCGTCAATAATTGCGAACCTAAAAATGCAGAAATAAAGGCACAAGTTGCCATGATAGCAAAGAGTTTCCAATCTATTTTTACTTTCTTTAAATATTGAGAAGTCGCTAAAGCTGTTCCACTAAATGCAGGAATTTTTAGTGTTCCGATAACCGTAGAAACGGGTAAATTTGGTAAGAAAGCCAGGGATAAAGGTGTTTGGATTAAACCACCTCCACCAACAATAGAGTCGATAAAGCCAGCAAAAAATGCAGCAGTACACAGATAAAATAGAATTTCGATTTCCAAAACTGAAAAATTTTGGCAAAGGTAAAACTTGAAACTTGAATTAGATGTGTTTTGAAATTTTATTTTGTGACCACGATGAGATTCGAACTCATACTGTCAGAACCGGAATCTGATATTCTATCCATTAAATTACGCAGCCTAATAAAATATTGACAAATATAGATAAATAGAGAGATATATTTAAATTACTTGTCTGAAATTTCGATGTTGAGTTGCTGTAAAATAATCTCGAAAAATTTGATTAATTTCTTCATTTGATTTTGAGGCTTTTATACCAAGCTGTGGATAAATTGATATGATATGTTGTGTAATCTGTGCTACGGTCTCAATTCCAAAAGCATGAATTTCAGTGTCTATTTTATCTAAAATAAAAGAATTATTGGCTAATAAATCTTCTATATGTTTAGCATATTCATTAGATTTTGACGTACAGTTTTTTAGAAATTTATCAAAGTTAGAAAGTTGATTTGAAGGTATAATTTCTATACTTTTTTCGATAAAATGTTCCGCCATTCCGATATAATTAACCAATAAAGTTAAATCTGCAAAAATTCTAAATGGCACTTTTTCGACTAAATCATCACTGTAAAAATGATTGTAAATAAAGCTATAATCTTGATGAACGACTTGATTTTTAACCTCGAAACTATGAGAGGAAGTTGCAATCATCCCCATTGATTTCCATGTCGAAATTAATTGTACTTGTGATTTATCTAAAATGAAAGAGATGAATTTTGGCTCATTGTTTTCATCAAGAACTTCTTTTCCTTTCTCTAAAATTTTCGCATTTATCGTAAAATGAGTGAGGTAAGGCGCGCCAGTTGCATAATGCCACAAACCATTTATGATATAATTTTCTCCTATCTTTTCTGCCGTACCTCCCAACATACCACTACCGCCGAAACAAGTTTTTTGAGTAGAAAATAAATCAAATGCAATATTGGGTTGAAGATTTCTTGAGAAATAATTTGCGCCACTACATAAGGTAACAAACCAGCCTAAACTTCCATCAATTTTAGCAACTGATTGAAGAATTTTTAATCCTTCGGAAAAAGGTAACCCAAGTCCGTTGTATTGTTTTGGCACCCAGATATTCAACCAATTCTGATTGTAAATATAATCGAGAACCGTTTGGTTGAACGTTTCTTTATTCAATAATTCTTTTCGAAGTGAATTGATATTATGCATTGTTTTGGTTTAAAATTTTCTTCCAATTAAAATATCCAGAAATGGCAACGCAGAATAAAATCAAGGATAAAACAGCATATAGGTACAAATCTTTGTGAATCATCAACGGGATAGAAATAATATTACTAATGTTAAGAAGAATCCAATTTTCGAGTTTTCGTTTTGCCATCAACCACATGCCTGCCCATGCAAATGCACTAACCAAAGAATCCCAAATAGGAACATCCGAATCTGTGAAATGCGTTAATACCAAATAAAATATTCCGAAACTACCTAAGACGATTCCTGAAACAATTTTCCATTCTTTTTTATTGGTTTTTGTAATTTCTATTTCGTGAGTTTGTTTTCCGTATTTCCAATACAACCAACCATAAATACTCATTATCAAATAATAAATATTTAACATAAATTCGGCATATAGCTTCGAATTAAACATGACGAAAAGTGTCAAAATAATCCCAGCAATTCCGAAAAGATAATTTTTAGGATTATTAAATCTCGCCAAAAGGACTTGAAAAATTGAAAAAGTAACACCCAGCCATTCTAACCAAGTAGTTTGTAAAATAATTTCCTTCATCATAATTTTTTTGTTGATGAGGAGATAGAAGTTATTGCTAACATCAATCCCTCCGCCAGTATTACCTGGATCAGGTGTAGAACAAAATGTTCTTGGGTATATTCTCAGCCAATTTTTAGCACCCCATTGAATTGCGAAGATGGAAAGATCTGTAGAGATTTCCAAAAGAAAAGGTTAAAAAATTAATCGTTTAGTAATTCTGGACGTTTAGATTTTGATAAAGTTAAGATAACTAAATTGTATGAATCTTTTATCCATTGTTTTAGTTGAGTATCTTTTACATCTTGGTTGATTTTTACAGTATTCCAATGTTTTTTGTTCATGTGATATCCTGGATTTACTGCTTCATAAATTGATCTTAATTCTATTGCTTTATCAGGATCACATTTAATATTTACTGAATCAAATTCATCAATATTACACAAACAAAACATTTTACCCGCAATATAGAAAACTAGTGTCGCTTGATCAAAAGGAAATTTTTCTTCTACCAAAGGTAACCCTAAACAAAAATCTCTTAACTCTTCAATGTGCATCGTTTAACAATTTTTAAGTAAGGTACAAATAAAACGAAAACGACCTTGCAAACAAGGTCGTTTTCTATAAAATATGAAATGTAACTGCAATTAGTTGACATCCCACCAAACACGCGTATTGATATCGTCGGCTCCCATTTGTTGAATGGCCTGTTGGTAGCCTTCAGGGTTGTAATTTCTGACACTTGTTGGATAAAGTAAACGTCGAGGCATTTTCTGATCATTCAACATCGTTGAAGTTTTTGGTAGAGTAGGGAATCCTGTACGTTTATATTCAAACCATTGTTGGTAATCAGTAAAGAACAAAGCAAAATATTTTTGTTCGATAATACGTTCTAAAGAATTATTGTATTTTATTTTTTCGTGTTCTAAGAATTCTGTAGTGGGCTCGGAGTTTGTCCACAAAACGACAGCTGCTCTAACAGCATTTTCATAATGTGTTTTTGCATCGCCACCTAATCCTTTTTGAGCAATTTCGGCTTTAATAAATTCTACTTCTGCATAAGTCATCAACGGAATTTTCATAGGTGCAACAACAATTGCATTATTCGGTGATGAAGGATTGAATTTAAAATCTGAACTATTTCCTTCATAAGCAGCAGGAACACCCTTATAACCTAAAGAAGAACCATCAAGATTAGAAGCTTTGTTCACTAAAAATGGTAAACGAGGATCGTTTGTTTCGTTCATTTTTTCTACAAAAAATTCGGTAAATGTACGACTATCTCTATAATCTTGTTCTCTTGGCCAAGGCGATAAACTTGGTGCTAAACCAGAAATTTGTAGGATAGCAGATTCAGATTCAGTTTCGAAAACTGGATAAGTTGTCGGATTGTCGATCATTTTTTTGATCTCTGTTAATGCAGAAGCATCACGATTAGAGATTCTTAGCAATAATCTCATTTTTAATGAATTGGAAAATTTTTTCCAACGTGTAATATTGATATTTTTTTCACTGCTTGGGAATAATATATCACTACCATATTTTAATCCCAAATTAGTCACATACAATTGATTTGCTTGTTCTAAATCGTTTATTAATTGGTTGTAAATATCTTCTTGACGATCAAATTTTGGTTTTGTAATTCCTTCTTCTGCTTTTGCAGCTTCAGAAAAAGGAACGTCACCAAACATATCAGTTAGATTAGAAATAACTAATGAACGTAATGTAAGTGCGATTGCCTCGTAATTTACATCTCCTGCTTTTTGAGAAACTTTTAGCATTTCTTCTAAATTCACCAAATTTTTATACGCATTATTCCAAGTAGAATTACCTGTTCCATTGGTTACGTCGTAGCGATGAAGTCCCATTGCATTACTTGGATAAGGAAAATGAACTTGCATTAATTGTGCTGTGATATCGTAGTTTTTTAATACGTTGTTTTCTGCTAAATCATAAATAACAGGATTTAAAACTGAACCAGAATTTATTTCAGTGATTAAGTTAGGATCTTCGTTAGCTTTCTCAAAATCATTTGTACAAGAGAAAGTAGTTGATATAATGGTTAAGGCGAAAAATAGTTTGATTGAAATTTTTTTCATTTTAATAAATTGAATGTTGTAAATTATAACGAAGCTTTTAATGTAATTCCGTACGTTGCAGTTGAAGGCATTTGTCCCATTTCAACTCCAGGAGCATATGTACTTCCGTTTAATGATGCTGTTTCAGGGTCGTATAAAGGGAAATCACTAATAGTAAATAAATCGCGGCCATATACAGTTAGAGATAAAGCTTCTAAACCTGTTTTAGATAATAATCGTTTAGGAAAATCGAACGTTAAACTAACATCTCTTAATTTTAAATATGAAGCATCGAAAGAATTAGATTCGACGTTTGCTCTTCGGTTATATTCTTTATAATAAGTCGCTACATCAGTTTTTGTTGTATTCTGAGAATAAGTACCATCAGGGTTTAAAACTACTCCATCACCAATAATAAAACCATCTTCTCGACCTGGTAAAGAATCAGCTAATTTTCCTTGTTCCATCATTTTGTGATATGTTTGAGAATAAACAATTCCACCATATTGACCATCTAAAGTAAAACTGAAACGGAATGTTTTAAATTTGATTTCGTTTGTGAATCCTGCTCTCCATTTTGGTGTAGCGTCACCAACATATTCATTCAGTCCATTTTTGATTGGAACACCAGTTTTTGCATCATAGATAATTTGTCCAGCTTCATTGCGAACAAATTTTTCTCCATACAAAGCAGTAGAAGAACCTCCGATTTTCGCAATTTGATAAACCGTTCCTGATTGTCCTAAAATCATTTGATCATCCTCAATTCCTTCTACCAAAGATTTTACTGTGTTTTCATTTTTAGTCCAAGTTCCAGTCATTTTCCAGCTGAAATCATTTGTTTTAATTGGTGTGTATGAAGCAGCTAACTCAATTCCTCGGTTTTCAATTTCACCACCATTTACAACTCTTTTCGAGTATCCAGTTGTGATATCATTTGGTAATTCGAAGATTTGATTTTTTGTACTTTGTTGGTAAAGTGTAAAATCTATACTTAATCTTTTCTTGAATAATAATGTTTCAAAACCAGTTTCCCAAGATGTAGTAGATTCTGGTTTGATATCTGGATTGAATAATCTTCCTGGAACAACTGCAGATCCAGCAAAATCGCTTTGACTATAATATCTACTTGTCCATCCTGTTGTACCTCCGTTACCAACTTTCGCAAATGATAATCGATATTTTAAATAGTTGACAGGTCCTTTTATTTTGAATAGATCTGATAAAATAAAACTTGATGAAACAGAAGGATAAAAGAAAGAACTGTATTTTAATGCTACAGAAGAGTTCCAATCATTACGACCTGTGATATCGACAAATATCATGTCTTTCCAACCAAAAGATGCCATTCCATATAATGAATTTTCTTTTAAATTTGAATCATACGTTCTTGCAAAAGGAGAAGTTAAGCCATTTGCGAGTTTGTACACTCCAGGCGATGCTAATCCATCAACCCATGCGGTTAAATTTCTGTATTCATAATTTTTTCTATTACCTCCAACATTCGCACTGAAACCGAAATCACCCCACTTATCTGTATAGTTCATTAAGAAATCGATATTTGTTTCTGTCTTAGAAATATCTTGTCTTTTGTAATATCCATTTGGGGTACGATTCATATCAAACGGACGTTTTTGTTCGCGCAATTGTGTATAGGTATTAATGGCAGGACGTAACATTAAACTTAACTTGTTACTCAACTTGAAATCAGCTCTAATATTTCCGACAAGTTGATTGCTACTCATTGGATTAACCGCTTCGTAAGCAATTGCGTAAGGATTATCCATATACGAACTAAAAGGACGAATTATTTTTACACCATCATAATTATTTTTCCAAATTGGTTTGTACCAATTCAAATCTACGTTTGGATTTTGAAAAATCATGAAATATGCAATCGAACCATTGTTGTAACCCGTTCCTGGTAAGTTGTCACTCGTTTTACGAGTATAGTTTAATGCAGTCGATACTTTGATGCGATCACTTACTTGATAATTACCATTTATTGCAGCTGTGTAGTTTTCGTAGCCTGTATTTGGCATAATCCAACTATTTTTTTGATGTCCAATAGAAGCTCTAATACTTCCTTTGTCATCACCACCCGAAAGAGTTACAGCATTGCTAAACGTAAAACCTGTTTCCCAAAAACTTTTTCTGTTGTCTTTGTATGGACGCCACAGCGTTCGTTCAAGGCCTTGTTTTTCTAAATTTGGATCGTATTGATAGAAATATTGACCATCAAATTTTGGTCCAAAAGCAGATGATGTACTTCCTGTGTTTGGTCCATCCTCAGAAGCTTGGTACGAGTAATATGGATTACCATTTTTGTCAAAACTTTTTCCCGCTCCTTGTCCATATTCGTATTGAAAATCTGGCCAATTATTTATAACATCTATTGCAACAGTTGATTTATATTCTAAGCCTAATTTTTTTCCTTTTTTACCAGATTTAGTTGTGATGATTAAAGCTCCATTTGCAGCTTTATTTCCATATAAGGCAGCAGCGGCAGGTCCTTTTAAAACAGTTACACTTTCGATGTCAGATTGGTTAATATCAGAAATTCCATTTCCAAAATCAATCGGAGAATCATCACCCATATAAGCAGTGCTATTTCCAGATGATGTCATTTCAGTACTCATCGGAACGCCATCAATTACTATTAATGCATAGTTTTTAGATTGATCAATAGAGTTTGCTCCACGTAAAATAATTTGTTGTGAATTAATTGGTCCATTACCACCTGAAATAATATTTAGACCAGCAACTTTTCCTTTTAATCCAGAAGACCAGTTATTTGCTTCCGCGGTAGCAAGTTCCTCCGAACTTATATTTTGTTGCGCAAATCCTAATTTTTTTTGTTCACGTTTTATTCCCAAAGCCGTTACAATAACCTCATTCAATTGATTGGCTTCTTCTTGTAAAGTTACTTTTACTTGAGAACTATCTTTTGGCGAATATTCGACATATTTGTGTTGAGAAGAATTAATGATTAAAGTTGGCTGTGCAACATTTGTCGCTAAAAATTCAAAAAAACCATTTTCATCTGTAAATGTTTTGTATGAAGTTCCTTTGATGATTATCTCTACATCAGCTAAACCAAACCCATTTTGATCAACGATTTGACCTTTTATTGGATTTTGATAGTGCGAAATAGATAGATGAGAAATTGTATTATCGTAAGTTTTAGCATTGGCGTGTAAACTTAAAAATCCACCAAGTAGGAGTAGTGGTAATTTTAATTGCTTCATATCTATGGAAATAAATTGTTTATGTGTTAAAAATTTTAACAAAACTAATTCATCTATTTGTGAAGTTGTTTAACTTAGGATTAAGAGATTTTTAAGTTAACATTACTAAAATAGAGGGTTTGAAGATGTTTTTACATTGAAGTAAAGGTTTGTTGATTTTAATTTAACGTAAATAAATTTCATGTTTTTTATCAAAAAAAAGCCACTCCAAACGAAGCGGCTTATCAAGATATCTAAAGACTTGTTATTTAATTACTTCAAAAGAAGATTTTTCTATGAATGTGTTTCCGTATAAATCTGTTGCACGAACTTCTATTTGATGTGTGCCAACTTGTAATTTATTAGGTAAACGAACCGACCAAATATGTGTTGAAATTTCTGGAGCAGAAGGTCTATTTCCTATATTAGTAATTTCGGCCTTATCAATTCTTACAATTGTTTCCATGTAATTATAATCAACCGTCGGATCCCACTTCATTTTTTTCCATTCACCATTATTCACTCTATATTCAACCGTATTCGATTCGTGTCCCATAAAAAAGTTAGCATAAAGAAACGCACGATTACGCTTTCCTTCTTTTACTTTTTGGGTATGATACAAATCTATTTGACGCTCTTTTTTATCATTTGCTACCTTATAGTCAAATTTATATTGATTGCCATCTACATGTAAAAATGCATAACCTTTTGGCGTTCCATCTCGCATAGTAGAAGTCGGCACTCCTTTTGCATCTTTTGGACCAGAATACCAATCGCCCGAAGTAGTTCCAACATTATATTCATGATGAGGTTTTTCTTGTTGCCAACCATCATTATTTGCATAATAAATTTGCTCTTGATAGTGCGTATGTGCTGACATTGAAACCGTATTTGGGTATTCTTTCAACAAGCCGAATAATTGATTTCTATCCTCAGGACGTATATTTCGTAAAGGAATATGAAAGGCTAAAACGATTAAGTGATCTTTTGGAACAAATTTTAAATCATTTTTGATAAATTCTAATTGATCAGGACGAAATCCTCCCCAATAACTTTTTCCATCACGAGGATCTGGATACAAAATATCATCTAACACTATAAAATGCGCTTTACCTATCGTATAAGAATAGTTGTTTGGGCCAAAATTTTTCTCATATGTTTCATCAGAATATCGATCTTCTTTTGCATCATAATTCATGTCATGGTTTCCCATTACATTGTACCATGGCAAACCAACTTTCGATACAGCCTTGATATAAGGTGGATGAAGATCTAAATCATCGCCTACTAAATCCCCCAACGAAATCCCAAATTCCATTCCTTTGATTCCTTTTACATCATCAATAGTTCCTTTCGAAAAATACTCGATTTCTTCTTGTGTGTAAGCTTGTGGATCTCCAAATATGACAGCCGAAAATTTATCGTTTTCTTGTGTCGGGATTAATGCGAAATCTATGCTTTTTGGCGTTTTACCAGTTGGTGCAGATCCTGCAAATTCTAATTGAGGCGAACCGTTTGGTTTGTTAATATAAAAAAATTGAGGTTGGTTAAATTCGTTTGTCGGAACTTTATAATTGTTAGGTTTTACAACAAATAAAATGGTTTCATCATCTATTTCAATGTTATATTCTCCCTTTTCATTTGTCGAAACAACCTGTTTTCCGTTACTAACTTGAACGTTAGCTAAGCGTTTTTCAGATTTATCAAATTTATTGTTTTGATTTTTATCTTCGTAAACGATTCCTTTTGCAATTTGTTGGGCGTGAACAGAAGTGAATAATCCTCCTAAAAATACCAGCGATAAAACTATTTTTTTCATGATGTGAATTTGTTTTGTAATGCTGCAAAATTCAGTATTTATTAGTTGTTTTGGATTAACACAATAATAAGTAAAGATTAAATTATGGTAAAAAAATAAGTGCTAATGGAAATCTTTATATAGGGAATTATGAAGGTTGTGAATAGTTAAAATAAAAAATCGTTCAGAATTAATAATTCCGAACGATAATATGATAACATTTAATTTTAGATTCTTTGACGTAATATATTTTACCTAATTTGACATAGGTTTTTAGGATTTGTTCTAATTCTTTTTCAAGTTTAGCGTTTGAACTTATTTTATGATTAAATCTAACATAAGAAATGTCAAAAGCTGCACCAAAATTATGCGAACTGTCGTTGGATGATGCGTTTTTATTGATTCCTCTCAATCGATTTTGATCATGTAAAGTTCTTGTCATCGAAGTAACTACAAAAAAATTTTGTCCAGTTGTCTTTACAAAATCTCTTGCAATACTGCTCAAAATATCTCGACCTTTTGGAACAAGATAGGAATGACTATGCGTTAAATCGCCTACACGCCACCCATAACCACGTTGTTTTATTTTGACTAATTTACCTTGGTTGATGTATTTATTTAACATCTTATCTCCATCTATTAAGTCAAGTTTATGAGATTTTGCTGCATTCAGATGTTGAACATATTCTTTTGAAGGTTCTATGACTACTCGCTTTTGAGCATAACCAATAAAAGAATAGGAAACAAAAAACGCTATTAAAAATTGTTTCATGATTTTATCCTCTCTTGCAAAAATAGAAAAGAACTTTAATAAATTACATGGTTGTCGATTTAAATTGTTCTGGATTTCGAACGGTTACATGAAAACAACGTTGTCTATACTCTTTTATGTAGTAAATTTTTCCTTCATCTTGCAATTGTTTTAGAATAGCTTCTAAGTTGTCGCGATGTGTTTTACTGTACGTATATTTATTATTGAATTTTGTATAAGATAAATCGAACGATGCACCATAATTGTGTGTGCTTTATCCTTTTGCAGCATTGCTATTAACTCGTCTCAAACTTGCTTGACTTTCCTCTGATCGAGTGAGAGAAGTTACCGTAATAGTTGCATTGTTTTCATCCAAAAATTTTGAAGCAATTTTTTCTAAAATAGTTTTTGCTTTAGTATTTAAAAAAGCTTTGCTATGAGTTAATTTTTCGATTGTATAACCATTTCCTTCTTCAGGAATTGCAACTAATTTTTTTGTACTCACTAATTCATCAATATCACTAAAACTCATTACAAGCGGAACATTGAAGGACTTGGCAGCGATTAAATGATCGCTATAGGTCACTTTTTTTGTTGTGATAGAAGTAGTTGAAGACGCAGTGTTTTCTGCTAATAAATAACTTTCTTGACTTTGAGCAGATAGGTAAATTCCGCTAAAAAGGCAAGAAAGAGCAATTAATTTTTTCATTTTTTAAATTTATTACGTCACAAAATTAAAAGTTACAGTTTAATAAAGACTTGTTAAAAATTATAATGTTTAGGTAAATTTTCTTTAAAATTATCTTAAATAAGTTCTCTAATTGGCATTATTAGATAAGTTTAGAGGATATTGATGTATTTCTCTTTCTACATAAAATATCCTTAAAAATGAGGACAAATACATTATATCCTACTAATTTCCTTATTTTTGTACTTATTATTCATTTTTATTTTTAGACCTATTTATCAAATGGCAAAAGTTAAAGTTGGAATGGTACAAATGACTTGTACTAATAACAAACAAGAAAATTTAAACAAAGCAATCGAACAAGTAAAAGTTGCAGCTGCAAAAGGCGCTCAAATTGTATGTTTGCAAGAATTGTTTACCTCATTATATTTTTGTGATGTCGAAGATTATGATAACTTCGATTTAGCAGAAACGATTCCTGGTCCATCAACAGATGCGTTATCAGTAGTAGCAAAAGAATTAGGCGTGGTAATTATTGCTTCTTTATTCGAGAAACGTGCACAAGGTTTATACCACAACACCACTGCAATTTTAGATGCTGATGGCGAATATTTAGGAAAATACCGCAAAATGCATATTCCAGATGATCCAGCCTTTTATGAAAAATTTTACTTTACTCCAGGTGATTTAGGTTACAAAGTTTTTGAGACTAAATTTGGTAAAATTGGTGTTTTAATTTGTTGGGATCAATGGTATCCAGAAGCAGCTCGTATAACAGCTCTTAAAGGTGCCGAAATTTTATTTTATCCAACAGCAATTGGTTGGGCAACTGATCAGGACGAAGAAACAAACGTAGATCAATACAACGCTTGGCAAACTATTCAGCGTTCACATGCTGTAGCAAATGGTGTTCCTGTTATTTCGGTAAATCGTGTTGGTTTCGAGCAAGATGGTGCAATGAAATTCTGGGGAGGATCTTTCGCTACAAACGCTCAAGGGAAATTGTTGTATTTGGCATCTCATGAAAATGAAGAAACAGAAGTGGTCGAATTAGATTTGAACGAATCTGACTTTTTCCGCAAACATTGGCCTTTTTTAAGAGATCGTCGTATCGATTCATATCAGCCAATTACAAAACGTTTTTTAGACGAAGATTAAGATAATTCATGAAAAAAGTATTTTCTTTTGTCACATTGATTGGAACGTTTGCATTTGGTCAAATAAAACCGATTCAAATAGATTCTATTAATTCTCATCTTTACGTTTATCAAACATTTAATTCATTTCAAGGCATTGATTATAATGCGAATGGAATGTTTTTGATCACTGATAAAGGAATTATTTTGTTTGACGTGCCTTGGCAAAAATCTCAGTATCAAACAATGAATGATCTTGTATTAGAGAAATATCATTTACCAGTTATTGCTGTTTTTGTCACACATTCACACGAAGATAGAGCAGGGGATTTAAGCTTTTACAATGAATTAAATATCCCAACATACGCTTCATCTTTCACTAATTCTATTTTAAAAAAGGAAGGAAAAGCAACTTCGAAATTTGAAATAGAATTAGGTAAAACCTATAGATTTGGTAAAGAAAAATTTGTCATCGAATATTTTGGACAAGGTCATACAGCGGATAATCTTGTGGTTTGGTTTCCGAAATATAAGGTTTTGAATGGAGGTTGTTTGATCAAAGGAGCAGATGCAAAAAATTTAGGTTATATTGGTGAAGCTAATGTTACTGAATGGCCAAAAACAGTTCAGAAATTAGTAACGAAACATCCAAAAATTAACCAAGTTATTCCAGGTCATGATAATTGGAAAGCAAATGGGCATATAGAAAATACGTTTAAACTTTTAGAAAAATAACAAAAATTGAACACTATAGATACAACTCAATTTCCTAAAGATTTAGGATATCGTTTTCCTGCTGAATGGGAAGAACATGAAGCAACTTGGTTATCTTGGCCGCATAAAGAAGAATCTTGGCCAGATAGAATTCATTTGATTTATCCTGCATATGCTGAATTTATCGCCGAGCTAACAAAAGGTGAAAAAGTTCGTATCAATGTAAAAGATGAGGAAATGAAAACATTTGCTTTGTCTTTTATCGAAAAAACAAATGCAGATTTAGCACAAATTGAATTTTATTTTAACGAAACAAATGATGCATGGTGTCGAGATCATGGCCCTGCTTTCTTGTTGAATAGAAATAGTACAGATCACCCAAAAGTAATTGTAGATTGGGGATTTAATGCTTGGGGAGGAAAATATCCACCATTTGATAATGATGATGTCGTACCTACAAAAATTGGAGCAACTTTCAATCTACCTGTTTTTCATCCAGGAATTATTATGGAAGGTGGAGCGGTTGAGTTTAATGGAAAAGACACATTGATGACATCAAAATCTTGTTTATTAAATAAAAATCGTAACCCAACGTATAATCAAGAACAAATTGAAGAGTTCTTACGTAATTATTACGGAGTTTCGCAAATCCTTTGGGTTGAAGACGGTATTGTTGGTGATGATACAGATGGACATATTGATGATACCATTCGTTTTGTAAACGAAGATACTGTTTTGGCAGTTGTAGAGACAGATGAAACGGATGATAATTACGAATTATTACAAGTAAATCTTCGTCAATTACAAGAAATGAAATTAGCAGATGGTCGTCCTTTAAATATTATCGAAATTCCTATGCCAGATGCTGTTTATTGCGAAGGTGAGCGTTTACCTGCTTCGTATGCAAATTTCTATATTGCAAATAAATCGGTTATTGTACCAACCTATCGTTGTGCAAAGGATGCAATTGCATTAGACATTATTCAGAAATGTTTTCCAAATCGTCAAGTTGTAGGAATTGATTCTACAGATATTATTTGGGGATTAGGATCTTTTCATTGTTTGAGTCAACAAGAACCTAAAGTTTAAAAGAATAAATTTTAGAATAAACTATAAAGCTGAGTTTAAAAACTTAGCTTTTTTTATACGATTGATTTTTATTTAAGTAATTATAAATCAGTTTGTTTTATTTTATTATTTCGGAAATGTAAAATGAAAAAGGTTAATTAGAAAATTTCTTTAAAAGGAATTTCAAGTTGAGTTCCGATTTTTTTATGGTTATTCTCAAGGTTAGAAATTGATACTCCTAATAACCGAACAGTTTTGTCGGATGAATATCCTTCTGCCAATAAATCATAACAGATTTGATCGAAAAGGTTTTTATTTTTTATTGAAAATGAAGCAGATCTACTTTTAGTTGAAACTGTAAAATCACTGTATTTTATTTTTATCGTAATTGTTCTTCCGTAAACAACTGTTTTTAGTGACCAATTCCAAACGTCTTCTATTAACGGAAATAAAGCAACTTGTAACTCCTCTAAATTCTCCAAATCTTTATTAAATGTAGTTTCAGAGCCTGATGATTTTCGAATTCTGGTCGGATTAACTTCCCTCAAATCTAATCCTCTTACAATATTATAATAGTATTGCCCCGATTTACCAAATTCTCGTAAGAGTTTTTCTAAATCAATTTTTTTTAAATCCAAACCTGTATGTATTCCCATCATGCGCATTCGTTCTGCGGTCACTTTTCCTATTCCATGAAATTTTTTGATCGGAAGTTGTTCAATAAAACCTTCAGCCATTTTTGGCGTAATCACAAATAGTCCATCAGGTTTGTTGTAATCAGAAGCAATTTTAGCTAAAAATTTATTAAAAGAAACACCAGCAGAAGCAGTTAGATTTGTTCGTTGTTTGATTTTTTGTTTAATTTCATTCGCAATTTCCGTTGCAATATCAATGTTTTTATGATTTTGTGTAACGTCCAAAAATGCTTCGTCTAATGATAATGGTTCAACCAAATCGGTGTATTCAAGAAATATTTCACGAATTTGATTTGAAACTTCTTTATAAACTTGAAATCGAGGTTTAACAAAAATTAAATGAGGACATTTTCGTTTTGCAACCACAGAAGACATTGCAGAACCGACTCCATATTTTCTGGCTTCGTAGCTTGCAGTCGCAATAACTCCACGTTCTTCATTTCCGCCGACAGCAATGCATTTTCCTCTTAATTCTGGAAAATCTCGCTGTTCAACAGAAGCAAAAAATGCGTCCATATCGATGTGAATAATCTTACGCTGCATCTTGCAAAATTACTCGCTTTTATTTTAAATGATACTCCTGAATAAAGTTTTTTAAGTTTTTCTTATCGGCAACAATTGTCAAATAATCACCCAGTTCAATCGGTACATTTCGATCAGGATTATGAATCATTTTACCATTTCGTTCTATAGAAACAACAATTCCTTTTGCAGTATCTTTCACCCAACCAATTGTCTTGTGCTCCAATGCACAAAAATCTGAAGGAATTACGACTTTATCCAATGTAAAATTATCAGTATTTTTTAAATCATTATTTTCTGAAGGTGTTTCTCCAATAATGTCCAAATATTTTTCAAATCGTTGAATATATTCATCTGTTCCAATAATCCCAATTTTATCAAAAGGATATAAAACAGATTCAGAATTTGGTGTTTGTATAATTCTATCTCCTCGTTTGATATAAGCTATATTAATCTGAAATTTTGTTCGCCAATCTAATTCTCCTAATCGAACACCAACAAAGTTTGCATTTTGTGGAACAATCATATCCGAAATATGTGTATTATCCCATGTATATTGAAACTTCTCTTTCTTCTTTTTTTCTTGAATTCTTTTGCTTAAAATTTCTCGTTCATTTAAATTATAAATAAATTTTGTTTGAATATAATTATAGAATTGATTGAAATATTTTGACAAAAAATACATCATAATCAATAAACCAATTGCTAAAATAATAGAAGCAAGTGTACTGGTTAAAAATTGATTGTAAATAAAAATAACAGCAACAATAACCAACACTAATCGAATAAAAATAATTGCAATGATGGGAGCGCGATTATAGTTAGATTCATCCCAAAATTCGCGTATAATTTCTCTCTTAGGACGATAGCCAATAATTGCCCAAATAAAAGGAATACATAATACAAAAGTTAGAATAAGACTAACTAAACTTGCTCCAAAATACGTAAACCAATCCATTAAAAAGAGTAAAAAATAGCTTTTTATAATAAGTGTAATTGCAATAATAATTATTCCATTGATAAAAATTGTACTGAACGTTTGCTTAATGATTTTATTCCATTTATTTTCATTTTGAATATGTTGCGTATCTGTTGAATATTTTTCAATTCCAATTATAAATTTTTGAGGCAAGATTTTCTCTAAAATTAAATAAACTTTGTCCGAAGATTTGATTAAATATGGAGTTGTAAACGTTGTTATAGCAGAAACACCAACAGCTACAGGAAACAGAAAATCACTTGTAACACCAAGAGAAAGTCCTAAACCAGCAACAATAAAGGCAAACTCTCCAATTTGAGCCATACTCATCCCTACTTGAACAGATTGTTTTAAGGGTTGTCCCGAAAGGATTGCACCTAAAGTAGTGAAAATTAATTTTCCGAAAATAGTCAACAATGTCACAATTAAAATTGACCATTTATGTTCGTACATCGAAACAGGGTCGATCATCATTCCGATTGAAATGAAAAATATTGTAGCGAAAAGATTTTTTACGGATTGAAAATTAAGTTCGATTTTTTCAGCATAAATAGTTTCTGCTAAAATAGATCCCATTACGAAAGCACCTAATTCTATCGAAAAACCTGATCTATCTGCGATATAAACCATCCCAAGACATAATCCAATTGAAATAATTAATAAAGTTTCGTCATCTAAATAATTTTTGATTGAACGTAAAAAGGTAGGAATGATAAAAATTCCACCAATAAACCATATTGCTAAAAAGAATCCTAATTTAACAAAAGAATTGATCAAATCGCTTCCGTCAAAATGTTGGCTAACGGCCATTGTAGAAAGCATAACCATTAATAAAATGACAACAATATCTTCTACAATCAGAATTCCGAAAACGACATTTGCAAACTTTTTTCGTTTCAAACCTAATTCTTCAAACGCTCTGATAATAATTGTTGTAGAAGAACTTGCTAATAAACCACCAAGAAAAATACTGTCCATTGTTGACCAGTTCATTAATCGCCCAACAAAATAACCAACAGTTACAATACATACAATTTCGACAATTGCTGTGACGGAAGCTGATCCACCAACGTTGAGTAATTTTTTGAAACTAAATTCGAGTCCAAGACTAAAAAGTAAAAATATCACACCAATTTTTGCCCAAATTTCAACGTTATGTTCTTCTGCAACTGTAGGAATATATTCGAAATGTGGCCCAACCAAAAAACCTGCAATAATATAGCCCAAGACAAGTGGTTGATTGATGCGTTTAAAAATAAGCGTTGTCACAGCACCAACACAAAGAATTAATCCTAAATCAATAATGAGTTTTGGCAAGTGTTCTTCCATAAATTGCGTTTAATTTTTACTAATATAATGTTTTTTAATGGATAAAATACTGCTTAATAATCGATTAAATATTAATTTCTAATAATAAAAAAAACTCACTAATTCTGATGAATTAGTGAGTTTGTATTTTGATAGTTTGAATTGTTTATAATGATATTTTTGCTAAATAAGAATCACCATCAGTTTTGATTTTTGTACAAGATAGTTGATGATATTCACATGCATTTTTTAACGTGTCAAAATCCAAATACAACCACTGAATAGGTTCTTCTTGTTCGCCTTTATAATGAACGGTGAAATCTAACTCGCCATAATAATTTCCATTGCTTGGAATCCATTTTCCGCCATCTTCATCTTCATCAAACATGTAAATAATATCCGTTCCATCAATCAAAACTTGACCATTTTCGTTCAATATTTTTTTTATTTTATCCAAGAATACATTGATTAATACAAGGTTCTGAAAAATCCCTGTTCCGTTCATTAAAAATAAAATGGTATCAAATTTTTCAGTTTCATCTAATTCAAGAAAATTTTGAACTTTTACATTTTGGATACCTCTCAATAAACAGGCTTCTATTGCTTTGGGAGAAATATCAATTGCACTAACTTCTTTCTCTTTTTCTTGTAAGTAAAGTGAATGAGAACCCGCACCACAACCAACATCAAGGACTTTTCCATTCGCTAAATCCAACGCTTTTTGTTCTAAAACCGGCATCTCATCGTAACCTCGAAAGAGATAATCAATTGGCATAACATCTAATTCTGAAATAGATGTCTCAGTATACAAATCTTCGGGCGATTGATTAGTTTGATAATCTAAAATTGCTTGTCCGAAAAGGTCTTTCATGTAATTTGTATTTTATGTTCTGATTTTATTCAGAATATTTTATTCATTATTTTTTGCTAAAATAGCCTCCACAATTTGTTGTGCATGTATGCGCGAGTTTTCGATAAACCAAATATTCGTCAACATTCCTCCACAAACAACTCCTGCCAAATATAAACCATCTACATTAGTTTCCATTGTTTCGGGATTATATGTAGGTGTTTTTAATTCATCATCACTTAATGTAATTCCACAATTTTCGAGAAATTTGAAGTTAGGATGATAACCCGTTAATGCTAAAACGGTATCATTTTCTATTGAAATATCTCCTTGTGGTGTTTTAATATTAACCTGATTTTCATTGATAGAGGTGATATTCGAGTTGAAATATGCTTTGATACTTCCTTCCGTGATACGATTTTCAATATCAGGTCGAACCCAATATTTTAAACGATTTGTAAAACTATCTCCTCGAATTACCATGGTTACATTTGCACCCTTTCGGTAACATTCTAAAGCGGCATCTACGGATGAATTATTTGCTCCAACAACGACAACATTCTGAAAAGAATACGGATGCGCCTCTTTATAATAATGATGCACTTTTGGCAAATCTTCGCCTTCTATTTGCATCATATTAGGGATGTCATAAAACCCAGTTGCAAGCACTACATTTTTTGCAGAATAGTTATTTTTTGAGGTGTTAATTTCAAAATTTGAAGTTTCAACTTTAGTGATAGCTAAGACTTCTTCATAAAGATTTAAATTAAATTTAAAATACTTATGAATGTTTCGGTAGTATTCCAACGCTTCTTGTCGACCAGGTTTTGGTGCAATACAATTGAATGGGATATCACCAATTTCTAATCGTTCTGCAGTCGAAAAAAAAGTCATGTACAAAGGATAATTGTATAAACTATTTGTTAAGGCTCCTTTTTCTAAAATTAAATGAGAAAGATTGTTTCTTTTCGCTTCTATTGCACAAGCTAAACCAATAGGTCCAGCACCGACAATTATCAAATCATATTGTTCTTTCATCGCGCAAATTTACGGATAATCAAATCGGTAATCCACACGATTTTTATAAAAATAATGTTTAACTTTTTGGATTAACAAAATATATTAATAATTTTGTTTGACAAATTTGTCAAAAATAAAATAGCACATAGATATGAAAGATGATACGGAAGAATTAATCAAAGAAACAGCAAAAAGGATGTTTTTTGGTGAAGGTAGATTTCATGCCACTACACAAGAAATAGCGGATGAAGCGAAGGTGAATCGTACGTTGATCAATTACTATTTTAGATCGCGTAACAATTTGATTAGCATTATTTATGAAGAAGCAACAGTTGTGAGTAATGAAAAATCGCGTGCAATTTTAGATCGAAATCGTGATATAAAAGAGATGATAGGAGAGTTTATCGAAGATTCAATTGCTACATCTATAAAATACCCTTATTTGGAAACCTATATCGTAACCGAAATGAATAAAAATAAGACGATGTGTTCTAAATTAATGAAAGATAATTTGGATGAGGTTGTCCAAGTTTTTTATGAACGATTAGAAGAAGAAATGGAAAAAGGAACAATAGAAAAAATGGAACCAATTCAGTTTTTATTGAATATGATTTCGTTAATTAATTATCCGTTTACAATTCGTCCACTTCTTCAGTTAGACTTGAAATTAAGTGACGATGATTTTAAACGAATTCTTTCGGATCGAAAACAGATTATACTCAATACACTTTTTAATAAGAAATAAATTGATGAAGAGGTTCAAATTATTACTTTCCATAGCGATTATAGCAGTAATGAATACCGTAAATGCACAAGAAATTATTGCACTAAAAGATGCTATAAAATTTGCATTAGAAAACAAAGCGGATGCAAAACGAGCAGATTTAGCAATAAAAAAAGCGGAATTCAAAATAGACGAAGCAAGAGCTGGAGCTTTGCCACAAGTGAGTGCTGATGCCGCAATTCAGTATAGTCCAATTTTACAGCAAATGGTTTTGTCCTTTGCGGGGCAACAAATGAAGGGTGAAATGAGTAGGCCTTGGGTTTCGAATATCGGTGTTAATGTATATCAAACATTATTTGATCAGCGTGTTTTTACAGGACTTAAAGCGGCGAAATCTACACGAGAATTTTACCAAATCAATGCAGAGTTAACGGAGGAACAAATTATAGAGCGTGTGGCAAATGCGTATTATCAAGTTTTCATTCAAGAAGAAAAATTAAAAACGATTGATAAAAGTTATGAGAACACGAATAAAGTTCGCAATGTTATTAAAAGTTTGGTGGAAAATGGATTGGCAAAACCAATTGATTTGGATCGAATTGTGGTTCAATTAAATAATATATCCTCTTCACGTCAACAATTGGTAAATGCTGTGGAAATCAACAAAAATGCGTTGAAATTTTATATGGGTTATCCAATCGATGAGCCAATTTATTTGAAAGAAGAAACAATTTCGCCAAATTTAGTTTTATTAGATCATCAGGTTGAAGTCGAAAATAGAACAGCGTTCAAACTTTTATCCAAACAAAAAGAATTATTAGGTTTTGCGAAAGATGCGGAACGTGCAAATCTTTATCCAACCGTTGGTTTAGCAGCTAATTATGGTGTCGCAGGAATGGGTGATAAATTTTTAACGTCTAAAGATTATTTTTGGTCAGATTTAGCTTCAATTGGATTGAGTGTAAAAGTTCCTATTTTTTCTGGTGGAGCTACAAAAGCTAAAATAAATCAAGCAGAAATTGATTTACTCGATATTGAACAACAAATGAATGATACGAAACTGGGGTTGAGTTTAGAATATCAGAATGCTAAAGCTCAAATTGAAAATACGTTAAAAAGTGTTGATATTCAAGAAGAAAATGTAATGTTAGCTGAGAAAGTTTTATCAAATACACAAAATAATTATCAGCAAGGTTTGGCAAATTTGACAGAAATATTAGATGCCGAAAATGCGTTAACAGCTGCTCGAAATAATTATTCAAATGCTTTATTAGAATATAAAATTGCCGAAATAGCTTTAATAAAAGCCAAAGGAGATTTAAACACATTAATTCAATAATAGAACCGGTTTATGAAATCAGTAAAAACTTTACTTTATATATTAATTGCTGCTGGCTTGATTGGAGGAGCAGTTTACATCATCAAAAATAACAAAGCGAAGCAAGAAGAAGAGGTTGCGATTGTAAATGAAAGTGCCGATGAGGTGGTGGTGAATACTGTCAAAGCGAAATACGAAAGCTTGAATACAGATTATACATCAAACGGAACATTTGCACCGTTTCAAGAAATGAGTTTCCCGTCTGAAATTTCAGGACGAATTGTGCGTGTTTTGGTTGATGAGGGGAGCTATGTTTCTGTTGGACAAACATTGGCAACAATTAAAAAAGATGCAATTGAAGTTGATGTGACACAAGCACAAAATAATTTACAAAATGCTATAGTGGACAATGAGCGTTACGAAAATGCATACAAAACAGGCGGAGTAACAAAGCAACAATTGGATCACTCGCGTTTACAATTAAAAAATGCGAGAGCAGCTGTTTCTGCTCAAAATTTACGTGTGCGCGATACCAATGTAAAAGCAACAATTTCTGGTGTAATTAATAAACGTTACATCGAACCAGGTTCTGTTGTAGCACCAGGTTCACAAATGTTTGATATTGTAAATGTATCAAAATTAAAATTACAAGTTACAGTTACAGAAGCTGAAGTTGTGAATTTAAAAGTTGGTCAAACAATCAAAGTGTTAGCAAGTGTTTTTCCAGCTCAAGAATTTGAAGGAAAAATTTCTTTTATTGCGCCTAAAGCAGATGCTTCGTTAAATTTTCCAGTAGAAATTCAAGTTTCGAATAATTCGGGATTAAAAGCTGGTATGTATGGAACAGCAATTTTTTCCACAAAAGATGATGTTAATGCAGGGAAAAATGTTTTGGTTATCCCAGCCAATGCTTTTGTAAATGGGATTAGTTCTGGACAAGTTTTTGTCGTTGAAAATAATATCGCAAAACTAACGAAAGTTGTCATTGGAAAAACGGTAGGAACTGAAGTTGAAATTATCAGTGGAGTTAAAGAAGGAGCTGAAATTGTGACAAGTGGTCAGATTAATCTGAAAGATGGAACGAAAGTGAAAGTTGTAAAGTAAGATAATTTTTCCATGAAAATAGCAGAAATATCAATTAAACGTCCCACAATGATTATCGTGTTATTCACGATTTTGACCTTGGGAGGATTGTTTAGTTACACACAGATGGGATACGAATTAATCCCAAAATTTGAAACGAATGTCGTAACAATTTCAACAATTTATCCTGGAGCTTCTCCAAACGAAGTTGAAAACTCTGTTACCAAAAAGATAGAGGATGCTGTTGCAGCCTTAGAAAATGTAAAAAAAGTAGAATCGAAATCCTACGAAAGTTTATCAGTTGTAATGGTAACGTTGAATTCTGACGCGAATGCAGATTTAGCATTGAATGATGCGCAACGTAAGATTAATGCAATCGAAAAAGATTTACCAGACGATGTTGATCCACCTTCTTTGACGAAATTCTCGTTAAGTGATTTACCGATTATTACAGCCGGTGTGACATCTGATAAGTTGACAGAAAAAGATTTGTACGATTTATTAGATAAAAAAATAGAACCAGTTTTGTCTCGTGTGACAGGTGTCGCACAAATAAATTTGATTGGTGGTCAAGAACGTGAAATTCAAGTCAGTTTAGATCCTTTGAAATTGAAAGGTTATGGTTTATCTGTACCTCAAATTCAACAAGCAATTTTGACATCTAATTTAGATTTTCCAACAGGAAGTGTAAAAACACGCGAAAACTCAACGATTATCCGTCTTTCTGGTAAATATAAATCGGTAGAAGAATTAAATAATTTAGTTATTTCTTCGAATAATGGAATTCAAGTTCGTTTATCAGAAGTTGCTTTTGTACAAGATTCTCAAAAAGAAGTTGAGAAAATAGCACGCGTTAATCAAAGTTCAGCGATTATTGTACAGGTTGTAAAACAGTCTGACGCAAATGCAGTTGCGGTTTCTGAATTAATGAAGGAGACGATCCAAAAAGTTGAAACAGATTATAAGAAAGAAGGATTGAAAATTCAGATTGTAAATGATACTTCTGACTTTACATTAGCAGCTGCAAATCATGTTATTTTCGATTTGCTTTTAGCAGTTGTTTTGGTTGCAGTTGTAATGCTTTTGTTTTTACATAGTATTCGAAATGCCTTTATTGTAATGGTTTCTATTCCAGCTTCGTTAATTGCAACGTTTATCGGAATGTACTTGATGGGATATACGCTAAACTTGATGTCTTTACTTGGTTTATCTCTTGTTGTAGGGATTTTGGTGGATGATGCCATTGTTGTTTTAGAGAATATTTACCGTCACATGGAAATGGGAAAATCGAAGATTAGAGCATCTTATGATGGTTCAAAAGAAATCGGATTTACAGTAACAGCCATTACATTGGTCATTGTAGTTGTATTCTTACCAATTGCGATGAGTACAGGTTTGGTAGCGAATATTATTGCACAATTTTGTGTGACAGTTGTTATAGCAACCTTATTATCCTTGTTATCGTCATTTACAATTGTCCCTTGGTTGTCTTCTCGTTTCGGAAAATTAGAGCATATTACAGGAAAAAATATTTTCGAAAAATTTATTCTTTGGTTCGAAAAACAGTTAACAAAATTTACACACTTCATTTCAGATATGTTAGAGTGGTGTCTTAAAACGACTACTCGACGTATTGGAGTTTTTGTTGGAGTTTTTGTTGTTTTGTTTGCAGTTGTTGGCGTTTTAATTGGAGGAAAATATGTTGGGAATGAGTTTTTTCCTAAAACGGATAAAGGAGAATTCTTGGTTCAAATGGAATTACCTAAAGATGCAACAATCGAAGAATCAAATTTTGTTACGCAAAAAGCAGAGAAATTTTTACGCAATAAAAAAGAAGTAGTCGATATGATTACAACTGTTGGTCAAAGTTCTGAAGGGTTCGGAGCAGCACAAGCAACAGCTTACAAAGCGGAAATTGATGTTATTTTGAATGATAAATCAGAACGTGAAGACAATTCGTTTATTTATGCTGCAAAAATAAAGCGTGAATTAGAAAAAGAATTGGTTGGAGTAAAAGTAAAAACCGTTCCAGTAGGTATTGTTAGTGCAGAAGAAGCGCCTATTGCTTTGGTGGTCACAGGATCTAATGTAGAAAGTGCAATGATATTTGCCGAATTAGCCAAACAAGAATTAGAACAAATCAAAGGTTCTTCGGAAGTGAAATTAACAACTGAAACTGGAAATCCTGAAATTAATGTCCAAGTTGACCGCGATAAAATGGCTCTATTAGGATTGAATTTGCAAACGGTTGGATTAACCATGCAAACGGCTTTTTCTGGAAATACCGATGGTAAATTTAGAGCAGGTGAATACGAATATGACATTAATATTCAATACAATGATTTCAATCGTTCGAATATTGATGATGTTCGTAGTTTGATTTTTGTGAATGATAAAGGTCAACAAATTCGTTTGGATCAATTTGCAACAGTGACGCAAAGTTCTGGACCAAGTTTCTTAGAACGTCGTGATAAAACACCTTCTGTTACAGTTCAATCTCAGGCTGTTGGTCGTACTTCAGGCGATATTATAAATGAATTTACAGAAAAATTAAACAAAATAGATAACAAACGACCTACAGGAGTTTCATATGTTTGGGGTGGAGACAAAGAAATGCAAGACGAAGGTTTTGGTACATTAGGTTACGCATTATTGGCTGCAATTATTTTAGTTTATTTGGTCATGGTAGCCTTGTACGAATCATTTGTTTATCCATTCGTAGTATTATTCTCTATTCCATTATCATTAATCGGAGTTTTCTTGATTTTAGCTTTAACGAATAATTCGTTGAATATTTTTACGATTCTCGGAATGATTATGTTAATCGGTTTAGTGTGTAAGAATGCTATTTTATTGGTCGATTTTACAAACCATAGGAAAGAAGCAGGAGAAACAACTCATGATGCATTGGTACAAGCCAATCATGCGCGTCTTCGTCCAATTTTAATGACAACCATTGCCATGGTGTTTGGTATGATTCCAATCGCTTTAGCAGAAGGGGCAGGAGCAGAGATGAATAACGGATTAGCATGGGTAATTATTGGTGGATTAGTTTCGTCATTATTCCTTACATTAATCATTGTACCAGTAGTTTACTCCTTATTTGATAGTGCAATAAGACGATTCTCAAAAGGAGAAAAAATTGATTATGAAGCAGAAATGGTTGCTGATTATCAATCACGCCAAATAAAAGAAGAATGGGAAGAATAATCATTCAATTCGATATTTAATAATTGAAGTCGCTCTATTTTGGAGCGACTTTTTTTATTTTAACTATAATTAGTGAGTTTTCTAAAATTTAAAAACTTTATTTTTGATTCAATTATTAATTTTGAGAATTTTATAAATGAAAAAGATATTTCTTTTGACAGCTCTTTTTGCAGTGTCAACTCTTTTTGCTCAACAAGTTACCAATACATTAGAAGGTGTTTTTACAACAAAGTCAAAGGATGAATTATACAATCCATTAAAATTTGATGGAAAAGGAAAAGTAACAATCACTGAATTTGACGAAGAAGGGTACGAGTTTTTTGAGCGCAACGATTCAGTAGTGATTTTTGTAGAGAAAACAGTTTTTATCTTCAAAAAAGAAAAGAATCAATTAAAAGGAATTTCAGATTGGGTTGATAAAAAAGTATACAAATCTAATCTAAAATCTTTCGAAAATAAACCGCAAACAGAGGCTAAATTAGCACAACGAGCAGGTTGGATGGCTCAAAATTATGACATTAATTTTAAAAATAATGCAAGTTATTTGTTTGATTTTGATGAAGAAGGTTTGAATCGAAAGTTAAAAGAAAACGAAAAAGCAAATGCTAAACTTTGTAAAGATGGTTTTGACGAAAGTTGTAAAATAGTATTTGCGTATAAATTTGCTGAACAATCAGGTGGTATTTTTGAGACTTTATCAGCTACAGAAGAGTTGAAATTGGAATCCAATAAAGAGTTAGAGCAATTGGCACAACGCGTACTTGATTTAGGAAACCCAGATGGATACGGATTGTTTTATAACTATTATTATTTTACGGGCGAGAAAGAAAAAGCTGAAGAATTTCTTCAAAAAGGATTGGATTTAGGTTCAAAGTATTGCACGGAGATTTCATTAAATTTAGCTTTAAGTGAATTAGAAAATAATATGAATGAAGAAGTAGAAGAAGCAGTTGAATAACTGCTTTTTTTGTTAAATGATTAGTTATTTAGTATATATTTGGAAGTAATTAAAAACAACTAATTGTATAAGATAAAATTGCTTATAAAAAAAATTTTTATCCTTTTTATTTATCTCTACATCTATTTGTAGCTTTTCTCAACTAAACGTATATACAGTTGATGTAACTGCAAATGATATTGTTTACGACAAAGTATCAAATAAAATCTATGCAAGTATTTCCAGCGCAAACGGATCAAATGGCAATAGTATTGGAATTGTGAATTTAGAAACTTTTCAATTAGAAAAAACTGTTTTCATGGGAAGTGAACCTACTGTTTTGGCTATTTCTGATGATGGTAAATATATTTACGCAGGTTTTGATGGAGCTTCTATCGTTAGAAGATTTGATGTTCCAAATCAAAAAGCAGATTTGCAATTTAGTTTAGGAGCAGATTCTTTTCTGGGGTCATTTTATGTAGAGGATATAGAAGTTATGCCAGGTAAAGCCAATACTATAGCGGTTTCTCGACGTTATAAATCCGTAACACCAAGACATGGAGGAGTAGCAATTTACGATGATAATGTAATGAGACCTACAACAACTCCAGGTCATTCAGGAAGTAACGTTATCGAGTTTACGAGTGCAAATTCTTTAATCGGTTATAACAACGAATCGACAGAATACGGGATAAGAAGACTATCTGTTAATAACGGAGGTGTTTCAAATGTAAGTCTTTCGGGAAGTGTTTTATCAGGATTTAACTTAAATTTTAGCTATTTTAACAACAAAATGTATTCGTACGACGGAAAAGTTGTAGATGTAACAACTCAACCATTTGTTATAGGTCAATTTCCTAATGTAACTGGACCTGTTGTTTACGATGAAAATACAGATCAAGCATGTTTTGCAAGTTACGATTGGAATGGTAATATCTCTTTCAAACGATTCAATGCCGAAACATTTTTATTGGCTGATAATTTACCAATTTCTCAAGCTTTTGGTTACACAGGATCTATAATTAACTGTGGAAAAGGATGCTATGCATTTAACACTTCAGACAATAAAATTGTCATTATCAAAGATGCAAAATTATCTACATCAGAGAATTATATTAATAATTCATCAGTAGAAATTTACCCAAATCCAACGACAGATTTTGTTTACATTAAATCGGATAATATTTTATCGAAAGTAGAAATTTATGATATCAGTGGAAAATTAATCCATCAATCTTCGATAACAACTAAAATCGATATTAGAAATTTCTCAAAAGGAAATTATATTTTAAAATTAATCGACAATAAAGGAAATGTTACTACAAAACAAATTCTAAAAAAATAAGTTGATTTAGTGTCAACTTATTTTAGTTCTGGACAAAATAAATAAAAAAAAAATGAAATTAAAGCCACTATTATTAATCGTTTTATTTTGTATTGCTAATTCTATATATGCACAAAATTATCAACTTGATTATCAGTTTAATAATTATGTTTCAATATTGAATAGAACAAATACATATAACACAACATTAGTATATGATGTTCCTAATAAGGTAAGTTTATATACAGTAATTAAACTAAAAGAAAAAGCAAAGAGTGAAAAAAACAGTACTTCATTAGTTATAGAAGAAAAGATGATTGATAATGAATTAATTTATAGTAATTTCAAAAAATTAGAAATGGTCATTCAAGAACAGATTGATATTGAAATGATGAATTTTACAGAAAAAATTCCAACTATTAAATGGGAATTATCAAATGAAACAAAAGTAGAAAATGATTATAATCTAAAAAAAGCAACGGCTACTTTCAGAGGGCGAAACTATACTGCTTGGTACACATTAGATATTCCTGTAAATGTTGGACCATGGAAATTGCATGGACTTCCTGGCGCAATAGTAAGTGTTAATGAAGACAGAGGGAGATATTCTTGGCAATTAAAGGACGTGAAAAAGATAGAAGTAAGTACAATAAAAAATCCTGTAGAAAATAAAACGTATGCTGTTAAAAGCATTAAAGAATATCCACAATTAAAATTTGAAACGCCAGAAAGAGTTAAAGAAAAATTAAGAAAAATAGACAGAAATTTTATATTCCCAAAAGGAGAAAGAATAGATTTAGAATTATTATTTGAATGGGAAAATAATTTATGATTCAATTAACTATCCAAAGCCACAGAAATTAGAAAAAAATAAGAATCTATATGAAAAATATACTTTCATTTGTAATGTTATTGTGTTTTGTAAATACATTTTGCCAAGAAAGACTACAAATAGAATACGAATTTAGAAATGAATTTGATATTGAAAATGCAAAAGATGCTGTTGTCAAAGAACGATTAAAAAACAGTAACGAAAATAGATTGTATTTTGAGTTATTAAGCTCTGATAAAGAATCGCTTTTCCAAAGAATAGATAGAATTGATAACTCTCAGGGTAGATCAGGAGTGTCAATTTCCTTTATAAGTGGACCAGGAGGAATTTATTATAAAAATTTAGTTGAAAAATCAACTCTTTCTGAAGTTAACTATAACGGAAAAAAAATGTTAATAACAGATTCTATAACAACCAAAAATTGGATATTAGGAAAAGATAAAGATAAAATTTTAGGGTTCGATGTTAAAAAAGCAACTTTACAAGTTTCAGAAAATTCATTTGTTGAAGCTTGGTATGCACCAAAACTAAACTATAGAAACGGACCTTCTAATTATGAAGGATTACCAGGAATTATTCTAAAATTAATTTTGACGAATAAAGAAGAAAATTCCGTAAACAAACAAATTTATTTAGCAACAAAGGTTGAATTAAATGAAAGATTGAAAATAGAAAAACCTACGAATGGGAAATCGATAACTCAAGTAGAATTTGATGAAATGATGAAAGAGGAGGAGAGAAAATTTAATGAATTATTTAAACAATAATTAAAAAACAAAAAAGGATTTCATTCGAAATCCTTTTTTTATATAAAGTGTGTAATATCTTATTTATCGATAGAACCCATCACACGTTGCATGAAAGTATTGGCAGCAGTACGCTCGTCCATTCCTTCTTCTTCCATCATTTGTTTCATTTCCATTGCTCCACAAATGTTAGAAATCATTTCACCGATTACTTCTTGCTCTGGCTCTTTAACCGCTGGAGAATCAGCATAAACTTCTAAAACTTCTAAAGCCGTTTCCATTGCTTCAATCGAAACGTTTTTTGCTAAATTTTTAAATACCGGCAGCTTCATTGATCAATTCTTTTACAGCATCAATTTTAGATGCAGTTACTTGTCCTACATTAACTCCTCCTTTGAAAACAGCGAAAGTTGGTAAATTTGGAACTTCAGCCAATTTTCTTGATTCTACTAATTTCTCAGCATCAACATATAAAAATTCTGCTTGACCTTCGTATTCAGCAGCTAATTTTTTGAATTTTGGTTTTACCAAACGGCAGTTTCCGCACCATCCAGCACCATATTGTACAATTACGATATTGTTATCAGCAACTACTTGTGCTAAGTTATCTTGTTCTAATTCTGCAAACATTTTTTTAATTTTTAAAGTGTTAAAAATTGGATATAAAAAAGGCTGTCTAAGGTATTAACTTAGTGATTTTACATTGAAAATAAATCAGTTAAAAATCTTCTGTCAAAATTTAGACAGCCTCTCCGTGAATTTTGGAATTCTAAGATTCCAAGTTATTTTTTTAGTGAGAAGCTAAGTAAGAAGCTACACCATCTTTAGTAGCGTTCATAGCATCTTTTCCTTCTTCCCAGTTAGCTGGACAAACTTCACCGTATTTCTCAACGTGTAAAATTGCGTCTAATAAACGTACATACTCATCGATGTTACGACCTAATGGTAAATCGTTGATTGTTTCGTGACGAACAACTCCATTTTTGTCGATGATGAAAGTACCACGGTAAGCAACTGGAGCTCCTTCAAATTTTAATGAATCGTTTTCTTCGTTGTACACATACTCACCTGCTAATACACCATAGTCCATAGCAATAGTTTTAGCTAAATCTGCAACGATTGGGTAAGTAACACCTTCGATACCTCCGTTATCTTTAGCAGTGTTTAACCATGCTAAGTGAGTTTCTTCTGAATCACAAGAAGCAGCGATTACAACAGCATCTCTTTTTTCGAATTCAGCTAATTTAGCTTGGAAAGCGTGTAATTCTGTTGGACAAACAAATGTGAAGTCTTTTGGGTAGAAAAATAAAACGATATTTTTCTCTCCGATTGGCATTGAAAAGTTTTCTACGATTTCGTCTCCATCAATTACTGCTGGCGCTGTAAATAAAGGCGCTTTTTTTCCTACTAATGACATAATTTTAGTTTTTATATTTTGTTTAATAATTCTTAATTTGATAAAACTAATTAAAGTTTTTATCTCTTTTACTGATGCAAATTTAGGCCGATAATCTCAATAGTCAATAGATTTTTAATTTCAATTATAGATTAAACTATAAATATTATTTATAACATATAATTAATAAAAATCATTAAATCAAATTCTACTAAACTCCTAATGAAATCAAGCGTTCATCTTATCTTTACGCTAATTTACGAATATTTTTTACCTTAAAGAATGATATTCCTTATGTTGAAGATTATTTAAAATGATTTAAATTTTATTTCTATATTAGTAGAGCTAAAACGATACAAAAATGCTAAAATATTTATTTATTCTTCTGCCAATAATTGGAGTTTCGCAAGATGCCATTCGTGTAGAATACGAAGTAAAACAAGAATTTGATAGAAGTACGTCTAAAAAAATATCAGTAAAAAATGAAGAAATACTCATCAATTCTGAGAATAAAAGATATTATTATGAGTTATTTGTAAATTCTAAGAATTCTAATTTTGAAAAAATAGAACGTATCAATAATGAGCAACATCGAGGAACTTTTTTTGGGCTATCAAGTAATATAGGTTCTAATATCTATAAAAATTTTAATACAAAAGAATTGTATGAAAATAGTGAAATGAAACCCAAATTATTTATCAAAGATTCCATCCAAACTTTCCCTTGGATATTGAGTAAAGAAGAGTCAACAATCTTAGGTTATAATGTAAGAAAAGCAACCTATACAAATCCAAAACAAACAGTAGAAGCGTGGTACGCGCCAGATTTACCTTTTCGCGATGGACCTTCTCGTTTAAATGGATTACCAGGTCTCATTTTACAAGTGAAATTTGCATCGTCATTTTCTAATGTTACTTTTAATGCTATAGATATAAAATCCTATACAGGAAAGATCGAATTACCGAATAGATCAAAAAAAGTAACCAAAGAAGAATTTGATCAAGAAATGGAAAAATCAATGGGAAAATCTGGTGGAATGATTAATCGAGGTGTAGAAAAAGATTAAAAGAATGAGGACTTCAATTTAGAAGTCCTTATTTATATTGCATAAAACAAACATCAATTATTTCATCTGCAAAATTACAATTACTTATTTCTATCGGAATAGTATTAATCCCTTCTTGAATTGTATATATAGCCGAATGTTTCGAATAAATTTTTGAAGCATTTTTAAATTTAAATTGAAAAATACCTTTCTCATTCATCATTCCTCTATTGTTGATAGTGACGGTATACTTGCAATTATTCAAGGTTTTGTTCCAATCTGTTACATCAACTGTAAAAGAACAAGAATAATGTTTGCTGTCATCTTCTTGCCATAAACAAGACTGAAAACTTAATAATAAAATGAAAAAACTAAATTTTATATACTTCATTGACATTGATTTGAGTTGTAAATAAGCCGTAATTTACAAAAACGGTATCTTTTTTCAATTTATCTATCGTTCCAACACTCGATGAACCATGAATTTTGACACGATCACCAACTTTCAATGCCTCAATTTTTTTCTTCGTTTCAGCTTTTTCTTTCTGTTTAATGACTTGTTTTTGTTGAGAAATTGTTTCTGAATTTTCTTTTAATTCTCGCTTAACTTCTTTCTCTACAATTTTTTCGATTTTCTTTAACTGTTGAACTTCTTTCGTCTTTTTCGAATTTTCCATTTCAATCAACTTCAAGAAATTGGCAATCATTTGTTTTTTATTCTTCGTTTTTAAGTAAGAATCAGCCATGTCCGAAATACGTTCACCCAATTTCAAACGTTTTTGTTCACGATCATATAATTGTTGGAAATCATATAATTTTTGCTGAATTTTTTCGTTCGTTAGTT
Organism: Empedobacter stercoris; assembly: GCF_025244765.1. Classification (NCBI taxonomy): domain Bacteria; kingdom Pseudomonadati; phylum Bacteroidota; class Flavobacteriia; order Flavobacteriales; family Weeksellaceae; genus Empedobacter; species Empedobacter stercoris. The sequence goes on along the minus strand of NZ_CP104209.1, from coordinate 766,902 downwards.
CTAATTTTTCATTATGTTCAATATTCGTTTCGCGTAACTCTTCAACATGATCTTTCGTTTTTTGAATTTCGAATTTTTCTTGTTGAAGTTTTAAAATAGTTTTATCTAAACTTACTTTTTCACTTTCAACTTTTTTCTTCGCACGATTAATCAAACGGTAAGGAATTTTATTTTTCTCTGCTACTTCAAATGTAAACGAACTTCCAGCTTGCCCAATTTCTAAACGATAAAGTGGTTCGAGCGTTTTTTTATCAAACAACATACAAGCATTTATCGCTTCTGGTAAGCTTTCAGCACTCAATTTGATATTGGTGTAATGCGTTGTAAAAACGCCAAAAGAATTTCGTTCATAAAACTCTTCAAAGAATACTTCTGCTAATGCACCACCTAATTCAGGGTCAGAGCCCGTACCAAATTCATCAACCAATAATAATGTTTTGTCATCTGCATTTTTCAAAAAATACGACATTTGTTTTAGACGATAACTGTAGGTTGATAAATGATTTTCAATCGACTGATTATCCCCAATATCGGTAAAAATTTGATCAAAAAATCCAAATTGACTTTCTTCTTTTACAGGAACCAAAACTCCACTTTGAATCATCAATTGCAATAAACCAATTGTTTTTAATGTGATGGATTTTCCCCCTGCATTTGGTCCAGAAATAATAATGATTCGGCAATCTTCATTTATTTCTAAACTTTGTGGAATTGTTTTTTGTGTTTTTCTTTTATTGTTTAAATACAAAACCGGATGAAACGCATCCACTAATTTAATGATTCTCTTTTCTGAAATTTCGGGTAAAATACCATTGATTAAATACGCATAATTTGCTTTAGCTTGTGTAAAATCAATGTATTCCAAAAACGTTTGATATTCTTCAAGATGAGGTTTGTATTCCGCAATTTGAGCAGTTAAATCCAATAAAATTTGAATAATCAAATGTTTTTCTTCTTCTTTCAATTCTTCCCATTCACGACGAGGATTTAGAACACTTTCTGGCTCAATAAATGTAATTGATCCTGTTTTTGATGTTCCTAAAAATTGACCTTTTACACGTTTTCTTAACGCAGATTTTACAGCTAAAACTCGACGATTTCCAATAACAGATTCGCGAATATCATCCAAATAATCAGAATGATAACTCATCGATTTGTTAAATAATTCGGTAATACGACCATTTAAATGACGAAGTCTATCACGTACAATTTTTAAAGCTGGACTTGCATCATCTTTTATTTCTCCAAATTTATTGAATACTTGATCAATTAATTTTACGATATTTTTTTCGTAGTTAATCGTCGAAGCTTTCTCGAATAAAACAGGTGTGTACTCATGAAAAAGCGTCAAATATTTCAAGATTTCTTTTACTTGAAGTGTATTGGCCTTGATTTTGAAAAATTCTTCGGCTGGCAAATAATAATTTTCGATTTCTAATCGACTCAGATTTTCATCTAAAATATAATATTCTGAAAAAGGAAAACGATTTCCCGTTTCAAATGTTTTCAAATATTCATTTGTCGTCTGAAGGTCCTGCACCAAAATTTGGTGATCTTCATAAGGTTTTAATTGATGAATAAATCCTTCAACCTTTTCTGTATAAGCAAATTCTGCGATTTCTTTTTGTACCGCATTAAATTCTAAATCCTTTAAAGTTTGTTCTGATATTTGCATTGATACAAATTTACGCATAATTTTGTTTCCGTAATAAAAGTGAAAAATGGATGTGAAGATTGATGCGACTTGGAAAGAAGTATTGAAGGATGAATTTGAGAAAGATTATTTTATAAAATTGATTGATTTTGTTAGAGATGAATACCAAACAAAAACAATTTACCCTCCAGCATCCAAAATATTTTCTGCTTTTGATAATACATCATTTGAGAATGTTAAAGTCGTTTTAATTGGGCAAGATCCCTATCATGGGGAAGGACAGGCGAATGGATTGTCTTTTTCTGTTGCAGATGGAATTAAATTACCTCCAAGCTTACGCAATATTTACAAAGAATTAAAGAATGATTTGGAGATTGAAATTTCTACTTCAGGTAATTTAGAACCTTGGGCAAAACAAGGTGTTCTTTTATTGAATGCAACATTAACCGTTGAAGCATCTAATCCTGGATCACATCAAAAGAAAGGTTGGGAAAAGTTTACAGATGCTGTGATACAACAGCTTTCAGATAAAAAAGACAACGTAGTGTTTATATTATGGGGAGCCTATGCACAAAAAAAAGGTGCAAAAATAGATCGTTTTAAACATTTTGTGATCGAATCTGCACATCCGTCTCCATTAGGAGCTTACAGAGGATTTTGGGGAAGTAAACCTTTTTCTAAAACCAATTCATTTTTAGAAGCTAAAAATATTCAGCCAATTGATTGGAAAATAAAATAGCCAATTACATCATCATAATTTTTTTTAGATATGCATTAAACATCTGAGGAGAATTGATATTAATATATGGGATTTTATCTGTTATTTTCTCTTTTAAAGGTTTATAGCTTGTTAAAAAAATAGTGATTGTAGGATATTTTTTTTTGATAGTGATGATATAATCTGTTAGCGTATTTATATTATAATTTTCACTGATGTAAATAACGATATGGGTGATGTTTAGATGTTCCAAACATTCTATAATAGATTTTAAACTTTGATTTTCACCTAAATAAATTCCTTTTTCATTGTTTATTTTTAAAAATAAATAAGAATATAACAGTTCTAAATCATGAAATTCATCTTGTGGTAAAAACAACATCCATTTGCGATTATTCGTTTCTGTTTGATTTATTGATTTAATAAGATAAAAAAGATGTTTTCGAATTAAATTATTAGAAAATGAAATCAATGATTCTTGTATTGAATACTTTGCAAGTATTTCTGACATAAGACTCAAAAAAGGAAATACAATGTCGTTACAACAAATCCCAATGCCTAATTTTTTGAAGCAAATGGTTAAGACTGTATCAAAAAACTTCGCATCATACGAAAAACACGAACAAACCATTAGTTTAATTAATGGACGATAATTTTTATTATTTTGAAGATAAGTTTGTATCTCAAATTCACAAATAACTTGTAATTCGGAAATTGTCTTTAAACTCAATTTCTCAATCGTATTTTTTTTATTTGATTCATTAAGAAAAGAGATCAGTATTAATTTCTTTAAATTTTCGTGATCAAATAAAGTATTTTGATTAATTTTTTCTTCCGTAAAAAGCTTATACTTCTTATTCCATAATGTAATCATTTGTTCATTCAATTCAGAAAATTCAGAAAGGTTTTTCAAAGTATAAGTATTCATATAATTCAGTTTAGTGCTTTTAAAGTTAATGATATATTGCAATAAAATCAAAAGAAAATTTATGAACCTGTCAATGTTATTTGTTTATTTTACTTGATATGATAATTTATAGGTATATTTTTAGTTTAAAAATTATACTATCTTAGCAAGAGTCATTAAAAATCAAAATCACAAATAAATGTCACAAATTACTCAAGAAGAAAAGAAAGAAAAGTTTGTACATCCTATACAAGAGGCTTATCATCCTAAAAACAAAGTGCGTATTGTAACTGCTGCTGCTTTGTTTGATGGGCACGATGCTGCTATTAATATCATGCGTCGTATTATCCAAGCAACAGGTTGCGAGGTTATACATTTAGGTCACGATAAATCTGTTGAAGATGTTGTAAATACAGCCATTCAAGAAGATGCAAATGCAATTGCTATGACATCATATCAGGGTGGTCATAACGAATATTTTAAGTATATGTACGATTTGCTTCAAGAAAGAGGAGCAGGTCATATCCGCATCGTTGGTGGTGGAGGTGGAGTTATCTTACCTTCAGAAATCAAGGAATTGATGGATTACGGAATTACACGTATCTATTCTCCAGATGATGGGCGCGAATTAGGTTTGCAAGGAATGATTAACGATATGGTTGAGAAATCTGATTTCCCTACAGGTGCTTTAGAGTTACCAAACGGAAAAGATGTGTATCAATCGTTACAAGATAAAGACATCACAACGATTGCTCGTTTAATTTCGTTAGCAGAAAATCGCGAAGAGGACTTTTTAAAAGCCTTTGACTATGATAAAGTAGCAGATAAATCGGCACCAGTTTTAGGAATTACTGGAACAGGTGGAGCAGGGAAATCTTCTATGGTTGATGAATTAGTGCGTCGTTTTTTAATTGATTTTCCAGAGAAATCAATTGCGTTGGTTTCAGTTGATCCTTCAAAAAAGAAGACAGGAGGAGCGTTGTTAGGCGATCGTATTCGTATGAATTCAATTAACAACCCTCGTGTGTACATGCGTTCGTTAGCAACTCGTCAATCAAACTTAGCTTTGTCTAAATATGTAGAGGAAGCGATTCAGGTTTTGAAAGCGGCGCAATATGATTTGATTATTTTAGAAACTTCAGGAATTGGACAATCGGACACCGAAATTTTAGATCATTCGGATGCATCATTGTACATCATGACACCAGAATTTGGTGCTGCAACGCAGTTAGAAAAAATCGACATGTTAGATTTTGCTGACATTGTTGCGATCAATAAATTTGATAAACGTGGTGCTTTAGATGCGTTACGCGATGTGAAAAAACAATACCAACGCAATCATAATCTGTGGGATGTAAATCCTGATGAAATGCCAGTTTTTGGAACAATAGCCTCTCAATTTAACGATCCAGGAACGAATCAATTATACAAGTCTATTATTGATAAAGTGGTTGAAAAAACGGGAGCTGATTTGAAATCTACTTTTGAAATTACAAAGGAGATGTCAGAGAAAATCTTTGTGATTCCGCCTGCTCGTACTCGTTATTTATCTGAAATTGCTGAAAATAATAGAGGTTACGATGCAAAAGTAGTTTCTCAAAAAGAAGTTGCACAGAAGTTGTACGGTTTTTTCAAAACAATCGAAACGCTTTCTGGTAAAATGCCTACTGTCACTCCGCATGGAGTCGAAGTTACTGGGACAGACAACGCTGATTTAGTAAAAGTTCTTTTAGCAGAATTTGATAAATATAAAATGAACTTAGATCCTTTCAACTGGGAAGTTATTACAACTTGGGATGAAAAGGTAAATAAATATAAAAATCCGGTTTATACGTTTAAAGTTCGCGATAAAGAGATTAAAATTCAGACACATTCTGAGTCGTTATCGCACTTACAAATCCCTAAAATTGCGTTGCCAAAGTACGAAGCTTGGGGCGATATTTTACGTTGGGTTTTACAAGAAAACGTACCAGGAGAGTTTCCATTTACGTCGGGATTATATCCGTTTAAACGCGAAGGAGAAGATCCAACGCGTATGTTTGCAGGTGAAGGTGGACCAGAACGTACTAACAGACGTTTTCATTATGTGTCGAAAGGCATGCCAGCGAAGCGTTTGTCAACAGCTTTTGACTCGGTGACTTTATACGGAAACGATCCAGGGCATCGTCCTGATATTTACGGTAAGATTGGTAATGCAGGTGTTTCGATTTGTTGTTTAGATGATGCAAAAAAATTGTATTCTGGTTTCGATTTATCACATGCTATGACATCGGTTTCGATGACCATTAACGGTCCTGCACCTATGTTGTTAGGGTTCTTTATGAATGCGGCTATCGATCAAAACTGTGAGAAATACATCAAGGAAAATGGTTTAGAAGCAGAAACGGAAGCGAAAATTAAAGCTATTTACGAAGACAAAGGCTTAGAAAGACCACGTTACAATGGCGATTTACCAGAAGGGAACGATGGTTTAGGATTGATGTTGTTAGGTGTAACTGGAGATCAAGTTTTACCTGCAGAGGTGTATGCTGAAATTAAGAAAAACACGTTGGCACAAGTTCGTGGAACGGTTCAGGCAGATATTTTAAAAGAAGATCAAGCACAAAACACATGTATCTTCAGTACTGAGTTTGCGTTGCGTTTGATGGGAGATGTTCAAGAGTATTTCATCAATCAAAATGTTCGTAACTTCTATTCGGTTTCTATTTCGGGTTACCATATTGCAGAGGCAGGAGCGAATCCAATTACACAATTGGCGTTTACGTTGGCAAATGGATTTACGTATGTGGAATATTATTTATCTCGCGGAATGGATATCAATGCGTTTGGACCAAACTTATCGTTTTTCTTCTCAAATGGTATCGATCCAGAATATTCAGTAATTGGTCGTGTGGCGCGTAAAATTTGGGCAAAAGCCTTGAAGAATAAATACGGAGCGAACGAAAGAGCGCAAATGTTGAAGTATCATATTCAAACATCTGGTCGTTCGTTACACGCACAAGAAATTGATTTCAACGATATTCGTACAACGTTGCAAGCATTATATGCGATTTACGACAACTGTAACTCGTTGCATACCAATGCGTACGATGAGGCGATTACAACGCCAACAGAAGAATCGGTACGTAGAGCAATGGCTATTCAGTTGATTATCAACAAAGAATTAGGTTTAGCGAAAAACGAAAATCCAATTCAAGGTTCGTTCATTATCGAAGAGTTAACCGACTTAGTGGAAGAAGCGGTTTTACAAGAGTTTGATCGTATTACAGAGCGTGGAGGTGTTTTAGGCGCGATGGAAACGATGTATCAACGTTCTAAAATACAAGAAGAATCGTTGTATTACGAAACGTTGAAACACAACGGAACGTTCCCAATTATTGGTGTAAACACGTTCTTAAGTTCTAAAGGTTCGCCAACAGTGGTTCCGGCAGAGGTTATTCGTGCAACAGAAGAGGAAAAACAATTCCAAATTAAAACGAAAGAACGCTTGCATCAATCGAAAGAAGAACAAGCAAAAGTATGGTTAGAGAAAGTACAACAAATCGCTATTCAGAACGGTAATATATTTGAAGCGTTGATGGATGTGACCAAAGTTTGTTCTCTTGGGCAGATTACAGATGCTTTATTCAAAGTAGGTGGTCAGTACAGAAGAAACATGTAGTTTTTAGTTAAATATCATAAATTTTATAGAATCAAAAGCCCTGTATTTACAGGGCTTTTGATGTTCATGTAAAAACCTGCGCAGGTTTCAAATCACTATCAGTTTATTCTCCTAAAAGAACCCCCGAAACATTCCAATAACTAAACGCGTTTCCTTCTGGTTTTCCTTGAGGAATCTTAACCTGCAAGCTGTGTTTTCCCGCTTTTAAGTTCCCTAAATCTATAAAAAATGGGTTTGTAACTGTGCCTGGACACCAATTAGAACGGCTGTAATCAGAGGAAGATAACCCATTGTCAAAGTTTCCCGAAGCAGGATTGTAAGCACGATACGACCCACAATCTTGTCGCCAAGGAATGATATTGAACACATTTTGTCCATCAAGAAAAACACTATTTTCCTTTGGTACAAATTCGTCTCCGTTTTCCCAGCCACCATGTCCAGTCGTTGTAAAGCGTAATTTCGCATTGTTATAATCTTCTTTCAGCGTAAATTCAACTGTAAAACCATTCGGATTATCAAACAAAGAAGGGTATTCTTGACCTGCCATTTCCATGATGTTTGTTGTGTTGAAAATAGGTTGCACTTTTTTGTTTGGAAGAGTTGAAGAATTGGAAGGATGAACTGTGATATTGGCTGAAATTGTATGCCCACCTTGATCATAATTTCCGATAAAAAATCCAACTAAAACCTCTTGATTAGACAATAATCGTTGCAATTCTGTGATCTCTTGACGGTACTTTGCTTCTGTTTCCCATGATTGACCTTTCAGTTGTATGTGATTAAATTTATTAATGCCAAAAGGTGTAAAGAATCGCATCAATTCAATAGTTGGTGTATAATTTTCTGTCAAAAAATAACCTTGATACTTCTTGTTGTTTGGCGCAGTGTATACAGGCAATTGATTGATTCCTTTTTGCAAAGCATCCATAAACGTGATTTTAGAATCGCGCGGGATCAAAAAAACCGAACCTGTACGGTCATAAGCATCTCCATTTGATTGTTGTGTAACATTTAAGAAAATTTGACTTCCTTCTTTAATCAACGGAAGTTTTATTTTTCTGACCACAACAGTTCCATTGGCAAAGCGATAAATCGAATCGTTTGATAGGAAGTTATTGCTGAAATTTATCTGTTGATTGGTTAAAAGTGGAATGTCTACAAACTTACTTTTCCAGATAATATCTTTATAAGTTAAGATATCGACAGGTTCTTGTAGTAATTCTTTTGCAATATATTGGCTTGGAATAGGTTCTTTTTGACGTTCTATTTTCGATGCTCGAATGGTCATATTATTATTACGTGTAAACTCTAACACAAATCCCAAACTCATTCCCACTATTGTTGGCGCAGCATTGATGTCCATATTATCGACAAACCAAACATCGATAGTGTTTGAGTTGATAGAGGTTGTTGCTTTCTTACAACGCAAACCTAAAATACGTTTGGTTTCTTTTGTAATTGTAAAAACCGATTTATTTAGAGCAATTGAATCATTAGAGATAATAGAATGAACCGAATCAAATTGTGTCACCAATGAAATAACAGAAGGATTTGTTTTGGTGTAATAAACCATTTCATCAGGATAGTTTGTCGTGTGATGAAAGCTTTCTTGCTTACCAATAATGGTTTCTTTCGTATTAGCTAATACTTGTATTGGATTGCTTTCGATTACTTTTTTACCATTCGAAAATCGTTCATAGGTAATTTTGTAGGTTTCTTGTGCATTCAAAGCAATCGCTTGAATACAAAACATAATAAATAAAATTGATTTCGATTTCATGTGCGATAATTAAAAAAGGTTTACAAACGAATTGTAAACCTATAAAATTATCTATTAGTATGAAAAATATTCTTACACAAATGCATTAATTCCTGTGATATCTGCACCTGTAATCAATAAGTGAACATCGTGCGTTCCTTCGTACGTAATAACAGATTCTAAGTTTGCAGCATGTCGCATCATAGGGAAATCACCAACAATTCCCATTGCACCAATGATTTGACGAGACTCTCTTGCAATGTCCAAAGCCATTTTTACATTGTTACGCTTTGCCATAGAAATTTGTTCTGGCGTTGCTTTGTTTTCATTTTTCAATGTACCTAATCGCCAACATAACAACTGAGCTTTTGTAATTTCTGTAATAAATTCGGCTAATTTTTTTTGCTGTAATTGATAAGAAGCAATCGGTTTTCCAAATTGAGTTCTTTGTAATGAATAGTTTAAAGCAGATTCGTAACAATCAATTGCAGCGCCAATTACACCCCAAGATATTCCGTATCGAGCCGAGTTTAAACATGATAAAGGGCCACGTAAACTATTCACTTCTGGTAAAATATGACTTTCTTCGATTTTTACATTCTCAAAAACTAATTCACCTGTTTTAGAAGCTCTTAATGACCATTTGTTTAATGTTTCTGGTGTTGTAAAACCTGGCATTCCGCGTTCTACAATTACACCTCTTATTTTTCCTTCTTCATCTCTTGCCCAAACAACAGCAATATCACAAATTGGCGAATTTGTAATCCACATTTTTGCTCCATTTAACACATAATGATCTCCATTTTTTGTTAGACGAGTTTCCATTCCACCTGGATTAGAGCCGTGATTAGGTTCTGTTAATCCAAAACTTCCGATGAATTCTCCAGAAGCTAATTTTGGTAAATACTTGCGTTTTTGTTCTTCAGAACCAAATGCATAAATAGGATACATGACCAAAGAAGATTGCACAGATGCAGCAGATCGTACAGCGGAATCGCCACGTTCTAATTCTTGCATGATTAATCCATAGGACATTTGATCTAAACCAGCGCCTCCATATTCTTCTGGTATGTATGGACCTAATGCACCAATTGCACCTAATTTTTTCATTAAATCAGGGATATCTTTATGATGTTGTGCAGCATCATCTATAACAGGTTTTATTTCGTTGTCCACAAAATCTCGAACAGATTGACGAATTAATTTATGTTCTTCAGTTAACAAATCATCAATCTTAAAATAATCTGTAGTTAAATTCATTTTATGCAGTTTTATTTTATTAAATCTAAAGATTATTCAGTAAATTAAAAATTATTATGAATAAAATTTATTAAAAATTTTAATTTATGGAACTTTTGACTAATTTAGGTAAAAGTTAAAACCACAAAATAACACAAAAAAATGATAGAAAACGAATTAAAAGAATTGAGTATTTCTTCCGAAAATCTCGGAACATCGATAGGAAGTACTTGGTTTGGAAAAGGTGAAGAGCTTTCTTCTTACTCCCCAGTAGACGGAAAATTAATTGGAAAAGTAATATCATCAACAAAAGATGATTACGAAGAAGTTATCACCAAAGCTCAAACAGCTTTCAAAGAATGGCGAATGATTCCTGCTCCAAAAAGAGGGGAGATAGTTCGTCAGTTTGGGGATAAACTTCGTGAGAAAAAGGCTTCTTTGGGAAAATTGGTTTCGTATGAAATGGGGAAATCATATCAAGAAGGTTTAGGAGAAGTGCAGGAAATGATTGATATCTGTGATTTTGCTGTTGGGTTATCACGTCAATTGTATGGTTCGACTATTCATTCAGAACGACCATTGCATCGTATGTACGATCAATATCATCCACTTGGAATTGTTGGTGTGATTTCAGCTTTTAATTTCCCAGTAGCTGTTTGGGCTTGGAATACATGTTTGGCATTGGTTTGTGGAGACGTTGTCGTTTGGAAACCGAGCGAGAAAACACCTTTGTGTGCAGTTGCATGTCAACACATTTTAGCAGAAGTTTTAAAAAGTAATGATATTTCAGAAGGCGTTTCTTCTTTGGTGATGGGTGATAAATCAATCGGTGAATTGATTGCAGCAGATCGTCGTGTAGCATTGGTTTCTGCAACAGGTTCTACGCGAATGGGAATTGAAGTGAACAAAGTGGTTGCTGCTCGTTTAGGTAAAACAATTTTAGAATTAGGTGGAAACAATGCGATTATTGTTACAACAGATGCTGACCTTAAGATTATGCTGACTTCGGCTGTATTTGGAGCTGTTGGTACGGCAGGACAACGTTGTACAACGACAAGGCGTCTAATTGTTCATGAGTCGATTTATGATAAAGTAAAAGAATCATTAGTAAATGCTTACAAACAAATTAAAATTGGAAATCCTTTGGATACATCGAATCATGTTGGACCATTAATTGATCAACAAGCTGTAGAGATGTATTCGAAAGCAATAGAAAAAATCAACCAAGAAGGTGGGAAAATCATCGTTGAAGGAGGAGTTTTAGAAGGAAATGGTTTTGAGAGCGGTTGTTATGTGAAACCCGTTATTGCTGAGGTAGAAAATCATTTTGAAATTGTTCAACATGAAACTTTTGCACCGATTTTATACTTAATCAAATATTCGGGAGATGTGTTAAATGCAATCGAAATTCAGAATAATGTGGCACAAGGTTTATCATCTTCGATTATGACAAATAATCTTCGTGAAGCTGAATTGTTTTTAAGTCAAAAAGGTTCTGATTGTGGAATTGCAAATGTTAATATCGGTACGTCTGGTGCCGAAATTGGAGGTGCTTTCGGTGGTGAGAAGGAAACAGGTGGTGGCCGCGAGTCTGGATCAGATGCTTGGAAAGCGTATATGCGACGACAAACGAATACCATTAATTATTCCACAGAAGTGCCATTAGCGCAAGGAATTAAGTTTGACTTTTAAATTTTAAAAAAATGAGTACAGTACACGAAAGATTAGCAAAACATATATTAGCAGACGGATATCCAATTGTAATGGACATGGACAAATCGCATGGTTCTTATGTGGTGGATGAAAATGGAGTAGAATATTTGGATTTATTTTCGATGTTTGCTTCGACTGCAATTGGATATAATCACCCGCATTTAATGGCTAAAATTGATTTTTTAGGACGAAATGCAATCAACAAACCTGCAATGTCAGATATTTATACAAAAGATTATGCCGATTTAATTGATACGTTTGAGCGTGTTGCAATGCCGAAAGAATTACAGTATCTATTCTTTATTTCGGGAGGAACTTTGGCAGTTGAAAATGCATTAAAAACTGCTTTTGATTGGAAAACAAGACTTAACTTTTCGAAAGGAATAGAGAAGGAGGCAGGTGAAGTAATTCATTTCAAGCAAGCTTTTCATGGGCGTTCAGGTTATACTTTATCCTTAACAAATACCAAAGATCCTCGTAAATATGAGTACTTTCCGAAGTTTGATTGGCCAAGAATTGAGAATCCAAAACGTATTTACCCAGTTACAGAAGATAATCTTGGTAAAGTTGTTGAGTCAGAAAATAGAGCGATAGCGCAGATAGAAACAGCTTTGGAACAACGCAAAAATAAAATTGCGTGTATTATCATAGAACCTATTCAAGGTGAAGGAGGAGATAATTATTTCAGAAAAGAATTCTTTCAAAAATTAAGAGCAATCTGTGATAGAGAAGAGATTTTATTGATTTTTGACGAAGTCCAAACAGGGATGGGAATGACAGGTAAAATGTGGGCTTTTCAGCATTATGATGTAGTTCCAGATGTTATCTCGTTTGGTAAGAAAACACAAGTTTGTGGAATATTAGCCAACAAAGAAAAGTTGGATCAAATTCCAAATAATGTTTTTAAAGAATCAAGTCGTATCAATTCAACTTTTGGAGGGAATTACATTGATATGTTGCGTTTTAAGTTAATTTTAGAAGTGATAGAACAAGAAAAATTAGTAGAAAATGCAGCAGAAAAAGGAAAATATATTTTATCGAAGTTGAATGAGATTGCAAAAGAAACGAAGAAAATCCATTCGGTTCGAGGATTAGGATTATTTATCGCATTTGATTTTAATTCGGACTTAGATCGTTCAGCGTTTATTAAAACATGTTTCGAAAATCATCTGATTATTCTCCCTTGTGGAGAAAACTCGGTGCGAATGCGTCCACATCTCAATATTTCTGAAGAAGACACCAATAAAGCAATAGAAATTATTAAATTAGCATTAAAATAAACTACAAAAGCAACCAATTAAAGGTTGCTTTTTTAAATTTGTATGAGATAAAACTAAATTATGATAGACTCTTTTTTCTTCGATTTTGATGGGACTTTGCAAGGTTTTGAAAACCATGAAATAAGTGATTCTACAATCGAAGCCTTAAAATTATTGAAACAGAAAAACAAAAAAATATACATTGCTACAGGACGAAATATGGCAGATATGCCGGATCATATTTTCACCTATGGTTTTGACGGTTATATCAATAACAATGGTGGAATGTGTTCGAATGAAAAACGTGAAACTTTTTTTGTAGATTATATCAATCCCAATGATATAGAGGCTTTGTTGAAATATGACGAAGAAAATCCTTTTTCCTTTTCATACATGACCAAAGATGCGTTCAGTATCAATCGTGTGAATGAAAATGTAGAAAAATCGTTTGCTTATTTTGGAATGGAAGTTCCTGAAGTTGTTGATCCGCGAACTTTACCAAAAGATAATATCATGCAAATGAACTTTTTTGTCGATGAAGAACAAGAAGCCTATTTGATGAATAATATTATGAAAAATAGTCTTAGTACACGTTGGATAGAATATTTTGCTGATATAAACCCGAAAGATATTAGTAAAATGCGTGGAATAGAGCGAATGGCTGAACGCGATAATTTAGATTTAACTAAAACAATGGCTTTTGGTGATGGTGGTAACGATATTAGTATGTTGAAAGGTTGTAAAATAGGCGTAGCAATGGGCGATGCGAAAGAGAATGTTCGTGAAGCGGCTGATTATTATACAACTTCTGCAGATAATCACGGAATATGGAATGCACTGAAACACTTTGAGATAATTTAAAACATATTTTAATTTATATAGAAAAAATCCAACTTCGGTTGGATTTTTTTCTTTTCACAATATTGTGTTAATTATATGTTCTATTATTGTAGAATTAAAAAATAAAAATTATTTTAGAGTATTAATTAAAAACTACAATATAATGAAACAATTATTACTAGCTGGATTTTTACTTTTTTCGAATTTTGGTTTTGGGCAAGAAAAGCTTATTGTCGATTATAAATATGATATAAAGCATGATGAAGAAAAAATAAAGGAGTTTGAAAGAGAACAAGCACAAAAAGGAGGAGGTACAATAAAAATTGGAGGGTCTCCAAATATTTATTATCAATTAGAATATAGTGATCATCAGTCCGTTTACAAAAAAATAGAAACCATTAATAATGATCAAAATGGTAGCTCTATGGGGGCTTTTTCAATTAATATTGGAGGAGAATATAAAGCTTTGATTAATGAAACAAGTAAGAAAGAGTTTCGTCAAGAAGTCGTTTTAGATAAACAGAATTTTATTGTGGTTACGCCATATAAAGACTATGAATGGAAAATTACAGATATTGAAGATACGATTTTGGGTCACAAAGTAAAAAAAGCTATTGGTAATGATAAAGGCAAGCAAATAGCAGCTTGGTTTGCACCAGATATTAAGGTTGATGCAGGACCAAATCAAGTGAATGGATTGCCAGGTTTGATTCTAAAAACGGTAAGCGAAATGGGAAATAAATTTAGCTCAATTATGACCTATGAAGCTGATAAAATTAATTTGAAACCAAAGAAACTTTCAAAAGTAAAGCCTATAAATGGGAAAGAAATAAGTCAAGAAGAATTCAAAAAATTGCAAGATGAATCTCGTCAAAAAATGAGAGAATCTTTTTCGATCGGAGTAGATAAAAAATAATTTTACATACGAATAATGCTCATGATTTAATCAAAAGTATTTTTATAATTTTTTTTTTGAGGGAAAATTGAAATATAAAGGGAAACATTTTGTTTTCCTTTTTTTTGATGAATCACCCGCAACTCTGCTACCCAATCCACAATCTGCTGTACATATTGTAACCATTATAATAATGCATTAGTAGCAAGCGAAGATTATAAAAAGCTATGGATTTTATTGCGTAAAAAAGAAATATCGGATAAAGTAAAAGATCGATTTTTAGATTCAGCAAAGAAAGTAGGGTTTGATCCAAATAAATTAATTTGGCTATCTCAGCTGCGAATTACAAAATAAAATATTTAGAATTTAAACCTAACAAAAAACCTCTCAATTTTGAGAGGTTTTTTGTTTTATTTTAAGTTTTTCTTTTCCCAATCAATCGGAAATTCACAACTTTGATATTCTTTTCCAATTTTTACATAAGCATCACCAACTTGACGTTTTACCCAATCCATCAATAATGTACGTTCTTTGTCTTGAACAGCAAATTTTTGAATTCGATAATAATCATCTTCATAATTAATTTTATGTTCTGGATAGAATTTGTTAACCTTTAAGATTCTTAACGCTTTTCTATTGTCGAAATCATCTTCGAAAACTTGTGAGATATCTCCTTCGTTTAATGTCGCAACAGCTGTAAACATTGGTAATGGTAAGGCCATTTTCTCGAAACGGTCATCGCCAGAATTTTGGTTCATGATATTTCCTGAGTTAAATTTTGTGTATTTATCATCAGAAAATCTTAGTGCTGCATCTTTGAAAGTCATTTTACCATCATTAATTAATACTCGAATTGAGTCTAATTTATTGTTAGCTGTTTTGATTTCTTCTTCAGTAGGTTTCAATGTAATTAAAATGTGACGTAAGTCTAATTCTTGACCACGACGTTTTTCTAATTTGATAATATGGTATCCAAAATCAGTTTTGAATGGATCAGAAATTTCACCTTCTTGTAAGTTAAACGCTACTGCATCAAACTCTTTTACCATTTTACCACGAGAAACCTTTTTGTATTCACCACCATTGCTCGAAGAGCCTGGATCTTCTGAATATAAAATTGCTTTTGTTGCAAATGAAGCACCTTCTTCAATTTCTTTTTTGATTTCTTTTAATTGATCAATGATTTTTTGTTGATTTTCTTCTGAAATCTGAGGATACATCACAATATGGCTAATAGAAAGTTCGTCCTTAACATCAGGTAATTCCCCTTGGTGTTTTTCGAAAAACAAACGTACTTCTTCTGGTGTAGCATCTGCACCTTTTACAACCATTTCTCTTTTCTGACGCGCATAAATATTATCTTCAACGATATATTTAGTTTCGTTTTTCATTTCCGCCATTGTACGGAATCCGAAATAGTCTAAAATTTGTTTTTCACCTCCAGCTTGTGCAATCAAACCTTCGATTTGACCATTTAACTGACGTGTTACTTCGTCTTGAGTCACTTTAATTAAAGTATCTTGTTTTGCACGATCAACCAACATTTTGTCTAACATAATGTCGTTTAAGAAATCGCATTTGTTTTCAACTTGCATTCCTTGTTGTTTTGACATTAAGTAATCACGATCTACATCAGACTCTAAAACAATCTGATCTCCTACAACAGCAGCAATACCATCTACTTTAGCCAGACGTTGTGGTGTTGATTTTGCTGTTTGTGCAAAAGTATTTACCGTCAATAATGTTGCAATTAACAACATCATACTCGATTTAAATTTCATATACTTTAATTTCATTTTAATATTATATGCTTGATAAAAAACTTATCAATGAGCAAATTTAACTTTTTTTGTTAAAGTCCAACATATTTTAATTTCCTTTAACAAAAGAATTGATTTTTTAGTTTATTGTTAAGACTAAATTAATCCAAATGTTTTTAATGAAACATTCCAAGCCGATTCAAAATCAAAAAGATTTAATCCATGCTTTTCTTTGTGTTCATTCGCAAAGCTAATCAACTTTTCGGTTGGCATATTACCAACCATATCACTTTTCGACATTGGACATCCGCCTAAACCTTTTATAGCACCATCAAAACGACGACAACCATTGTTATAAGCTGCTTTCACTTTTGTATGCCAATCGGTATAAACAGTATGAAAATGAGCACCGAATTCAATTTCTGGATAATGTGGAATTAAATTTTGGAACAAATCAACAATTGTTTTTTCATCTGCAACGCCTATTGTGTCTGAAAGATTAATAGATGAAATTCCGATATCAGCCATTTTTTTCGACCAATCTTTCACAATTTCTTCATTCCATACTTCGCCATAAGGATTACCAAATGCCATAGACAGATAAATTAACATATGTTTATCATTTTTATTTGCAATTTGATTGATTTCTTGTATCATTTCAAAAGCTTCTTCGCGACTTTTGTTGGTGTTAAATTGTTGAAAATTTTCTGAAATAGAAAATGGAAATCCAATAATATCTACTTTTTCGTGTTCCGCAGCTTTCATCGCGCCACTTCTATTTGCGACAACAACAGACAATTTAGACTTCGAATTTGTTTTATCAATATGGTCCAAAACCTCTTTTGTATCTGCCATTTGCGGGATTGCTTTAGGAGAAACAAAACTTCCACAATCAATGGCTTCAAAACCAACAGTCAATAAACGATTTAAGTAATCTATTTTAGCATCGGTTGGAATAAAATCTTTGCGTCCTTGCATGGCGTCACGTGGACATTCAATAATCTTAAAAGTAGTTGCACTCATTTTTTTGGTTTATTTGCGCCTTAAAGGTAGATAATTTAGTAATTTTGACAAAAATTAAAACGCAATGCAAACAGAATGGAGAGAAAAGTTGGTAACACGCTTTTTGAAATATGTTAAAACTTATACTGAAAGTGAGGCTTTCTTAGATAAATTTCCAAGTACAGATCGTCAATGGGATTTAGCAAATTATTTAGTAGACGAATTAAAACAAATCGGTTTAGAAGATGTTTCGATTGATGAAAATGGCTATGTTTTCGGTTATGTGCCTTCTACAGTAGATTACGAAGTGCCTACAATTGGATTTGTTTCGCATATGGATACTTCACCAGATTTTTCAGGAGAAAATGTACAACCTCAAATTTGGGAAAACTATGATGGAGGAGATATCAAATTGAACGAATCAATGATTTTATCTCCAAACGAATTTCCTGAATTAACTCAATATAAAGGTCAAACAATCATCACTACAGACGGAACAACTTTGTTAGGTGCTGATGATAAGGCTGGTGTTGCAGAAATTGTAACAGCTGCAGAATATTTGATCGCTCATCCAGAAATTAAACACGGACGTATCGCAATAGGATTTACACCAGATGAAGAAGTTGGTCGTGGTGCTGATTTCTTTAATGTAGAAAAATTTGGAGCAGAGTGGGGATACACAATGGATGGTTCTGAAATAGGAGAATTAGAGTACGAAAACTTTAATGCTGCTTCTGGTATTGTTACAATAAAGGGGAAATCTGTTCACCCAGGTTATGCAAAAGATAAAATGATCAATGCATCTAATATTGCAATGGAATTTGCTGCACAATTACCAAGTGATGAAGTGCCTGAATTAACTGACGGACGTGAAGGGTTTTTCCATTTAGCTAAAATAACTGGAAATGTTTCTGAAGCAAAAATGGTGTATATCATCCGTGACCACGATATGGAGCAATATGAAGCGCGAAAAGCTTTATTCTTGCAGATTGCAGCAGATATTCAAGAACGTTTTGATCACGAAGTGATTACAGCAGAGGTTTCTGATCAATATTTTAATATGATTGAGAAAGTAAAAGAAAAATTCCAATCTGTTGAAATCGCAGAACAAGCGCTTAAAGATTGTGGTGTTACTCCAAATATCAAACCTATTCGTGGTGGTACAGATGGTGCACGTTTGTCTTTTATGGGCTTACCTTGTCCTAATATTTTTGCTGGTGGTCATAACTTCCACGGACCGTATGAATATGTTCCTGTAGAATCTATGGAAAAAGCAACTGAAATTATTGTTCGTATTGCAGAGTTAACTGCTGAAGAAGCAAAATAGAAGTTACAATAAAGCATAAAATTAATAAGTTTTCTAGTTTGGTTTGAAATTTGTGTAAATATCAAGACCAAATTAGAAAACTTTTTTTATGAAAAATATAGTATTATCAGCAATAGCTTTATTCGGTTCTTCGTTTGTATTTGCACAAGAAGAAATAAATATTGGGGATTTTAATATCTTAAAGGTTTATGATAAAATACCTGTTGAATTAATTTCTTCTGATAAAAATTTAGTCGAAGTTGACGGAGTGAATGCGAGTGATGTGCAAGTAGAAAACAACAAAGGTGAACTGAAAATTAAAATGACAGGAACTAAGTTGATGCAGGGAGGTGAAGCGACGGTAAAGGTTTACTATAAATCGTTGTACGAAATTCAAGCCAGTCAAGGTTCTCGCATTTATTCTGACGACAAATTGAAATCTCAATCTTTAAATCTAACTTCTAACGAAGGTTCTTCGATTAAATTACCAGTTGATATCAATAAATTAGAAGTTAAAATTAATTCCGGTGCAGAAGTTATTTTAACTGGAAATGCAGAATTTCAGACGGTTGTTGCTAATTCAGGAGGAAAATATTACTCAAAAACTTTATCAGCAGAACACTCAACGCTTACAACTAATGCAGGTGGTTTTATCGAAACAACTTCTACAAAATCTGTTGATGCAAAAACAAGAGCGGGTGGTGTAATTGATGTTTATGGTGATCCTGAACAAAAAAATCAGAAAAAATTAGCAGGAGGAAAAATTAATTTTAAGTAATCATAATTTTTGTTAAATAAGAAAGCCACTCGGTTGAGTGGCTTTTCTACTTATAATAAGTGGATGTTTATTTATCTAATACTTCCATGTCAAAGTATAAAGTTGCGTTTGGTGGAACAACTCCTCCAGCACCTCTTGCACCATAACCTAATTCTGCAGGAATGATTAAGAATACTTTTGCACCTCTATTGAACATTGTTAAAGCTTCCATCCAACCTTGGATTAATCCTGTAACTCCAACTGTTGCGTCTAATGGTTGATTGCGATCAAATGACGAATCTAATTTTTCACCATCGTTTAAACGTAAAGTGTAGTGAACTTGAATTGGATCTCCTTGAACAGGTTTAGCTCCATTTCCTTCTTCTAAAATAACGTATTTTAAACCAGATGGAGTAGACAATGCTTTCGCTTCTAATTCCTTTTGACGAGCAATTTCTGCGTCTTTTTCTGCTTTTAATTTAGCTTCTGCTTCTGCTTGTTTTTTTGCATGATTTGCTTTTGCAGCATCAAATGCTTCAGCACCATTATATTTTGCATATTTATCACCTTTGCGAGCGATTTCTACTTTCTCAATAGTAACTGGAACAACTGGTTTATCGTCTCTTGTTTTTTCTACATTTGCAATAGAATCAACAACTTCTAAACCTTCAACAACTTGTCCAAAAACAGTGTGACGACCGTCTAACCATGGAGTTGGAACTTCTGTAATAAAAAATTGAGATCCGTTTGTTGCTGGTCCTGAATTTGCCATAGATAAAACTCCTTTTTTATCGTGTTTTAAAGTTGCGTCAAACTCATCTTCGAAATCGTAACCAGGTCCTCCTGTTCCTCTTCCATCTGGATCACCTCCTTGAATCATGAAATCCTTAATTACACGGTGAAAAATAATTCCATCGTAAAAAGGAACTCCTTTTGCCTTTGCTTTATTTTCTTTTGTTCCTTCAGCTAACCCAACAAAGTTTGCAACTGTCATTGGCGCTTGTTCTTCGTATAATTTGATTGTCATTGCACCATGATTGGTTGTCATTTTTGCATACAATCCGTCTTCTAAACTTTTAAATTCTTCTTTACTCATCGATTTTGGAATTTTAACGCCACAACTAACAAGGGTAGTGATGACCGTTAAGATTAATAATATTTTTCTCATTTTACTTTATCGTCTTTTTTGTGTCTATTAGTGTTTTTTAATTTTTAAGACTTTTACATCCATAATTATAGGAGTGTCTGGCGCTATTTTTTGAGTATCACCATAACCTCCATAAGCTAAAAACGAAGGTAACAATAATTTTGCATTTTCACCTTCTTGGATTAATTGCAAACCAGCATGCAGTCCTCTTGCAATATCAGCTTTCCCTAAAATTATTTTCTGAATTTTATTTTCGTTGTACGAATATAAAATGTGATTATCAAGATCAGTTACTTGGTATTCAAATTCGATATAATCTCCGTTATTTGCTGTTAAAGGAGTTCGTTGTCCATTGTTCGAAATCCAAAATCCAGAATTAGTTTTTACAAATTTTAAGTCAGATGTTTTCATATACTCATCAAACCATTGCAATTCTTCTTGATACAATAATTTTCCACGCTCTTGCGAACGCTTCATAAAATCGTCGTTGGAATAGGAAACAGGATATTGTATCACTTTTTGATCACAACTCATCAATGCGAAGATGGTGAAAGTGAATAAAATAACTTTTTTCATTAAATCACGATATTGGCTAATTTTTCTTGGTATTCTGGTAAAAGTGATTGGAAATATGCAATCGTTTCTTCCATGTTTAAATCAGATCTACCTCCGGCTGCATTCATGTGTCCTCCACCATTAAAATGTTTGCGAGAAAATTCATTGACATCAAAATCTCCTTTCGAACGTAACGAAATCTTAATGAAATTATGATGTGTATCTTCGATAAAAATAACTGAGAAAATAAAATTTTCTACACTTAACCCATAATTAACAAAGCCTTCTGTATCTCCTTTCTGAAAACCATTTTGCAACAAATCTTCACGTTTTAAGAACATAAAAGCTGTACGATGTTCTGGTAAAAAAGTGAGATTATTTAACGTCAAAGACAATAATTTTAAACGACCTTGTGTTTGCGAATCATTTACATACGAAGTTACTTTGTCAACTTCAACACCTTTATCGATTAATTCAGCGACAATTCTGTGCGTATTTGCAGATGTATTACGAAAACGGAAACCACCTGTATCAGTCATTATTCCAGTATAAATACATTCAGCTATACTTTTATTGATTTTGTCTAAATCATTCATTGCTTCGATAAAATTGTAGACCATTTGACAAGTCGCAGGCATTTCAATATCCGAATACATAAAATCAAACGTATCAGGTTCTCGGTGATGATCGATTAATATTTTTGGTGCTTTCGAACGTTCAACCCAGTTTCCTAAATCGTCAATTCGTTTAACCGTATTAAAGTCTAAGATAAAAATTAATTCTGCTTGATGTATAATTACTTCAGCAACTTTTGGTTTATAATCTGCAATTACAATCTCCTTCGCTGAAGGCATCCATTTTAGGAACTTCGGAAAATCATTTGGCGAAACAATGTTGCAAGTATGCCCCAATTGTTTCAAATAATGATACATAGCCAAAGTAGAACCTATCGCATCTCCATCAGGATTTTTGTGCGGTAAAATTGCAATTTTCTTTGGTGTTGATTTTAAAAGAGCTTTTAGCTCCTCGAAATTTGTCATTTGCATAGTTGCAAAGATAAACAAACAACTTAAAAAGTGGAAGTGCGAAGTGAAATAAAAAATCCTATTCGAGTTGAATAGGATTTTTGAATTTTTGAGTTAAGAAATGATTTACAAATCTCTTTTTTTAATAATCAATAAGGATAAACCTAAAAATAAAATGATGTAAAAAACATTGATTCCAAAATATTCCCATTGAATAGAATCTGGAACAAATAATTTACTTTTCATCAAGGCTTGTTGTATATCTACTGAAGGATAATCGATGATTTTTCCGTTTGAATTTAAAGGTAAATAATTTGATAATAGCTTTATTTCTTCAGGATTACTTGGTGGTTGTTTTCCAAATCGAACTAAAAATTCGATAGCTTTTACAACAGATTCTACGATGTTTAATACAATTAAAGATAAAATTGCAAAAGCACTTTTCTTTAATAAAAATGATAAAAACATGGCAAATACGATATAAGCGAAGATTTCAATAAAATATCCACCTAAAAACTCAATACCGTTCACGAAATCAAATTTTTCGCTAAAATAAGAGCCTAATCCAAAAACCAATACACCAACTAAAAAAGTTGAAATCAATGAAATAACAACATTCATTAAGACTTTTGAATTGATAAATTCTGTTTTAGATAAACCGTCTATTGTGTTTTGTTTGAATGTACCGAAAGAATATTCATTGGTAATATTATTAATAACAATAATGGCTAAAAAGAATTTTCCGAATGCAACTAACCATGTGATATTGTGCCAAATTACTGGGAACTCTAATGCACCAAGTTTAATGAAATCTATTTCAACTCCATTCATCATTGGTTTGAAATTAGGTAGTGTAATTCCCATTAAAAGAATCATCAAGAAATATAAAATGATGAAGATTCTCGTTCCTTTGTTGTAGAATAATTTGTTCCATTCTATGTTGAATAATCTGATCATGTTAATTTTGTTTTTGGATAAGTTGGAAAAATTGTTGCTCTAAAGATTCTTTGCGTTTTACTAAATGATTCACGACAATTCCTTGTTCATAAAGCATTTTGTTAATTTCTGCAGGTTCCTTTTCTTCTGCAAGCACAGCTAAAAGTTTGTTATTTTCTTTGGTTACTTTCGAAACAAAAGAGAAAGTTTTTAAGGCGTATTCTAAACTTTCCATATTTTGTGCAGCAACTTCAATACTTCCAAAACTCGAATTCATTTGGTCTACAGAACCGGCATACAACATTTTTCCTTGATTAAGCACCACTACATGCGAACATACTTTTTCAACCTCGTCTAATAAATGACTTGCCAAAATAATAGTTGTTCCTTGCTGTGCAATTTTAATAATCAACTCACGAATTTGAATAATTCCTTGTGGATCTAAACCATTTGTAGGTTCGTCTAAAATCAAAACTTCAGGATCATTTAACAAGGCTGCAGCAATTGCTAAACGTTGTTTCATTCCTAAAGAATATTGTTGAAATTTATCTTTTTTACGAGAAAGTAAGCCAACTAATTCAAGTTTTTCATCAATCTTCGCATAATTTGCTTCTTTGATATCGGCTACAATTTCAAGATTTTTTTGAGCTGATAAATAAGGATAAAATTTAGGACTTTCGATAATAGCACCAATTTTCTTCAACGAATCGTTGTCTGGTTCTTTTCCGAACCATTTCCAAGAGCCTGCTGTAGGGTTAATTACGTTAAGAATCATTCCTAATGTTGTTGATTTTCCACTTCCATTTGGTCCAAGTAGTCCATACACGTTTCCTTTCTCGACAGAAAAAGTAACGTCGTTGACAGCTGTAAAATTGCCAAATTTTTTAGTTAGTTGAGTTATTTCAAGAACTTTATTCATCGTAGTTGAATTTGTTTATCTTTATTGGTATAGTTTTTCGTTAATTTGTTACAATTTAGAATTAATTTAAATAATATGAAAACCATTTTATACACCTTATTTATCATTGTTTCGATACAGTTAAATGCGCAAGACAAAAAAGTTTATCAAATTTATAATAAGAACGAAAGAAAAACTGATTTTGGTAAAATGATCAAAGAATTATCGAAATATGATGTTGTTCTTTTTGGTGAACATCATAATAATGCGGTTAATCATTGGTTACAATTGCAGACAACAAAAGCGTTGTACGAAGTAAAAGGAAATCAGTTGATTCTTGGTGCGGAAATGTTTGAACGACATCAACAAAATCAATTAACAAATTATCTGAAAGGTACTATTTCGGATATTGAATTTCAGAAAAATACAAAACTTTGGAGTAATTATAAAACGGATTATAAGCCATTAGTAGATTTTGCGAAAGAGAAGAATTTAGATTTTATTGCAACAAATGTAACACGTCAATATGCATCCTATGTGTCAAAAAATGGTTTAGAATCGTTGGATACCATATCAACAAATGAAAAATTGCTTTTAGCGAGACTCCCAATTACGATAGATTATGAAGCACCTGGTTATCCGGAAATGATAAAAATGATGGGAGATCATGCTGGTATAAAAGCGAAACAATTTGTCGCGGCACAAGCATTAAAAGATGCAACGATGGCAGAATCTATTTTAAATAATTGGAACGAAAACGCTCTCTTTCTTCATTACAATGGAGATTATCATTCGAAAAATTATGGTGGAATTTATTGGTATTTGAAATTTTTTCGACCAAATCTGAAAATTGCAGTAATTGAAATTCTGGAAACAGCTGATTTAAATGAAAAATTATCTGTAATCAAATCCAAAAACGAAAATATTACTACAACAGAATTTATTATAGTTTTTCCTAAAGACTCACCAAAAAGCTATTAATTTTAATTGATCACAGCGTAGTTTATTGATTTTTTTTAATATTTTGCATCTTCTAAATTTTAAGTAAACAAATAAAAATACAATGGACAGAAGAAATTTTATTAAATCAACTGCAGCTGCTTCAACAGTCGCATTAGTATCACCTGACTCTTTGTTTGATTTTTCATCAAAAATCGATAAAGTGAGAGTAGGTTTAGTTGGTTGTGGAATGAGAGGGCAGGTGCATTTGGATGAGCTGTTAAAAAGAAATGATGTAGAAGTTGTTGCAATTGCTGAACCAGACCAACGAATGATAGATCGTTGTAATAAGATTTTTGCAAAACATAATAAAAAGCCTGTAACGTATTTTAAAGGGTTAGATGGTTACAAAAAATTATATTCAGATAAAAAAATACATGCAGTAGTTATTTCTACGCCTTGGGAGTTTCATGAAGAACAAACCATTGCAGCGATGAATGCTGGTAAAATTGTTGGTTTAGAAGTTTGTGGAGCAATGAATTTACAAGAATGCTGGAATTATGTAGATACATACGAAAAAACCAAAGTCCCAGTATTTATGATGGAAAATGTATGTTACCGTCGTGATATTATGGCTGTAATGAACATGGCACGTAAAGGAATGTTTGGTCAAATTTTGCATGGACAAGGTGGATATCAACATGATTTGAGAAATGTATTATTTAATGACGGTGTCAAAGCCTATGGAGGTGGCGTTGAATTTGGAGAGAAAGGTTTCTCAGAAGCTGCTTGGCGTACCAATCATTATGTGAAACGCAATGGAGAATTATACCCGACACATGGATTAGGACCAATCGGAACAATGATGGATGTTAACCGTGGAAATAGAATTACACATATTACTTCAATGGCTTCTAAACAAGCGGGATTGACGGATTATATCGTTAAAAATGGCGGTGCCGATCATCCAAATGCGAAAGTAGAATTTAAATTAGGAGATATCGTTCAAACTATGTTAAAGTGTGAAAATGGAGAAACCATCTTATTAACACACGACACTTCTTTACAACGCCCATATAACTTAGGTTTCCGTCTACAAGGTACGGATGGTATTTGGCAAGATATCGGTTCGGGCGGATTTAGCCAAGGGTTTATTTATTTTGAAGATGAAATGAAACATTCACACAAGTGGGCAAGTTCAGAAGATCATTTAAAAACGTATGATCATCCGTACTGGAAAAAATATGAAGCTCAAGCTGAAGGTGCTGGACATGGTGGAATGGATTTCTTCTTGATGAATGATTTTATCGAGTGTATCAAACAAAACAAAGAATTTCCATTTGATGTTTATGATTTAGCAACTTGGTATGCTGTGACACCATTAAGTGAAAAATCTATCGAAGGTAATGGAGCGTCTCAAGAAATGCCAGATTTTACAAGAGGAAAATACAAAACAAGAAAACCAGTTTTTGGAGCAGAAGATTATGGAATCTAAAACCTTATCATTAGTCATATTAGCAGGAGGAATGGGAAGTCGCTACAAAGGTCAAAAACAAATTGACCCGATTGGCCCAAGTAAAGAAACCTTGATGGAATATTCTATTTATGATGCGTTTTCATGTGGAATAAAACATTATGTTTTCATTATAAATGAACAATTTGATGCTGATACAAAAAAATATTTTCAAACGATAATCGAGAAAAAAGGTGGTTCGGTTGAATTTGTCCTTCAAACGACCTATACTTCAGTGCCAAGAGGTATTTATGATAAAATAGAAAAACGTGAAAAACCTTGGGGAACCGGGCATGCATTAATGATTACAAAAAATCATTTAAACAATCCATTTATCGTAATTAATGCGGATGATTTTTATGGTCGTAAAGCTTACGAAAAAGCAAACGAGTTAGTACAAGCAGAACAAATTACGGCAAATACGTACGGAATGGTTGCATATAAATTGGCAAATACAATTAGTGAAAATGGATCAGTATCTCGTGGAATTTGTACAGTGCAAAACGGACTTTTAGAGAATGTGGTAGAACGTACAAATATCTATGCCAACGAAAATGGAGAAATTGTTTTCGAAGAAAATGAACATGTCGAATCGTTGGATGAAGATGTTGCAGTTTCGATGAATTTCTTTGTATTACATCCTTCAATTTTTAGAAATTTAGAAGATAAATTTGCTGATTTTTTAAAAGAAAATGCATCACATTTGAAAGCTGAATTTTTCTTGCCAAAAGTTATCAATGATATGATCAAAGAAGATCAATTGGAAGTGATTGTACAAAATTCTGATGAAAATTGGTTTGGAATGACATATCCTGAAGATAGAGTAGTGGTTGTTAATTCGATTCAACAATTAGTAAAAGATCAAAAATATCCAAATTCACTTTGGACTTAAAAATAGAATGGAAGAAATATTAAAACATTATTTCGAAAATATTGATCAAATAGTTGTTAATCCAATCAGTTCTGGTTGGATTAACTCTACTTATGAAATCAATCAGCAAGGAAAAAAATACATTTTACAGAAAATAAATACAAAGGTTTTTCCTCATCCCGAAATTATTTCAAACAATATTCAACAAGTTTCTACTCATCTTAAAGCAAAGAATTATCCCAAACAACTCATCGAAATTATTCCAGATTTGAAAGGAAATCTTTTAGCTGTAGAAAATGAAGAAACTTGGCGCTTAACATCCTATATTTCTAATTCTGTTTGTTTTGATAAAGTAGAATCTGCTGAACAAGCTTATGAAGCGGCGAAGACTATAAGTCAATTTCATTCGTTTCTATTGGATTTAGATATTGAAGAAATTCATCCGTCGATTGATGGTTTTTTGGATTATCAAAAACGAATGCAAGATTTTAATGAAGCCTTACAAAATGCTTCAGAAGAACGATTACAAGAAACAAAATACGAAATCAATTATATTTTAGACAATGCATCAAAAGTAAAAGAATATTTAGCAATTGATTTTCCAAAACGTGTCGTTCATGCGGATGCAAAATTGAGTAATTTTTTGTTTAATAGTGAAAATCATTCACAAGCAATCGCTCTAATAGATTGGGATACAATTATGCCAGGAAACATTTTGTGCGATTTTGGTGATATGATAAGAACCTATGCGAATCTAAAACAAGAAGATGATCCAACGGCAGAAAATATTTTTGAATCAAGCTATTATGAAGCAGTTAAACGTGGGTTTTTAGAACATTTAAAAAATGATTTACAAACTGTTGAAGTAGAAAATATGGATTTTGTTGCGTATATTGTAATTTATATCCAAGCGGTTAGATTTTTAGGCGATTATTTGAATAATGATGTTTATTATTCGATTACTTATCCAAAACAGAATCTTAATCGTACGATAAATCAAATCAATTTATTAAAAGCATTAACAAAATTTCATGAAGAAACTTCGATTCGAAAAGTATAAACCTTCAGATTTTAACGAATATTACACGCTTGTTCAGGACGATGATCAAATGAAGTATATTACCGGAAAAGGTCTGAATAAAGAACAAGCAAATCATAAATTCACTTCTATTTTAGAGAAAAGCTCGGTTGATGAAAACTTAGGGTTTTTTAAAGTTTATGATGATGAAGATAATTTTTTGGGAGATTGTAAATTAGTTTATAATAAACATATCGAAAATTCGCTGGAAATAGGTTATATGTTAAAGAAAGAATTTTGGAGAAAAGGTTTTGGTACAATGGTTTGCGAACATTTACTTTCTGAATCTCGAAATAAATTCCCCGATTTGAAAGTGATGGCGGTTATCGATCCTGATAACATTGCTTCGCGAAAGTTGTTAGAAAAATTTAATTTTGAATCGTATTGGAAAGGAATCGAACACGATCTTCCAACTGAAAAATTGATTTTGAATAAAATAAAATGATACACGTAAAAGATGTCGCTTCTGCGATGGAAGAAATAGCTCCTTTGGCTTATGCCGAAGATTTTGACAATGTAGGATTATTGGTTGGTGATTACAACGATGAGGTTACAGGTATTTTGGTCACACTTGATACAACACCTGAAGTAGTTGAAGAAGCGATTGAGAAAAATTGTAATTTAATTGTTAGTTTCCACCCAATTATTTTTTCTGGTTTAAAGAAATTGAATGGAAAAACTTATGTTGAAAAAGCTGTTATGACAGCTATAAAGCATGGAATTAATATTTATGCAACACATACAGCCTTAGACAACTCTAAAGTTGGCGTAAATTTTAAAATCTCCGAAAAATTAGCGTTATTCAATACAAAGATTTTAATTCCAAAAACGCAAACACTTAAGCAGTTGATTACTTATGTTCCTACAGAACATGCAGAAACATTGAAAAATGCATTGTATAAAGCTGGAGCAGGAAAAATTGGTAATTATGATTCGTGTGGTTTTACCGTAGAAGGAAAAGGAAATTTCAGACCAATTGATGGCGCAAATCCGTTTATTGGAGAAGTAGGCAAGTTAGAAACGGTAAATGAAACGCGAATAGAAATTGTGATGCCACAACATTTGGAAGGTGATATTATGAACGCTTTATTTAAAAATCATCCGTACGAAGAGGTTGCATATTCTGTTATTTCATTGAATAATTTAAATAATTATGTAGGAATCGGAATGATTGGTGAATTGGAAAATGAAATGGATGAAATGGATTTTTTCAATTATCTAAAATCACAGATGAATACGCCTGCCATTCGTCATTCGAAATTATTGAATAAAAAAATTAAAAAAGTAGCAGTACTTGGTGGGTCTGGTGCTTTTGGAATAAAAAATGCAATTTCGGCCGGAGCGGACATTTATATTACTGCAGATTTGAAATATCACGATTTTTTTACTGCTGAAAATAAGCTTGTTTTGGCAGATATTGGACATTTCGAGTCAGAACAGTTTACAAAAAACTTAATAACTTCGTATCTTAAAGAAAAATTTACTAATTTTGTGGTCTTTAATTCTGGAATTAATACCAATCCTGTTAATTATTGTTAACTATGTCTGAAACAAAAAATATCAAAGAACTAAGCGTCGAAGAAAAGCTTCGCGCGTTATACGACTTGCAATTAATTGATTCACGTTTAGATGAAATCAGAAACACAAGAGGTGAATTACCTTTAGAGGTTGAAGATTTGAGCGACGATGTTGCACAATTAGAAACGAGAATCCAAAAAGTAGTTGACGAAACGAAAGGTTTGGATGAAGAAATTAAATTGAAGAAAGAAGCAATTAAAAATGCAGAAGCTTTAATTAAGAAATACACAAAGCAACAAGATAACGTTCGTAACAACAGAGAGTTTGATGCTTTAGCAAAAGAGGTTGAATACCAAGGTTTGGAAATCGAATTAGCTGAAAAACGTATTCGTGAGTTTACAATCAAAATTCAACAAAAAAATACTCAAATCGAAGAGTTTAACACAAAATTAGCTTCGATGAAAGAGCATTTAGAGCACAAAAAAGCGGAATTAGATACAATTGTAAAAGATACAGAGAAAGAAGAAAATACATTAATGAAATTATCTATTGAGTATTCTGCTAAAATCGAACAAAGATTATTAGACGCTTACAACCGCATTAGAGGTTCTGTTAAAAATGGTTTAGCTGTTGTTCCAGTTCAACGTGGTGCTTCTGCTGGATCTTTCTTTACAATTCCACCTCAAAGACAAATGGATATTGCTCAACGTAAAAAAATTATTGCTGATGAGCATTCAGGTCGTATTTTAGTTGACTTGGAATTGGCTTTAGAAGAGCAAGAAAAAATGGAAATTGTCATCAAAGGATAATCTTCATTCTTAAAATATTTTATTTAAAACCAAAGTGTTGCATCATTTAGCAACACTTTTTTTTATATCAATAATTAATGTTCTAATTATTTTAGCACGTTATTTGTATTGAGCAAACAAGATTAGTTTGAAAATTTAGAAATTATGAAAAAAATTATATTTTTAGCAATGTTAGCTGTCTCATCAATTACGTTAACATCATGTATTAATGATGATGACGGGTATTATGATTATGTACCTGATGTTGTAAACGTTGGTGAGATCAATTATGATGGTGTTTCGTTTCCGCTTAGAAATGCAGTTGTTGCGGATATTGAACAAGCAGATGGGGGATATTATTATAGTGTAGAGTTATCGACGAATCCTGTTCCTAAAAATGGTAAATTGAATGGATCTTATCTGTATTTAGAAGTTTACCAAAGAGACGATTTGAAATTTAACGGTACATATGTAACAGAATCTAATGAAAGAGGATTAGATTATATTGAGTATTATGAAAATCCGATTATGCAAGATTATGTACCCGTACTAAATTCAGGTTCATTTGCCTTATTAGATTCAGATTTTTCTTCTGGCTCTATTAATCTTACAAATTATTCTGATCCTTATGGTAGAAGTTTATTATCATCTAATTTTGCGCTAAGAGTAGTAAACGGAAAAACGTTAACAGGTGATTTTGATGGATTATTTGAATTTATTCAATTATACAACAAATCGGCAAAAGGTGAAGTAAGTGCAAAGTCAGCTTCTACGAATAGAGTAAAATCAGGTGTTAGAAGACCTTCAGCAAGAAAATAAAATTTGATTATCAATCATAAAAAAATCCGCTACAAATAGCGGATTTTTTTTATTGAATAAAGTTTTTTAAGCTTCTATTTCTTTTTCACGATTTTTAGGGAAACGTCTGTAACCTTTCAAATTAAATCTAAAATCTTTTTTCGTAGGACGAACAATAATACGTAATGAGGAATCATTCGTAAAATATGTTTGTGCCCAGTTTAAGAAAATAGCCAGTTTGTTACGAACTGTTAAGATTAACATCAAGTGTAAGAACATCCAAGTAAACCAAGCTATTCGTCCAGAGAATGAAAACTTAGGTAAATCTACAACTGCTTTACGCTTACCAATTGTTGCCATAGAACCTGGATCTTGATATTCGAAAAAAGTTAATTTATCTTCAGATAAACCTTGCCCCAATTTGTCAAAATTCTTAGCCAATTGTACAGCTTGGTCTCCAGCAACACGTGCTAATTGAGGATGTCCATGAGGGTACTTCGGTGTTTCCATCGAAGCAATATCTCCAATTGCATAAATGTTATTTGTTCCTAAAACTTTAGACGTACGATCTACTTTCAAACGATTTCCTCGTTGTAAATCTTCTCTTGCAACAGCACCTTCAGGCACATTTCCCATAACTCCAGCAGCCCAAATCAAATTACGAGTTTTGATTGTACGACCATCTGCTAAAGAAATTGTTTTTCCATCATAGTCTGTTACGCGACCATCTGTCCAAACATTAACACCCATATTCGTCAAATATTCGTAAGACTTTTTGTGTGCTAAATCAGACATAGGACCTAATAAATTTGGACCTCCTTCAATTAAATAAATATTTAATTTAGAGAAATCTAAATCTGGGTAATCTTTCGGAAGAATAAATTTTTTCATTTGCGCAATTGCACCTGAAAGTTCAACTCCTGTTGGTCCTCCACCTACAACGACAATATTCATTATTTCTTCCAATTCTTCAGGAGTTTCTGCAGAATATGCACTCTCGAAGTTTGTTAGTAATCGATTTTTAAGCGTTAGTGCTTCATTCGTCGATTTCATTGGGAATGATAATTCCTCAATTTGTTTGTTCCCGAAGAAATTTGTGGTACATCCCATGGCAACAACCAAATAGTCATAAGAAAAATCACCAATTGTGGTTTCAACTTCGTTTTTCTCTTTGTTAATTCCAGTTACTTCTGCTAATCGTACGCTTACATTTTTACTGTTTTGAAAAACTTTACGTATCGGGAATGAAATATCACTCGCGTTGATAGCAGCTGTTGCAACCTGATAAAAAAGAGGTTGAAATTGATGGTAATTATAGCGGTCAATAAGTGTAACAGAAAAGTGTGGGTTATTATTTAATTTACGGGCTAATTTAAGTCCGGCAAATCCAGCACCTAAAATGACAATCTTTTTCTTTTCCAAAATTCACTTTTTTGTAAAATTACGAACAAACTAAGAAACAATGCAAGATTTATTAAAAATTATTCTGAACCTTAGAGATTTACTATGATATCGGATTGATTATTAGATTTTTTAAAATTTATGTTTTTTGTCAGCTTTTGATAAAATGTTAAAAACATTTATGATTTAACGATTTTCGTCTCGTTTTAAACTTGAAAAATGAGATGAAATAGAAATTATTTTAAGGTAAATCATTTTAAGAATTGAATCAAATTGTCGAATTTTAGTCAAAATTATATTTAAAAAATACAGGTTATGAGTAAATTATTTGAACCGATTAAAATAAATGAATCAATTTCATTAAAAAATAGAATAATCATGTCGCCAATGTGTCAATATTCTTCCGAAGATGGCTTTCCTAATGATTGGCATTTTCAGCATTATGTTTCTCGTGCGGTAGGAAATGTTTCGGCGATTATTATAGAAGCTACAGCAATTGTTCCCGAAGGTAGAATTTCATATGGAGATTTAGGGATTTGGAAAGATGAACACATCGAAGCTTATCAAAAAATTACAAAAGAAATTAAACGTTACAATTGTGTTCCTGGAATTCAATTAGCGCATGCAGGACGTAAAGCAAGTACTGAAATACCTTGGAAGGGTTATCATCAAATAAAATCAAACGAAGAAAATGGTTGGAAAACGGTTTCAAGTTCAAACTTACCTTTCAATGAAACAGATGAAATTCCAAATCAATTATCAGTTGATGAAATTAATGCAGTAACAAAAGAATGGGGAAAAGCTACAGAACGTGCTATAAAAGCTGGTTTTGAGATTATAGAAATTCATGGTGCACATGGTTATTTGGCTCATCAATTTTTATCGCCATTGATTAATAATCGAACAGATGAATACGGTGGAAGTTTTGAAAACAGAATTCGTTTTGTTTTGGAAATTGTTGATGAAATAAAAAAATACATGACGACTCAATCACTTTGGATTCGTTTATCCGCTTCTGATTGGGCTGAAAATGGATGGAATTTAGTAGAAACAATAGAATTGTGTAAAATTCTGAAATATAGAGGTGTTGAAGTAATTGATGTTTCGTCTGGAGGTGGAGTGAGTCATCAAAAAATTGAAGTGAAGAAAAATTATCAAGTTCCATTTTCTAAAGAGATTAAAAATCAAGTAAATGCTATAACAGGAGCAGTTGGATTAATTTTTGAACCCAATCAAGCAGAAGAAATTTTACAAAATAATGAAGCAGATTTAATCTTTTTAGGAAGAGAATTGTTAAGAGATCCTTATTTCGCATTGCATGCAGCGAAAGAGTTAGGAGAAGACATTAAATGGTTGCCACAATATGAAAGAGCAAAAAATAATCATTACAAATAAATAGATGTTAACATTAAATAAAATTCATCACATAGCAATTATTTGTTCCGATTACCAAAAGTCAAAACAGTTTTATACTGAAATTTTAGGGTTTGAAGTTGTACAAGAAGTTTATCGAAAAGAACGTGATTCTTATAAATTAGATTTAGCTTTGCAAAATTATTACTGCATCGAATTATTCTCTTTTCCAAAACCAGCAAAACGTATTTCTCGACCAGAGGCCTCTGGCTTGAGACACATTGCTTTTGCTGTTGGGAATATTGAAAATGAAGTTGAAAAACTAAAGCAGTTAGAAATAAAGGTAGAACCAATTCGTGTGGATGAATACACGCAGAAAAAGTTTACTTTTTTTGAAGATCCTGACGGTTTACCTATAGAATTATACGAAGAATAAAAAAATAAATGGTACAAAAGAGTTTACTTGCTTTAGCAATGGGAGGTTTAGCCATCGGAATGACGGAATTTTCGATGATGGGAGTTTTAGAGGATTTTGCAAAAGATTTGAACATATCAATTCCAAAAGCAGGGAATTTTATATCAATGTATGCGATGGGTGTAATGGTTGGCGCTCCAACATTAATCATGGCTACAAGTAAGTATTCACCTAAAAAAGTATTGATATTTTTTATGTTGTTGTTTACTATTTTTAATTCACTTTTTGTCATAGCTCCAAGTTACACCACATTATTAATTGCTCGCTTTATGTCTGGTTTGCCTCATGGTGCATTTTTTGGAGTTGGCTCTGTTGTTGCAGCACAATTAGCTACTAAAGGAAAGGAAGCGCAAGCGATATCAATCATGTTTGCAGGATTAACTTTTGCCAATTTAGTAGGTGTTCCTTTGGGGACAAAATTAGGGCAGTTGTATTCTTGGCGTTTAACATTCGGAATTGTAGCAAGCCTTGGATTAATCACAATGTTAGCCATATCGTTATGGGTGCCTAATATCAAAAATACAAACAAAGGAAGCTTGATAGAACAACTTAGTTTTTTCAAAAAATGGGAAGCTTGGGTTTTAATCGTTATGATTTCAATCGGTACATCTGGTTTATTTGCTTGGATTAGTTACATCTCTCCATTAATGACAAATGTCGCAGATTTGCCAAAAACACAGGTTCCTATTATTATGACATTAATTGGTTTGGGAATGTTTGTTGGAAATTTTATTGGAGGAAAATTAGCCGATACAATGTCTCCAAATAAAGCAGCAATTATATCATTTGCGTCAATGGCAGTTTGCTTAGTTATTGTTTATTTTACGTCACATATTCAAGCAATGGCATATATAATGTCGTTTATTACAGGATTGATCGCTTTTACAATTGGTTCTCCAATTCAAATGATGCTAATCAATAATGGAAAAGGATCAGAAACTTTAGCAGCAGCAGCTGGACAAGCGAGTTTTAATATTGGAAATGCGTTAGGTGCATTCTTAGGAGGAATTCCAATTGCATTGGGATTAGGTTTTAATTCGCAATTATGGGTCGGGTTTATAATGGCAGCTGTAGGAGCTATCATCGCAGCACTATTTTTTCAATTAAAATCAAAAAAAATATAAATCAAGAATTACTTGATTAAAAAAGGGATGTTCTATAGAGCATCCTTTTTTGTTTATATTTGTATTAAATACGCTAAAATGGACAATTATAAAGCTCTTATCATTGATGATGAACACTTTGCTCAACAAGGGTTAAAGAAAATTATTCAACATGCTTTACCTAATTTTTTTAAGTTGATTGATACCGCAAGTTCTGTAAAAGAAGGTGTTGAAAAAATAAAAGAAAATCAACCTGATATTGTTTTTTTAGATATTCAAATGCCAGATGAATATGGCTTCAAATTATTTGATTATTTTGATGACATTACTTTTGATGTGATCTTTACTACAGCTCATTCAGACTATATTTTACAAGCAGTTAATCAATGGGGATGTCTGGGATATTTGATGAAACCAATCGCAATTTCAGATTTGAAAATTTTATTGAATCGTTTTGTAGAACGTCAAAGTCAATTGAATCATAATAATGAAGTAGTTAATGTCAACGACGATTTTGAAGAAGAAGTTGAAACAGAAAATTTAAAAGATACCTTTAAAAATGAACATGGAATTATTTTTATTCCATCTATAACAGAAGTCTTGGTTCTTAAAATAGACGATATCATTTATTGCAAAGCAGACGATAGTTATTGTACGATATTTACAAAAGATGATGCATATATGGTTACAAAAACCTTAAAAGAAGTCGAGAATTTAATTGATCAAACTAACTTTTTTCGCGTCAATCGTTCATATTTGGTCAATATAAATTTTGCTAAAAAATTCGATAAACGAAACAATGTATTGATTCTTGCATGTAAACCAAAAGAAGGCGGATCAAATTTACCTGTCACGTCGCTTGGCTATAAAATAGTATCAAATGTGGTTTCGTAACTTCATTCTACTAATCACTATTTTTTGTTCAAATTGGCTTTCTGCGCAATTTGTCCTTACAAAACAATATACCTATGAGAACGGTTTACCTGCTAACGAAATTTTAAGTATTTACAAAGATTCACGGAATATTGTTTGGGTTGGTACTCGTTTTGGTGTTTTTGTAAAGGATATGGATAATTTCAAAATTATGAAGAGTTTTGAGAAAGTTCAGTACAATAATATTTGGAAAATTATCGAAGACAAAGATCATAATATTTGGTTTGGAAGCTATGGACAAGGAATATTGAAATTTACCGGTCAACAATACGAACTTATTAATACATCTAAAGGATTAGTTTCGGATAGGGTGCGTAATTTGTTATATTTGAATGATTTAATCTATATTGCTACTCAAGGTGGAGTTTCTATAATTGATACAAAATCAAAAAAAATTTATAATCCAGCTTTCGAGAAAAACAACAATATTGTATTCGAGGCTGTCTCTTTTTTTGAGTATCAAAACAAAGTGTATGTTACCACAATTGATCATGGTGTGTACGAAGTTCAACCGAATAAATTAAAATTAGCCAATTCCTATAATCGTATTAATTATAGCTTTGTGGATGAAAATAAACTGTATTTATCTTCAAACAAAGGTCTAAAAGTAATTCCAATCAACGATTTTTTAAATCATAAAACGAATTTTGAAACCTATGATTTACCAGTATTTAGAAACCATAATAAATCTGAAAAACGACAATCTATTTTACTTGCAGGTTATGATATTGGCGCAGGAAACGGAATAATTGCGGAGCTAAGGAATAATCAAATTTTAAATCAAACCGACAAGTTTAGAATTGCTTCAGATTTCCCATATCGTATTTTTAGTAGCAAAACAGATGATTTGATTTATGTAGGAAGTGCTGATAAAGGGCTTTTTGAAGTTCATTTTAATCATTTTTTAGAGTTCTCGACAATTGATAATAAGCGAATAATTGAAACTTTTAAAATCAACAATACACATTATTTTCTAACACCAGAAGGACTTTATTTTAAACAAAATGATGTTGTCAATAAATTGATAAAAAGAGAAGAATTTTATGATTATATGCTTCGTAATAAAGCAAAATATAAAGATTTTCTTAATCAGTCGAACAAAGATTTTTACGAAATCGATTTCAATTTAAAAGAAAAAAATCTTCGGTTTTATAAACTAATTATTCATGGAAATTCGTTTGTTATTGCTACAAATTTGGGCCTTTTTGAATTGGATTTTGAAGGAAATTTCAAAAGATATTTACCAAACAGAACAAGTCAGTTTACGTTTTTTAACAATCAATTTATTCAAACAAGTCCTGTCGGAGGAATTTTAATTTTTGAAGATTTTAATTCGTTGAATTATCGTGCCTATTCACCAGAACAAGGAAACGTACCGAAAGATGTGGTATCGATTTGTAAAAATAAAAAGGCTGTTTTTTTCGGCTCTTCTTTGGATGGATTGTTTAAATATGAAAATGGAAAATTTGTTTCGTATTTAGAAAATAACCAGTTTACAGAATCAAAAATTAAAATGATAAAATGTATTGGCGATAACCTTTTGATGGTTGCGACAGAATTTGCGAAAGTATACATTTTAGAAGTGAAAGGAGATGAATTGAAAACTAAAAAAATGTTTGATATTCGTCAAATTGGAGGAGAAAATATCAGTTCGATTGATATTTTTGATGAAAGTATTTTAATCGGAACGAATCGTAATTTATTGGTTTTTAATAAGGGAAAAACTTATATGATTAGTAACGAACAAGGTTTTGTCAATAAAGATATTCATTCATCAAATTTTGATGGAAAAATTGTGACACTTGGAGTTGAAAACGGATTTTATAAATTGAATTTAGAAAATTTGTTTAAACAAAATAATCATCCGAAAAAAGTTATCATTACAAGTTTTAAAGTGAATGATGAAGATTATGGAATTGATAAATTTGCATGGTTTGATTTGATTGATAAAAACTTAAAACTGAAAAATAATGAAAATAATGTCACCATTAATTTTTCTGTTGTTGATGTAAATTTTGCTCAAAATTTTAAATATCGTTATCGAATTAATCCAGATGAAAGTTGGAACGAATATTTTGGAGATGAGACAATTCATTTACGAAATTTACAATACGGAAAGTATAAAGTTCAGCTCGAAATTACAGATACCAATAATGGAACAAAGCAAATTATTGACCTTATTTCGCTTGATATTGACGAACCTTTTTATTTGAATATTTATTTTATTTTATCATCTATTCTTGTTGTTAGTTTAATTATTTATCGATATAATGCAAATAAAATCAAAACTTTAAATAAGTTTAACCAATTAAAAATTAATCAATTGAATGAAAAGAATCGACAAGAAAATCAACGATTGTTGTTGGAGCGTCAATTGACAGAAACTAAATTAACAGCGTTACAATCGCAGATGAATCCGCATTTTATTTTCAATGTTCTGAATTCTATACAGTTTTATATTTTGGACAATGATATTGATAATGCATTGAATTCGCTTGGTCGTTTTTCTCATTTAATTCGTCAAATGCTGAATCTATCAACAAAAGATGAAATTAGTTTGAAAGATGAAATTGATTTTTTAAAATTATATGTTGAGGTAGAAAATTTTAGATGGAATAATAAGATACAATTTACTATCGAAAAAGATGAAAATGTAGATATTCATCGGATTAAAATCCCTCCAATGTTGATTCAACCTATTATCGAGAATGCGTTTGTTCATGCGTTTGATCAATACAGTTTACAACCAACTATTAACTTGAGGTTAGCTTTGCAACAGAATTTCTTAGAAATTACGGTAGAAGATAATGGAAAAGGAATTTTGAATCAGGAAAAAGGTAATAAAAATTACGAATCAAAAGCGTTGAAAATTATCAACGAACGATTACAACTGTTAAATCACAATTTAGATGAGAATATTTTTATTTCTTTTCAAGAAAAAGGGACAAGAGTAAGGCTGATTTTAAAAATCATTTAAAATTTTCACCCGATTGGTTGCTAATTTCACCTTGCTAAAAATACAATTTACGAAGTTAGATTCCGTTTTTTGTGATAGAATATATTCAGTATCTATATTTGTGTATCGATTTCAAACTAAGTATTAAACTTAGATACTTCGTTTTCTAAACCTATGAAGACATCATAAGTATCTTAAAAGTTACATTTTTTCGACGTGTGAGTCAAAAAATTTTACACCAGGAAGCTACTGCAAAGTAGCTTTTTTTTATCTTTATACCTATGAAAAAGGTACAATTAGGAAATACAGACTTAGAGATCGAGCCAATTTTTTTTGGAGGAAACGTTTTTGGATGGACATTGAATGAAGAAGAATCATTCCGAATTTTGGATGCTTTCATCGATAGAGGATTTAATGCCATAGATACTGCAAATAATTATTCTTATTGGGTTCCTGGTAATGTTGGAACAGAATCAGAGAAAATAATTGGAAATTGGTTAAAGTCAAGAGGCGGTAGGGATCAGCTTGTTTTGGCAACGAAAGTTGGTGGACGAAATATGATTCAAGATAAACCAAATACAACCAAAGCACATATTCTAAAAGAAGTTGAAGAGTCACTTACTCGTTTACAAACAGATTATATCGATTTGTATCAAACACATTATGATGATGTCAATACACCTGTAGAGGAAACTTTATCAGCCTACAATCAATTAGTAAAAGAAGGAAAGGTTCGCTTCATTGGAGCGTCAAATTTTTCTTCAGAACGTTTGGGTGAATCTCTTGATAAATCAGAGCTTTATAATTTACCTCACTATAAGACGTTGCAGCCTGAATACAATTTGTATGATCGTCAACATTTCGAAGAGTTTTTGCAACCAATTGCTGAAAAATATAATTTAGCGGTAATACCTTATTATAGTTTAGCAAGCGGGTTCTTGTCTGGAAAATATAGAAACGAAGAGGATTTGCAAAAAAGTTTGAGAGGTGATGGAATAAAGAAGTATCTAAATGAAAAAGGTTTTCGAATTTTAGATGCATTAGAAACAATTTCTAATCGATACAATATCTCATATTCGGCAGTTTCGTTAGCTTGGTTATTAGAACAAAAAACGGTTGTTGCGCCAATTGCAAGTGCTACAAAAGAGCAACATCTTGATGCTTTTGTTGAAGCTGTTAATGTGAAATTATCTCATGATGATGTAAAACTTTTAACAGAGGCAAGTAATAATTAAATTGTTTTAAATTCATAAAATGAAAGATTTTACTTCTGAAATTAATTATAAAACTGCAAGGAGTAGTGGAGCTGGAGGACAGCATGTAAATAAAGTTGAAACAATGGTTTTAGCTAAATGGCATGTTTTCGAATCTCAATTTTTTTCAGATGAAGAGAAGGCGATGATTTCAGAAAAATTAAAAAATAAAATTAATGCTGAAGGTTATTTACAACTAAGTTCTCAACAGTCACGATCGCAATTAGATAATAAAGAAAAAGTGACAAAGAATATGATGGAATTGGTTGAAAAATCATTGATTATACCGAAGTTTAGAAGGAAAACAAAACCTACGAAAGCTTCTCAACAAAAAAGATTGAATCAAAAGAAACAACTCGCAGAGAAAAAAGACAGTCGTAGGTTTAGGTATTAAAATTAAATACGATCCATTAGAAATATCAAAGCACTACATTGTAGAACTGCAATAAGGATTATTTTAAAAATAAAAGATTTTTTTCTTGTTTTGTGACGATAAATTTGCATAGACATTAATGAGCCTATGGTTCCACCAATTAATGTAATTAAACAAAGCGTCCATTCGGAAACTCTTCGTTTTCCTAAAATTGAGTTTCTTTTATCTATTTTGAATAGAAG
This sequence comes from Empedobacter stercoris, assembly GCF_025244765.1. Classification (NCBI taxonomy): domain Bacteria; kingdom Pseudomonadati; phylum Bacteroidota; class Flavobacteriia; order Flavobacteriales; family Weeksellaceae; genus Empedobacter; species Empedobacter stercoris. The sequence continues at coordinate 725,277 of NZ_CP104209.1, read as the reverse complement.
AAACGCTATGGCGTTAATTGTAAGTAAAGCAATAATTAAAAAAGTAGTCATGTTATTAGTGTGTAATTTGAAAACTAAATTAATTAATCTTAAGAAAATATAAAAATTTTTAATGCAATACTTTGTTGTTTATCTTTGTATATCAAAATCATAATTAAAAAACTTCCAAATAATTGTAAAACATAAATTTAAAAATTATTATGCAAGATTTAAAAGGTAAAAAAGCCTTAGTTACTGGCGGTAGTAGAGGATTAGGAAAAGCAATTGCTTTGGCATTGGCGAAAGAAGGAGTAGATGTAGCAATTACGGGAAGAAATAAAAATAAATTAGAAGAAACCGTTACTGAAATCAAAAATTTTGGTGTAAAATCTGATTATTCAATTTTTGATGTTGCAGAAAAAAATGAAGTAAAAACACAATTAGAAAAATTAATTACATCATTTGGTGCATTTGATATTTTGATCAATAATGCTGGAATTGCAGCTTTCGGTAGTTTTTTAGAGATGGAAGAAAACGATTGGGAAGAGATTGTTCGTACAAATCTATTTGGACCTTATTACGTTTCCAAAACAGTAGTTCCTTCAATGGTCGAATTAGGAAGTGGGGATATTATCAATGTTTCTTCAACTGCTGGTTTAAAAGGAAACGCTGTAACTTCTGCTTATTCAGCATCTAAAGCGGGATTAATTGGTTTGTCTGAGTCGTTGATGTTCGAATTGAGAAAGAAAAATATTCGCGTTACAACTTTAACGCCAAGTACCATTGCATCTGAAATGTCAAAAGATGTTTTAAAAATTACAGATGGTAACCCAGAGACTGTTCTTCAACCAGAAGATTTTGCTCAGTTAATTGTCGATTTATTAAAATTAGACAAACGTGCAATGTTAGCATCAGCTTCTTTGTGGTCAACAAATCCTTAAGAATTGATATTATAACATAATTAAAATCCAATTTCAAACTGAAATTGGATTTTTTTGTATTAAAACGCTTCACAATAAAGTAAGTTATATGTTAAATGTTTTCAGCCCAAAAGAAGAAAGTTATACTAACTAAGTTTAGTATTAAATTTTTTTAAAAATATATGTTTTAAGATTTGTTAACAAAGAAAGATTAGAACATTCCTAATATACAAAGTTTAAATTTTGATAAATATAAAAATTATTATTCATATCTGTCAAATTTATAATTTAGCTATGTATTTATCGAATAAATCGACTAAGTTTAAGGCTTGAAAATGCAATTGTAGTAATTTGCAGACCAATTTTTTTGAACAGTAAGAATTAATAGATATATGAAAAATAGAAAGTTAAACAATGTATTAACACTTGGATTTGCGTTATTTGCAATGTTTTTTGGAGCAGGAAATCTTCTTTTGCCTCCGATGATTGGAGTAGAAGTAGGCTCTAATTATTTTGTTGCAATGCTTGCATTTGGTTTAACTGGAATTTTATTGCCATTTACTGGAATTTTGTCGGTAGTTTTTTCTGGAAATAATTTTAATGATTTAGGAAATCGTGTAGACAAACGATTAGCAGCTATTTTAGGAACAATTATTATGATTTGTATTGGACCTTTAATTGCCATTCCACGTACAGCTGCAACTACTTTTGAAGTTGGAATCAAACCATTTTTTCCGACGTTAGATCCTATTTGGGGGTCAATGATTTTCTTTGCAATTACAATTTTACTGGCAATCCGTCCTTCTAAAGTTGTAGATGTTATAGGGAATTATCTTACTCCTGTTTTATTAGTGTTATTATTTTTGCTAATAACGATGGGAATTTTGAATCCAACAGCCGATTTTATGCCTTCTGAATTAACAATGATGCAATCATTTTCCAAAGGTTTTATCGAAGGTTATCAAACATTAGATGTGTTGGCATCGGTTATTTTTGCAGGAATTATTATCGCAGCAGCGCGTAATAAAGGCTATACAGATACGAAAAGTAAATCTCAAATTGTTATCATTTCGGGCTTGTTATCTACAACGTGCTTATTATTTGTTTATGGTGGTTTGATTTATTTAGGAGCTACTTCAGGGGAAACAAATCCAACTATTACACGAGCAGAATTATTGATCGAAATTTCAAGAAATACATTAGGACATTATGGTTTAATTGCAATTGCCTTGTGTATGGCTTTCGCTTGTCTTACTACTTCTATTGCACTAACTTCTGCTGTAGGAACGTTCTTTGGACGATTAACAAACGGAAAACTAAGTTACTCTGTTTTAGTCGTTTTGTGTACCTTAATTTCATTTGGTTTATCCATAAAAGGTGTAGATGAGATAATCAATTTTGCTTATCCGCCTTTGGCATTTGTATACCCAATTACAATTACTTTAGTTATTTATATCGTGTTATTTGGTAAAATAGTAAAAAGTAAAACACCATTTGTTTTTGCTTTATTGGCATCTACAATTATTGCAATTTTAGGTTTACTAAAATTATTAGGTTATTTTGATGAATCGACTGTTTCAAGTTTAAATAAAATACCATTCTTCGAATATGATTTAGGTTGGGTAGTTCCTTCAATTATTGGATTTGGATTTGGTTTATTGATTGATAAAATAAAGAAATAAAAAAATCCTCTGAATAACTTTCAGAGGATTTTAACCAATCAAAACTACTATAAAAACACTAAAAGAATAATGATAATGTCTATCTTTTATTCTTTTACAAAGTTCTTAAAGTTATGATTATAAATAATTTATTTACGAAAGATTAATATTATGTCCGAATAGAATTAATTTATATTCATTTATTAATCATGATTACAAAGGTATTCAATCATTAATTTTAATATAAGTTTAAGATTATTTATTAACTTGAAAGAAAATCAATAAAAATAAAATGGAAGAAACTTGCTCGCGTTGTAATAAAGAAATAACGTGTAATGTAAATGATATTAATAATTGCAGTTGCTCTAAAATTGAATTGAAACCAGAAACGAAAGAGTTTTTAACAAAAACGCATTACAAGTGTTTATGCACTAATTGCTTGGAGCAATTGAATTATTTCGAAACTTTAGATAAAGAATATAAGTACCCATCCATGCCTTCAGAATTTGTTCCGCATATACATTATTACATCGAAAACGGGAATTGGGTTTTTACAGAATTTTTTCATTATCAAAAAGGTAAATGTTGCCAAAATGGGTGTAGACATTGTGCATATGGTTTTAAGAAATAAAAAATGGTTCAATTTGCATTGAACCATTAACCAACCTAAAAATACTATAAAAAAACTCTATTTTTATTAAGGATTCCTCTTCAAAAGATCAATCTCCATTATCCTTAACAACTATGAATAAATTATTTATACGACAAATTTAGGTCTATTTCTTGAATTGATAAATAATATCTTATTTATTTTTTTATCTAACAATAGATTAGATTTATGAAATTGGTAATGAAATGTTAAACCTACCTATATATGAGTAGTTTATTAATAATCAATAAACCGTTTACGAGTGTTGTATTTTTAAGAAAAAATTTCCATTATTTTTTTAGAAACTACTTCTGCTGTTGTTTTATCACCAGTTTCTTTTAAAGTTGTTGCATAATCTTCTAAAAATGATTTAACTTCTTGATGATTAGAATTTTCGAAGTTTGCTAAATAATCTTCTAAACTCAAATTATTTAAAACCTTGTCAAAATAAATTTTAGCTTCGTCAAATTTGTTCATTTTTACTAACAATGGCGCAATGCTATGACTAATGTAAAATTCGTTTACAGCAGCTTGTTCTGCATTTTCTTCTTCTTTAAAATATGTTGTGTTTAGGTAATTGATGTAAGCATTAACAGCGTTTTCATTTTCTTCTAAAACTTCATAACAACGAGCTTTAAAAAATTTAATTTCGTAAAATTCATCTTCATTTAGTTTATTGAAAAATGTAATACTTTCTTTCGGATTTGTATAGAACTTTCTGTAACCGATAATAAAATCTTCAACAAAATCTACCTCTGTTTGTTCAATAGCAAAATTCAATAGATTTTGAGATTGCTCCTCTGTTAATTGTCCAATAAAAGCTTCCCAATAATTAACTAAAGTATTGAAATCGTATGCCAAATCTTCAACGAAAATCTGTGCTGCAATTCGTAAGAATTTATCTCCCAAAGAGTCAATTATCGTATGGTCTTCGTCAGAAAAATCAGTTGGATTGTACAATAAGTTTTCAATAATTTCTGATGCATTTTCTTCTGAATACTCAGCGTTTAATTGTTTCAAAGCATTGGTTACATTAAATTCCATTTGACTATAAATTTTAAAGTTAAAATCATTACAAAGATAGCGGATTTAGTGTAATAAGGAATCGCCAACTTCAAAAGTTAATGTCTTATTTCTAATGAGAAATAAAGCTGTACTTTTTTGTGAGAATATAATTTTAGTTATCTTGTGGAAGTTTAAAATCATTAGTTTAGTTAAAATAAACGACTTATGTTCCGAATCTATACCATTGTATTATTTATTTGTAGTTTATCCTTTGTTAAAGGACAACATTTGAATGTAGGTGATCAATTTCCTGTTCATAAAATTGAGAATTTAGGTCAATCTCAAGATCTTAAAATAATTGTTTTTACGCCAAGTCTTTACAAAACAAATAATTACGCAAGTATGTTAACGACTTCTCTGCATCATTATTTTGTGAAAGGATTAGCTTTTGCTACAACAAATCCTCCTAAAATTAATGTGGTTTATGTTGTAAACGAAGAAGATAAATGGAGGAAGGATGCGCAACAATCATTAACGTTTAATGATTCATCGAATCAAAATAAGTTAGAAGGTGCGAAAGTAATTTATGATGAAGCTGGTAAAATTTATACTGCAATTGGGCTTAAACCTTTTAAACAGAATTCTATTTCAACTATAATTCCAACCTCTAATTCTAATTCACTCTTAGTCGAAAGTTCGATACTTTTTTTAGTGGATCAAAATAATAAAATTTTGATGAGAGATAATGATTATCGAGCACAAGGAGAGCATTTAAAACCCTTAGAGAAATTAGTTAAAAGAGCTTCTAAAATAGAAGAATTGAATGTAGATTTCACTAAAAATGTTACCTTAAAAGTAGGAGACAAAGCACCTAATTTTATTTTGAAAGGTCCTAATTACGCTATGAATTCAACAGAAAAACTATTGGATGATCAATCAAACTTCAAAGTGTTGACATTTTATCCTGCAGCTTTTAGTGGGCAAATATTACCTAATTTTAATACAATAGACACAAAAGCGCCAATGACATGTGCTGCTCAAATTCAATTAATTGATCATAACCCATTGTTACAAAATGTAAAAAGTTATGCAATTTCCAGTTCTACAAATTCTTTGTTAACATTATGGAAGACAGCTTTACGTACAACAAACATCACGTATTTAAATGATGAGGATTATGGGATTTCTTTGGCGTATAATTCGTACAATCGATTAGGATACAACAATAGAGCAACTTATGTAATTGATAAAAATGGAACTATTGTATATGCGAATCCAAATTTAACATTCGAAGATGAAGCAAAATTTCCTACAATTTTGGAAAAAATAATTTTGAAAAGTAAATAATAAGCTGATAAAATTAGATGTCGAATTGAGTAATATCTTCAAATTTAGCATCGATTATATTTCCTAAATCTTCTGCATTTAGTAAAATTTGCAACCCTTTTTTTCCTGCGCTAATACAAATCTGATCTTGTATAAGTGCTAACTCCTCAATGTAGGTAGGAAATTGTTTTTTCATTCCAATAGGTGAACAACCACCACGAATATATCCTGTAACTTTTAATAAATCTTTCAAAGGAAGCATCTCGCAATTTTTATTTCCAGAAACTTTGGCAAACTTTTTCATATCAAGATGCGTATTCGCGGGTATTACCGCAACAAGATAAGGCGCTATATTTCCTTTCAAAACCAACGTTTTATAAATGCCTTCAGGATTTACACCCAAAGATTTTGCCACATGCAAAGCATCTATATGTTCTTCATCGACTTCATATTCGCGTAATGTATACGAAACATTTTGTGTATCCAATAATCGGACTGCATTTGTTTTTGCAGTTTTATTACTCATTCTAACTAAATTTAGACAAAGTTAAAACGAAAAACTATTTTTTGACTATTTATGAATTGAAGATTACGACAAAATTTTGAAAGAAAATCCTTAAACTAAAAAACTATTGCTACCTTTGTACCACTTATGAAGTTTTTACAACATATATTACGTTTACCTTTCTTTAGCACTTATTATCGTACAATATTTGCTCGGGTAGACTATGTGTATACTTCGTATTAATTTTGTACGTCAAAAATTTAATCATAATCTACAAGCCCGAGCAGTTTTGCTCGGGCTTTTTTATTTTCAATCATATGGAAAGTTTAAAAAGTTTAAAAGAAAATGTAGCCATTTTTTTACCTGAGAATGGATTAGAAGAAAAATTAAAATTAGCTGAAAAAGAAAATCGTTCTCTACGAATTAAATTAGGATTTGATCCAACTGCACCAGATCTACATTTGGGTCATGCAGTAGTTTTAAAAAAATTAAAAGAGTTTCAAGATTTAGGGCATCAAATTGTTATTTTAGTAGGTAGTTTTACAGCTCAAATCGGTGATCCAACAGGAAAAAACAAAAGTCGTCAACCATTAAATGCAGATCAAGTTCAGAAAAATGCTGAAACTTATATCAATCAATTATCAAAAATAATTAATGTTGATAAAGCAGAAATTGTCTTTAATTCGGATTGGTTAGATCATTTACCTTTTTCGGACGTAATTCAATTGTTGTCAAAAGTAACGGTTGCACAATTAATGCATCGAAATGATTTTAACAAACGATTTACAGAGAATACACCAATTGCGATGAACGAGTTGGTTTATCCTATTTTACAAGCTTATGACTCTGTTCAAATAAATGCTGATATCGAAATGGGTGGTACAGATCAATTATTCAATTGTACGATGGGACGTCAGTTACAAGAAACGAATGGCGATGCTGCACAAATTGTATTGTGTATGCCACTTTTAAGAGGAACAGATGGAAAAGAAAAAATGAGTAAATCGTTGAATAATATTATCGGATTGACAGATGAACCAAACGAAATTTTTGGAAAAACAATGTCTATTCCTGACGATTTATTGGAGGAATACATTGCATTAGCAACAGATTTTTCAATTGAAGAAAAAGCAAATTTGAATGAACGATTAAAATCGGATAATCCTATGTTAATCAAAAAAATAGTTGCTAAAAATATCATTACGCAATATCATTCAGAAAAAGATGCTGAAGCTGCTGAAGCGTTTTTTAACAATCAATTTCAAAAAAGGAATGACGACAATAGAGTGTTTGAACCGATTGAAATAGATTCATTGCAAATCACAACTGAAAAAATTTCTGTATTAGAGGTTTGTCATCAATTAAAAAATGATTTATCAAAAACGGCTGTTAGACGTTTGATAGAAAGTGGTGCGGTGCAAATTAATGGTGAAAAAAGTACAGATCCTTTGGCTGATTTTTTAGTCGAAAAGGAAACTAAAATCAAAATAGGAAAACGAGATTTTTTCGAATTAAAATAAATTTCATTTATAACAAAAGCCTCTATTTTAGAGGCTTTTATATTATAATTCTTTTTTCATTTCGTATTGTTTATCATACAATTTTAATCCCAATGATTGTATGAAATCGTTTGTTGAGGTTTCTCTTTCGTCAACATTTATCATTTTGATTTCTTTATTTTTCAAATCGCTGAATAGAATAGAAGCCAAGTAACGATTTCTATAATCGTGATGTACACCAAATTGATAAATACGTGTATTATTTTTATTGATGATTTTGTAAGCAACTAAAATCCCGTCTTCGTAAATTCCGTTTATTTGGCAATTATCAATGATATTTTTTACACTTTGAATATCGTTTTTCCATGTTGGTTTTATATCCCAAAAATTTTCTCCTGTTATCAGATTTAAATCTTCAAAATCAACAATTTCATGTAAAGGATTTACGACAAGAATTGGAATTCCTTTGTAACTATTTAATGTTCTTGTTTTTTTAAAACCACAAGCTTCGTAAGCGTTTATTGCAAAATCATTTTTAGTATTTACTTCTAAAAAAATGTTTTTAACATGAGATTCTTTTAATTTCGGAAAACTAAAATCAAGCATTTGTTGGGTGATTTTTTTGCCTCTGTGTGTAGGGCAAACTCCCGTTCCTCCAATGTAAGCTGTTTTTATACCGGCATTATTTCGTATACCATAAAGTAAAAACCCAACTAATTTTCCATCAATACTTGCACCAACAGAATAGTCAAGATTGATATCTTCCATTTTTAACTTTCCTTTAAATTGATCTAAAGAAAGATGAATAGAAATGTAGTAATTTTGATAAGAAAGATTGTACAAAGCAGATAATTCTTCCAAATCTACATGAGCTAATGAATGTATTTTAATGTTTGTTTGCATAGTCATAATTTGCAAAGCAAAAATAGCCCCAACATTTAATAAATTTCTAAAAAAAATCTTAAAAAATTCACCTCAACTGAATAATCGTTTACCATCTAATTCCGAATTTGATAAATAATTATATGATTTAATAAATCAGAATGAATTTTTATTCAAAAAAGTTATGTTTAAGTTAAGTTACTTTGAATAAAATTAACAAATAAACTTTTGTTTATGATTTAACATAAGCTTATTATTGGTTTTTAGTGTACAATATTCTCTATTTAATAAATTTGCATACATTTTTAAAACTAAAACTACGAGAGAAGAAAAATTTCTCCTCATTTGTTGAAATACCTATTCTTCTCTCGATTTTTTATAAAAATCTTGAAGTAGAATTTCAGCAAAGGTGTAATTAATACACTATTTAAAATGTGATTTTCATAAAAATTCTTTCTTATTTATTTTCAAAAATACCTAATTCTCAAAAAAACTATTTGCAAATCGTCAATTTGATAATGTTAATAACTTTTATTCAAAAATGAATAACGAACATTTGTTAGTTTTTTTCTTTTTGTTATTTTAGTCGCTCAAATTATCACAAAAAAATGAGTAAAAATTTAACAAAATTGGCTTCCATTGCCTTGTTTTGCTGCTATTCCTATGTCGTTGCTCAACAGCGTATAAATGACACTATAGTTGTAGAAAAAGTTGAGGTAATACAACCCCAAGAAAACAAAGATAAAGTTGATGTTCAATTTTATGGATTTATCAGGAATGATATTTTTATGGATACACGTCAAATGATCGGAGCAGGAGAGGTCTTGGTTCCTCTTTATCCAAAAGATCGATTATTAGATGTGAATGGTGCAGATATTAATGATGCATCAAAATTTCATATGCTATCAATTGTTTCGAGAGCGGGTGTTAATTTAAAAGGACCAGAACTACTTGGTGCTAAAACTTCGGGTATTTTAGAAGGAGAATTTTTTGGTGCAACAGAAGGAGGAATTAATGAATTTCGTTTACGTCACGCCTACGTGATGTTAGATTGGGAGAAAACGCAATTAGGGATTGGTCAATATTGGCATCCGTTTGTTGTTTTAGAAGCTTTGCCAAATGTTGTTAATTATGGAACTGGCGCTCCTGTTTATGCATTGAATAGAAATCCACAAGTGCGATTAACCCATAAGGTAACAGATAAATTTAAAGTGATCGCTGCTTTACATTCTCAACGCGATTTTACACCGAACACAGAACCTTTTAGAAACAGTGGAATGCCAGCTGCTCATTTACAATTGCAGTATAAATCTCCAGTTTTTACAGCAGGAGTTGGTGCTCAGTATGAGAATTTAAAACCAAAACTATCTTCGGGTAATCCACCGATAAAATCAAGTGAACGAGTAGAAAATGTTTCGTTCATGGCTTATTCAAAATTAAATACAAAACCGCTTCAAGTCACTGTTGCAGGATATTTGATGCAAGACGCATCATCATTTGTGCAATTAGGAGGAATTGTAGGGTATCAAAAAAGTCCTTTAGAAGTTGAAACATATAAACCGATGAATACACACAGTATGTGGATTGATTTGCAACAAAATTCCACAGGTAAGTTTTCGTTCGGATTATTTGCAGGATATGTCAGAAATAATGGAGTTAAAAATCCAGTAGAAGATGCAAGTGCAACTTCTTATGGTGTAACAACCAATTGGGGAGCTATTTCTGCTACTCCAGGAACACGAACAGTTAATTATTTGTATAAAGTAGTTCCTCGTTTAGATTTTACATTAAGCAAAGCATTAAAATTTAGATTAGAGTATGATCGTAGTACGGCTCAATGGGCTGATGCGACCATAAAAGGAACAGGAACTGAGAATAAATATTTAGCAAATAACAACAGATTTCAATTAACGACATTATTTAACTTCTAAAAATCACACAAAAAATGAGTACAAGCACTTTAAATACTTCGCAAACAGAAGCGAAGAAGGATAATATTTTCCAAATTATTTTAGCATCATCAGTCGGAACATTGATTGAATGGTACGATATGTTCTTAGCAATCATCTTAGCAAGTGTACTTTCGACACAATTATTTCCGAATGACGGTTCGTCACATTTCTTAGAAACACTTGCAGTTGTTGTTTCGTCTTTTATGTTTAGACCAATTGGATCTTTAATTTTTGGAAGTATTGGTGATCGTATTGGTAGAAAATATTCATTCCTAGTTTCTTTAATTATGATGGGAGCAGCTACATTTTTAATAGGTTGTATTCCAACTTTTGAGGATGTTGGTTGGTTAGCTCCAGTTTTATTATTGGTTTGCCGCATCATGCAAGGACTTGCAATTAGTGGAGAATATGCAGGTGCGGTAATTTATGTGGCTGAGCATGCTCCAGCAGAGAAAAGAGGGTTTTACACAGGGTTTATTCAAGCAACAGTTCCTATCGGATTATTGTTATGTTTAACAGTTGTTTTCTTAACTCAGTCTGTTTTATCAGAAGAAGCATTTAGCAGCTTCGGATGGAGAATTCCATTTTTATTTAGTGGAATATTAGTTATTTTAAGTTATTTTATTCGTCAACGTTTACATGAAAGTCCAATTTTCGAGCAATTGAAAAAAGAAGGAAAAACATCTAAGACTCCAATTAAAGATGCTTTTACAACACCAGGAAACGTAAAATTGATGCTAAAAGCTATTTTTGGTGGAAATGCAGCACAAAGTACAATTATGCAAACAACGTTATTCGTAACATTATTCTTTTTACAAAGAGCAGTTAATTTACCATACGAGACTGTTCTAATCGTAGTTTTATGTTCTACTTTATTTAGTTCATTTTTCTATCAATGGTTCGGAGCGTTGAGTGATAAAATTGGTCGTAAGCCTGTTATGTTAGGTGGTATGATTAGTAGTTTTATTTTGATTCCATTGTCATTCTTTTTATACATGCAATTAGGAAATCCAGATGGATTAAAAGAAATTCATGATATTTCGAATTTAGCTGTAGTCGGGATTATTGTAGTAAGTTTAATTACTTCTATTGCTGGAGCAGCGACATACGGACCACTTGGTGCATTTATGTTAGAAATTTTCCCTACTAAAATTCGCTATACAAGTATGGGATTTGCTCAAAATATGGGGAATGGATTTATTGGAGGTGCAACAACCTTTGTGACGGAATTAATCAAAAGTACCATTATCGTTTCGGCAGCAATGTCACCATATATTGGTCTTGTATATCCTTTAGTTTTAATATTTATTGCGATTTTAGTGAATTATTTCACAATTCCAGAAACATATAAAACAGATTTGACTGAAGATAATTAATTCTTTATAATTCATTGATTACAACTAAAAATGCTTCAAGATTTCTTGAAGCATTTTTAGTTTTTAATGATTTCTGTTGTATGATTTTATTGTCAACTAATTTGTTAATTTTTAAATAGATACATTGTATTGTTGTGTTTTGTCTTACAACAATCGTGCATTATCACGTAATAAAATTTAACTTTACAAAAATTTAATAGAATGACTTTAGCTGAGTTAAAGCAACTTTTTATTTCAGAATTAGAATCTATTTATGATCAAGATGAAATTGAAGGTGTTTTTTTAATTTATTTAGAAGATAAATTTGATATTCAATTTATTCCTTCTAATGAAATCGATTATACATCAGAAATTTCATCAGATATTAAGCAATTAAAAAAAGGAAAACCCGTACAACATATTACAGGAAAAGCTTTTTTTTATAATGATTTTTTTATCGTCAATGAAAATACATTAATTCCGCGTCCAGAGACGGAAGAATTAATCGAATTGATTCGAAATGATTATAATCCTGAAACTGAATTATCACTGATTGATTTAGGAACTGGAAGTGGTTGTATACCTATTTCTTTGGCCAAATTATTTCCGAACTCAAATGTTTCGGCTATTGATATTTCTGAAAAAGCTTTAGAAGTAGCTCAATCGAATGCCCAAAATTTGAATGTTAAAATTGATTTTTATCAACAAAATCTTCTCGAAGATATTCAGTTAAATCAAAAATTTGATGTTATTGTTTCTAATCCTCCTTATATCAGAAATTTAGAGAAAGAAGAAATGCATCAAAATGTATTAAATTTCGAACCTCATTTGGCTCTTTTTGTCGAAAATGAAAATGCCCTTATTTTTTATGAACGTGTGCTTGTTTTTGCAGAGAATCATCTGAATCAAAATGGAACAATTTATTGTGAAATTAATCAATATTTAGGACAAGAAACAAAACAACTTTTTGAGAAAAATTATGAATTTGTAACTATTTATAAAGATATTTCAGGAAATGATCGCATGTTAAAAGCTTCAAACACACAATAATGAAAATATTTTTTTCGTTTATATAGTAAAACCTCTTGTATTTCAAATAAAATTGGTATTAAAATTGTTAGGTTTTACATTATTAAAAAACAATTAAATAAACAACTATGAAAAAATTATTTGTATTAGTAGCAGTCGCATCATTATCTTTTGCTACATCTTGTAAACAAGAAACAGCTAAAACGACTGAAACTAATGTTACGGTAGATTCTTTAGCAAACGACTCGACTGCAATTATTACGGAAACAACTACAACGACTACAACAGTTTCTGAAACGGAAGCGAAAGCTAGATTGGATGAGGCGAAAGCTAAATTAGATGAAGCGAAAGCTAAAGGTGATAAAGCGGCAGAGGAAGCAGCTCAGAAAGCGTATGATGATGCTAATACAGCTTGGGAAAATACTAAAGAAGCAGTGAAAGACGCTGCACAAGACGTAAAAGCTGGTGTAAATAATGCAGTAGATAAAGTTGATGAAAAAGCAACTAAAGCAAAAGAAGACATCAATACTGCAGCGAAAGATGCTAAAGCAGACATTAATGCAGCGGCAAAAGATGTAAAAGCGGAAGCAAAAGAAGCTGGAGAAAAAGCGAAAGAAGGGTATAACAATACCTTAGAAAAATTGAAAGCAAAATAATATCAATATTATTATTGTTAACTTAGCCTTGAGAAATCTCAAGGCTATTTTTTATGTTAAATTTTAGAGAAGCAACAAAAGAAGATGCTGCATCTATCGCAAAATTGATGATGTTAGCAATGGATAAAATTGTGTTTGATTTTATTGGAAAAACTGACTACGAAGAAGGAATTTTATTCTTAAAAAAATTAATCGAACAAGAGAATAATCAATACAGTTATCAAAATACAGTTGTAATTGAATATGAAAATCAATTTGCTGGTACAACAACTTTTTATGATGGAGGAAAATTAAATGATTTAAGAAAACCCGTTTTAGATTTTTTAAAAACTAATTATAATCAAACTATACAACCTCAAGATGAAACGCAAGCTGGAGAAATTTATATAGATACAATTGCTGTTTCTGAAGATTTTAGAGGGAAAGGAATTGGTTCTAAAATATTAGATTATTTGATTGAAGAAATTGTTCATCATCGAAAACAAACGTTAGGCTTATTGGTTGATTTTACCAATCCGAATGCTAAAAAGTTGTATGAAAGAAAAGGTTTTGTTGTCGTTGGCGAAAAAATGTTGATGAATGAAAATCATGAACATATGCAGTACAAATCTGTTTAATATCACAATAATTTATCAGATAAAAAGTAAGTTTAATCACTTACTTTTTTTGTGAACACATTTCTGTAAAGAATGCAATAATAGTTAACTTTGTAAAATGAAATATTTAATTTTATTTGTTCTTATTTTAATTATTTTAGTGCTTTACAAAAAAATGAATTCTAAGAAAACAGTAGTCAAAAATATTGAAATAGAAGAACCAAAAGTATCGTTTATTGCAATTGATAAATCAAACGAAAAGAAGGAGAATTTTGAACACAATGCGTTGCCTTATAATTTTGTAATTTCTTCGATTACAAAAAAAGAGAAAACGTTAGAATTATTGATTTCTATAGAAAATCATACCCATAAAACAATTCGAATTAATTTGAAAGAAGCGACTTATTTTTCTTCTACTTTACAAGAAAAAATAAAGGCAGACGTAACTTTTTATGGAGAATTGAACATGGGAACAAATGATATTTTACTTAAGAATACGATTCTTCCTGAAGCGCATGTCATTCGAAATATTTATTTTTTTGATCACAATTTTTCAAATTTTAATGAAATGGATTTTGTGGAGATTACATTAGAAATTCATCAACAAGTTATTCATTTGAAACAATATTTATACGAGTCAAATCTTGATTCAGTTAAATTCGTTCATTAATTATAGTTAACAAATTAGATATATGCTTAACTTTGCAAGCAAGAATAAGTTTATATGAAACATTTACAATTGATGTTGGGAAGTGTAATGCTTTTTGGTTTAACAGCTTGTCAAACACCGAAAGTAGCTATACAAGAGCAACAGAAAACAACAACAAATCATAGTTTACAAGTTGATGGTAAAATATATGCCGCTTTTTTTCAACAAAGAGCAGCTGAGTATCAGGCTTTAAGTCAACAAGCTTATAACGTTGCGAAATTGCGTTTAGATGAAGCGATCGCAGCGAAAGGCGAAAAACCCATCGCTATTGTATCAGATATTGATGAAACATTTTTAGATAATTCATATTACGCAGTAGAAATGGCGAAACAAGGTAAAACTTGGTCGCAAGATACGTGGGCAAATTGGACTTCAAAAGGGATTGCAACTCCATTAGCAGGATCTTTAGAGTTTTTTCAATACGCAGCGAGTAAGGGAGTTCAGATTTTTTATATCACGAATAGATACGAAGAAGAACGTCCAGGAACTTTAGCTAATTTGATGAAATACAACTATCCGTTACAAAGTCCTCAAAATTTGATTTTGAGAAGCAAAGAGAGTAGTAAAGAAACTCGTCGTCAAAATATTGCAAAAGATTTTGATATTGTTCTATTATTAGGAGATAGTTTAACAGATTTTTCTAATTTGTTTGATAATCATAAATCTGAAAATGAAAGAGCTGCAGCAGTTGAGACTTTGAAAGCTGAATTTGGAAAAAGATTTATTGTTTTACCTAATGTTGGCTATGGAGATTGGGAATCTGCAATTTTTGATTATAAATATGATTTGACCCAAGAACAGAAAGATTCAATTATTTACGAAGCAGCAAAAGAAACGCCAAGTCATTAATATTTATTAAAATAGAATAAAAAAATCCACTCAATGAGTGGATTTTTTTTATCAGAAAATTATTATTTCTTTTTTGCATCAACTGCTCCTGATAATTCAGATCCAGCTTTAAATTTAGCTACAGTTTTAGCAGCAATTTTGATTTCTTTTTTAGTTTGTGGGTTGATACCTGTTCTTGCAGCTCTCTCCGACGTAGAGAAAGTCCCGAATCCTACTAAAGCAACTTTATCTCCACTTGCTAAAGCTTTAGTTACATTTTCTGTAAATGAGTTTAGGGCTTTTTTAGCGGCTTCTTTAGAAATTCCAGCGTCAGCTGCAATTGCATCAATAAGTTCTGATTTGTTCATAGTTGTAACTTTTTAAATTAATTTATACACAAATATACTCTTTCCCTTTATTTGTGCAAGTTTCAAGGCTAAAAAAATCAATAAATTTTGCACTTTTCTTCAAATTTGTGTCAAAAATCAGTAAATAAGTACTTATTTTACGAATAAGGTATCTTCGTTTTGATGTCCGTTGATAAAATCTTTGGCAGACATTCGACGTTTTCCTTCGGGTTGAAGTTCTAAAATTTCGTAAACTCCCTGAGGTAGTTTAATATATAGATTATTTTTTTGTAGAACTAATTGAAAATTTTCAGCCTCTAAAACTAAATCAGTTTTTAAACCACCATATAATTTTAAAGATTTATAGTTTTCTCCATTGCCAAAAGTTGTCCAAGCACATGGATAAGGAGAAAGTCCTCTAATTTTATTATGAATAGTATTGATTGATTGATTCCAATCAATTTTACA
The DNA here is from genome assembly GCF_025244765.1 of Empedobacter stercoris. Classification (NCBI taxonomy): domain Bacteria; kingdom Pseudomonadati; phylum Bacteroidota; class Flavobacteriia; order Flavobacteriales; family Weeksellaceae; genus Empedobacter; species Empedobacter stercoris. Next base: position 708,911 of record NZ_CP104209.1, on the reverse strand, counting down.
ATCTTCTTTAAAAATTTTAGGAGCGTGTTTTAATTCGATTGTTTCTTCTTGTGGATGAGGTTTCAACGATTCGTTTTCTAAACCATCTAATGTTTTTACTACTAATTTAGCACCAATATGCATCAATTCGTCATGAATTTTTCCGACATTATCATTTTCTTCAATTGTGACTTTATCAGAAATTAAGATATTTCCTGTATCAATTTTTTCATCAATCAGAAAAGTGGTTACACCAGTTTCGTTGTCTCCATTCATTACTGCCCAATTGATCGGAGCTGCTCCACGGTATTGAGGAAGTAGCGATCCGTGTAGGTTAAATGTTCCTTTTGCAGGAATAGACCATACAACTTGTGGTAACATACGAAAAGCAACAACAACAAAAACATCTGCGTTCCAACTTTTTAATGTTTCGATGAATGCATCGTCACGTAATTTTTCTGGTTGAGCCAAAGGTAGATTATGTTCTAACGCATATTTTTTAACATCTGAAATATTCATTTTCTGTCCTCTTCCAGATGGTTTATCAGGAACAGTAACAACTCCAACTACTTCGTGATGACTATTTGTATTGATTTCATTCAATGATGTCGCCGCAAATTCGGGCGTACCCATAAAGACTACTCGCATTTTTATTCTATTAGTTTATAAGAATCGAATCCAATTGGTTGAACTCGCATTTCGTCGATTAAATATTGCAATTCTTCAACGATTATATCTTTTGGCAAATTTATGAATTTTGAGAGGATTTCGGCTTGCGTTTTCTCACCTTCTTTTAAATATTCAATCAAATCGTTAGCATTAAAATTCTTAGTTTGTTTTTTTGATTGGCAAACATCACATTTTCCACAATTTTCATCAGATTTTTGATTAAAATAACCAAACAACAAACGTTCTCTACAAATTGTATTTTGTTCAGCATAATATATCATTGCTTGTAAACGTTTCCAGTTATTCACTTGAATTGATTCGAAATCTTTCCACAGTTTGTTTTTAAATGTATTGGAATCTCTTGGGATAAGGAATCTAAAACGCGCTAAAAATCGATCCGAATAATCGATTGTTCCATTTTTATAATAATCATGCAAAGCGTTTCTGATGTCACCAATACTTCTGTGCAAATCAAACGCCATTTTATTTTCCGAAATTTCTCTACTGTAAGTGTAAATTCCAGGATAATGACGTTGTAAATAATCAAAAATTTGGTTTTCACCTTGATTAATTGAATGTGGCGAAGCTAAAATTTGAAGTGTACTATTTTGTGTATAATTCTTTTGTTGAATAATTTCTTTTGTATTTAGAAAATCTAAAAATTGAAGAACCATTTTTAGATTTAAACCAAATTTTTCGGCAAATTTCGGAATGTCTAACTGGTAATTCATTTCGGTTAATTCGCCTTCAGCAAGTTGTAATTGACTAAATAAACAATTTGAGATTTTGATAAAATCTTGTTGCGAAGGTAAATTAGCTTTGAAAATATTCTCGGCTTGTATACGATCATCGGGATGATAGAGGTAAATTCCATGCGACTCCTGTTCGTCACGACCAGCGCGTCCGACTTCTTGGTAATATGCTTCTATACCTTGTGGTAAATCGATATGAAAGACTGTGCGTACATTCGGTTTATCGATTCCCATTCCAAATGCATTTGTCGAAACCATAATACGCGAATTACTCAACATCCAATTGCGTTGTTTTTCTTCCTTTTCGTCTTTGGTTAATTTGGCATGAAAATAATCGGCATCAAAGCCATTTTGACTCAAAAAATTAGCTATTTCGTACGTTAATTTTCTATTTCGAACAAATATGATACTCGAACCTGAATATTTTTTTAAGTAATAAATTAAATCTTTTTTCTTGTCGGTGGATAGAAAAACATTGTACGAAAGATTTTCTCGTTTTAAAGAGGATTTGAAAACTTGAGGTTGATTAAGCTCAAGTTTTTCAATAATTTCAAGTTGAATTTTTTCAGTTGCTGTCGCTGTAAGTGCTAAAATAGGTACTTTGGGTAGAATGGTTTTTAATCGAGCAATTCGATGATAGGCTGGGCGAAAATCATGTCCCCATTCAGAAACACAATGTGCTTCATCTACCGCAAGTAAACTAATATTAATCTGCTTCAAACGTTCGATAAAAATTCTACTTTGCAAACGTTCTGGCGAAACATATAACAACTTTATTCTGTTATTTTGACAATCATCTAAAATTTTTCCGATTGTATTTTGATCGATTTCATTCGTAATATACGCCGTAGAAATACCTTTGGACGTTAAATTCTGTACTTGATCTTTCATCAGAGCAATTAATGGAGAAATTACCAAGGTCAATCCATCAAACATAATTGCAGGAACTTGATAACACAAGGATTTTCCTCCACCAGTAGGTAAAATAGCCAAAGTATCTTTACTTTCTAATACATTAGAAATAATTTCTTCTTGCGGCGTTTTGAAAGAAGGGTAGTTCCAATATTTGAAAAGAATTTCTTTTGCAGTCAAATTACAAAGCTTTGTTGTAAAATTAGGAAAATATAACTCAATTAAACAATCGAGTTATCATTCTTTTCTTTAGCGTTATTGAAAGATTTATTAAAATCCAAAATTTAATCCGAAAACTACTCGACCTGGATCCTCACCTTTGAAGTAAGAGATGGTTGCGGTAATGGATTGCGCTCCATTGATCCATAATCCTCCACCCATAGATGAATGCCATTTATCGGAATCTTCTCCATTTAACCAAACTCGTCCGTAGTCTGCACCAACAAAAACACCTAATCTCAATGGAACAATAGCTTTGAAACGTAATGCGTCAAAACGTAAATCTGATGTTTGTAAGAAAACTTTGTCTCCGGCAAAACGTCCTAATCGGTATCCACGTAAATCTTGATCTCCTCCTAAGTTAGCCATTTGATAAAACTCCATAAAATCACCCCAAATAGCTTTTCCTTTAAGCATAGAAGCAACTGTCAATCGGCCATTTGCTGAAATTTTATGCGTAAATCCTAAGTTAAGCTCTGTATAAAAGTGATTACGTTCAAAATCCGTTAAATTCGAAATCCATTTTGCATGTGCTAAAAATGTCATTCCTAATTTTGGTAATGATTCGTTATCGTAATTTTTGAAAAGATATTTAGCACCGATTTCTCCAAAATGTTGTCCTTTAAAGACATCTCGGTTGATATCTGGTAAGTCACCAACGATACGATCAAGGTTTTCTTCAATTTTTTTGTAACTATAAATGGTAGAAAAATCTAATCGACCATTGTTGTTCATAATTTTGAAAATAGAAGGACCAATGCTATAACTTTCTAATCTTACACGGTTATAATCTATTCCTATTTCTTCTTGATTATTTACTGTTTCGTTTCCAAAACCGAAGAAATTTGTACTATAAGTAGGGCTGGTGTAAGCAGCGTTTAAGTCTAAATTCCACTTACCTAAGGCTTTTGTAAAAGTACCTTTGTATTTCGCATCCCAACCACCTGTCGCAAAATAATAACTAACTTGTAAATTGTGACGTTGAGAGTATGGTTTGCGATCAAATCCATTTATAGTATAGGTTGGTGAAAGTCCAATTTTTAAACCATCGTCGGGATTATAACCAATGTTGGGTAACATGGTAAAGAAATTATACATCGGTTGTTTATAATCGTATGTATTGACCTCATAATCGTTGACAAAATTTTTAGAAGTTAGAAAAGTAGATTCAGAAGCGTTACTGCCGTTGGCGTAATCATATACTTTTATTTTCGCTGCACGTTTCACCTCGTAATCATCATCATCAATTCCACCAATAATACGTGTTAAAATAGCATTACTTGGTTTACCTTCGACTCTGAATTTATCTTTTCCATTTAATCCATACAAACGAATTTCTTTGGTTTCTTTTTTATCAAATTCTTCATCAAAAATTAATGTTTTTTCTTTGCCTGAATAGATTTTGATAGCTGTTTTACCTTTTGCTAAACGAGTAATGATAAATTCGTCATCTTCATCTGTCCCTTTTAAAATGATTAGTTTGCGAAGTATTTTATTGTATTCCTCTGCAAATTTTTCTAATTTAGATTTTCGAGAGATGATATGATTGATAACGTCTTGATCATATTCTTGTTTTGTTTCCGTAGGAATTAATTCGAACGATTGTTTAATGTACTCATCGCTCAAATTTTCTTGAATATAGCGTGCTTCTTGTTTCCAAAGGTTAAGATCAGATGATTCTAAAATAGCCAAGTCTAATGGATAGGGTTCACGGTTGAACCACTTTACATTTTTGATATCATCTTTGTAATCTTGCATATGTCGAAGTGGAGGAATCCGCATAATAAGGTTAAAGAAAAGACCATCGTAACGAGGAAATGCTTGATCGCGATCACGTGGAATTGCACGATATATCGTTTTTCCATTTTCTTCATACGCACCCCAACGCCATTGATCCGAGTGTCGATCCCAATCGCCAACCAACATGTCAAAAAGTCGCGCACGAATGTAGGCTTGTTTGTCTACAATTACATCTTTATTTTTTTGAATCGCAAACAGCATATCATCCGTGCTTACAATATCGGTTGGCTTTCCGAAAACACCATCCTGATATCCAGCCATTGGACGTTCTTCAATCATATATAGCTCATCACCAAAATTTTCGTTGTATTCTTTTAACGTTTCTTGTTTGGGAACATAAAATAATTTTGGCGTAGCATGCATAATATGGATAGGCTTCATCAAATTTGCAACTGCTAACGGATAATAAGGGTGATTGGTTGTATAAAAATCCATCAAAAATTTTTCAGTAAAAGAATCTTCAAATTCATCTGCAACATATTTATTTTTGAAGGCAACTTGTTGAATAAATTGTGTAGCACTCTTTTTTACCGAACGCATATTGTATTCTTCACCTTTATTGTTCACTAAACGCAAACTTTTCGTTTGATGTCCGCCCCCCATTCTGATAGGTGTTAAACCTCCATACAGTTGATTTAAATTAACAGTATTAGCTGTTATTGTTTGGCCGAAAGTTTTGCGGTAATGACGACCAAAAAAGAATTTATATGGATCAGATTTTTTTGTTACATCTAACTCATATACACTTGTTTCTTTTGTTTTTGGCATTTTTTTATCGTCATATACCTGAGCCAAATATTGCTTTTTCTTTTCTGTAACTTGTTTTGATAATAACAATTCGATTTCATCATTTTTGAACCCATAAAAATTTGCCAAAGAAGCGCCATTGTCATATAAATCTAAAACAACAAAACCATTGTCACCATAAGAGAAATCATTTTTACCAACCGCTTTTGCCGATTCTTTTTTAGAGCCAGATCCACTAATAATTTGTTTGACATTGTTCTGTTGAATGTATTGTAAATTATGATCATGACCAGAAACAACAATGACATTATTTCTATTTTCGATAATTGTCGCAATACGAGATGCCATTTCTCTATATTTGAAATTATTGACATCTTGCGGACTCAACCCAGTCGTGCTACGCAACAAATTAATAAAAGATCCAATGATAGGTAAAGGAACTTTGAAATCATCTCCAAATGGATAAAATTGTTTTTTGAAATCAAATTGCCCACCATGCGTACCATTCGAAAACAAGGGATGATGCATAGTGATTATAGTTGTGCGATTTTGATATTTATTTAATTGTGATTCTAATTCTTCAAAAAAAGCTTCACGCGATTTGATATCACACTTTTCGTTAAGACCTGGGTGATTATCCCAATCTTGTAAATACCATTCAGAATCTAATGCAATTATCCCAATACTATCGTTGACATTTATTTTATCAATTGGACAAGCATCTTTTGGTAAGAATGCTTTTTTATTTCCTAATTGCTTTTTAACTATTTTTTCTTGTTCTTTTAGCCCTTTTACGCCATTTTTCCAATCATGATTTCCTGGAATAAAAAGTGTTTTTCCTTTGAATTCTTTTGCTAAATCAATCTGAAGTTGAAGTTTATCCCGGCTTGTCGTATAATTTTTCTTTGTAGAATCAACTACAATTCCATTTTCGTAAATATTATCACCCAAAAAGAAAAGATAAGAAGTAGAATCAGCTTTTGCTAATTCATTTTTTAGCGTTTTCAAATTCTGTTTATTTATTGGCTGATCCAAATCGCCAGCATCACCAATTAAATAGATTGATTGGATTTTGTTGCCTTCAACTTTTTGTGTCTTCTCAGTCTTAATATTTTTCCCGTATTGAGGATGTTGCGTTGCGCAAGATGTCATATAAAGACACGAACCTACTAAAGCCAAAAAAGGATAATTCAATTTTTTGTTGTTCAGTGTTGGTAATAATTTCATACATTTAAGCGTTAAAAACTTGTGATGAACCAATTGTTATTAAATATAGAAAACTATGTTTTCAATCTGTTCAAAGATAAACTTTCTTTAGATTTTACGTACCATAATTTTATGCATACCGTAAAAGTTGTAGAAGCCATAAAAACCTTGAGTGCTGAAGAACAAATTCCTACAGATCTACAAGAAAAATTAATAATTGCAGGTTGGTTTCACGATACCGGTTACACAAAAATCGTGCAAGGTCATGAAATTGAGAGTGCAAATATTGTAAAAGAGTATTTAAGTGAACTTGATTTTGATGAAAAATATATTAAAGAAGTTCAAGATTATATTTTGATTACAACTTTATATAAAGTTCCGAAGACGATTGGCGAAGCAATTGTAAAAGATGCAGATAATTATCATTTGGGTCAAACTGAATATCCAAAAATAGCCGAATTATTACGAGATGAGATTTCGAAAATTTGTAAAAAAGACTTTACAGATTATGAATGGCATATAGAAAACCGAAATTTCTTTTTGAATGTGCATCATTTTTATACCGATTCGGCAAAAAAACTTTGGCAAAAAGGAAAAGAAGAAAATTTGATTTATACACAAAGTAAAATCAAAGAAATTGAGTTGATTGGTGATGTACCGAACAAATACGAATTAAAGAAAAAGAAAAACGATAAAATTCAACAACCCGATCGAGGAGTAGATACGCTTTTCCGTGTAACGTTAAATAATCATACGCGTTTAAGTGATATTGCAGATAGTAAAGCCAATATTTTATTGTCTGTAAATGCAATTGTAATTTCGATTGCACTTTCTACGTTGGTTCCGAAATTAGGAAGTCCAAAAAATGAATACTTGATTTTACCTTCTATTGTTATGCTTTTGTCAAGTGTTATTTCGATTATTTTTGCAATTTTAGCCACAAAACCAAAAGTTACTTACGAAAGTTTTAACGAAGAAGATGTAAAAAATAGAAAAGTTAATTTGCTTTTCTTTGGAAATTTTTATCAAATGTCGCTTGATGCCTACGAAGAGGCGATGGAAGAATTGATGAAAGACAGAGATTATGTTTATACATCTTTAACTCGAGATTTATACTATTTAGGAAAAGTTTTGGAGCGAAAATATCGCTTGTTGAGTATAACGTATACCATTTTTATGATTGGTACTATATTATCAGTTTTGACTTTTGCTTATGCAATGTTTACAAATGTTGGATAAATACAATTCCAACTAAAAATTCGACTATTTTTTCTTATAAATACTTTAAGAATGCCTATTTTTAGACCATAAAATAGTTGAGATGAAAATTGAATTAAATAGAGTAAACAAAGCTTCTCATTACGAAGCAACTGCTGCAAGTTCTTCTGTGAAGGTGAATATAGATGGGCCAGAATCGATAGGAGGAGAGGGAAAAGGAGTTCGTCCGATGGAGCTAGTTTTAATAGCTTTAGGTAGTTGTAGTGTTTTTGATTTGGGAGAAATTTTAAAAAAACAACGTCAAGAAATTGAAGATCTTAAAGTTGAGGTAGAAGGACAACGCCGCGAAGAAATTCCAAATATTTTCACAAACATTCACATCAAATTTTTCTTAAAAGGAAACATCGATTTGGAAAAAGCAAATAAAGCTGCTGAATTAGCAGTGAAAAAATATTGTAGCGTACACGATATGTTAGCAAACGGAGGTATCGATATTACGTACGAAATTAATGTGAATTAAATTATAGCAAAACATTACACCAAATAATGATGGAATAAATGACGAATGGGATTTGAGTAAATTCTTAACTGCCTATCCAAATGCTGTTATAGAAATTTATGACCGATTTGAAAAAAATGTGAAAACAATTACACAAGCTGATCAGTTTATTTGGGATGGAAGAATACGAGGAAAATCTGTGCCTACAGATAATTATTGGTATGTAATCAAACTAAATGATGAACAAACAAAATCAGGTTCAATATTAATTAAAATCAGATAATCTTAAGTTTTTGAAACAAGATTAAATCGTAAAATGATGATAACAAAAAGATGTAGCCTTATAGGTTACATCTTTTTTTGTTAAATTTACAATTCAATGTATATTAACTTCCTGAAAAAGTTTAGTTTGAACCTGTAATTATACTGAATATGAATACGAAAAGTCAACAAATTGTTTATGTCCACGGACTATATAGCTCGGCTAATTCTTCGAAATTCAAATCGATTTTAAAGAAATATCCTTCAGCAATTTGTGTAGAATGGAGAGTAGAGGATACTATATCGGCCATTTTGCTTGAGGCTTACGATCACTTAAAAGGAGTCGTGGAAGATTTAACTATTATTGGGAGTTCTACTGGAGGTAATTTTGCGTGGCAATTGCAACAGAAATTAAAAGAAAATGGTAAATCGAGTGAATTGATTTTACTTAATCCTTTGGTTGATGTATCAGTCATAAAAGAGCTTGATTTTCCAGAAAATCTTATCCAATTTTTAGTAGATATGAATCGTTTCGAAAATACTAAAGTTTTTTTATCCGTTCATGATGAAGTGTTAGATTTTGAAAAGTTAAAAAAATTCTTCGAAATGCAAGACAATATTTTTCCAAATCAAATTGATATGATCGAAATTGATGATGATCATCGTATTCATAACTTCGAGTTATTGTTAACGTTAATTTAATTTACTCTTTACAATTATTTAATTTTATTCCATGCATTTTTGCATCAAAATTAAGTCACTCAAATTATGAAGCATTATTTAGTTTTACCGTTATTATTAATAACTGTAGGTCTTTTTGGACAGAATAAAGATTCTATTCAAACAGAAGAATATAAAAACTTGATGTCGCCTTATTACAGTTATGGAGACGGTTTGGGAATTACTTCTCCCGATAGTTTGTATCAGGTAAATATTCGATTCAGAATGCAAAATAGAGTGTCTTATATTGATAATCAAGATGAAGAAGATAAAATTGATGCGCAAATTCGTCGTTTAAGGCTTCGATTAGACGGTTATATTGGTAATCCAAAGTTCGAATATTCGTTGCAACTTTCTTTTGCTTCTGGCGATGTAGGAAAGGCAGAGGAGGGAAAAAATACTAACATCATTCGAGATGCCATGATTTTTTATAACCCAAATAAACATTGGAGTTTTGGATTTGGTCAAACCAAATTGCCGGGAAATAGACAGCGAAATAACTCTTCGGGTGCATTACAATTAACAGATCGTTCTATTAACAATGCGGACTTTAACATCGACCGTGATTTTGGATTTCAAGTACAACATTCAAAAAAATCAAAAGAACATTTTTCGTATACATTGCGTGGAGCTGTTTCTACTGGAGAAGGGAGAAATTGGACAAAATTTGATGATACAGGTTTAGCCTATACAGGAAAAGTAGAATTGTTTCCGTTCGGAGCTTTTACAAATGACGGAAGTAGTTACGAAGGAGATTTATTTCATGAGCAAACACCAAAGTTGATGCTTTCTGGTGCGTACAGTTACAATAATAATGCGCATAAAACCAAAGGTCAGCAAGGAGATGAGTTATTTGGAACAGCAAATATTCAATCTTTATTTTTTGATGCAATGTTCAAATATCGTGGTTGGAGTTTTATGTATGCTTACTTGAATAGAAATTCTGATCAAACTGTATTCTATAACCCGCAAGATGCAACCGATTTTAATTACATCTACAATGGTCATGGAATGGATTTTCAAGGTTCATACACTTTTCCAAAACATTGGGAAGTAATTGGACGCTATTCTACGCAAAAAGTAAATGATAAAATTTTTGAGTTTACTCCAAACACAAATCAATATAGTTTAGGGTTGACGAAGTATATCTGGGAACATGCCTTCAAATTACAAGCAGAAGTGTCCTATGAGCAACAGAAGTTTTATAATTTAGAAAAGAAAAACAATTGGTATGCCCGTTTACAAATAGAAATTGGGATATAAGCTATCTTATTTAAGTAAACTATTTTACGAAGATTTAATGGTATGATATTTAAATAAATTGTTTAAATTTGTAGTAACAATATCAACCCATGCAACCCAATAAAAGAAAAAGCAGCCTGAATCGTAATGTGGAATTCGGCACAAAAAAAGTACAGTTTAAAGACGTAATAATTGTAGCAATTTTAATATTTGTAATCGTTTTAACAATATTGAAATTTGTAAATTAAAAATAATCTAATAAAAAAATCCCTTCAGATGAAGGGATTTTTTTTATCTATTTTTTCTCAATAGAAACTAATTTCGAATCTTCTTTACAAATCTCAAGAACGAAGTCATAATCTTTAGAATTGTCTTTGCTTTTGTAATTTGCTAAATATTCTCTACATGGAACTTGATCTTTTTTAGAGTTATCAAAATCAACTTTACTTCTTTTGAATAATTCTTTTTTCAAAAATGTAGAATCTAAATTTTCAGTTTTCATAAATGCTTGTGCTTCTGGTGAAATCGATAATCTTTTAGAATAAGCTTCGTCCAAAACTCTTGCATTTGGAAAGTAATTACATGAGAATGCGCGTGGACCAAACGCCATTGCGACGAAAACCATCCCAATTCCTACTCCCATCATATACTTCATAAATCTTTGCGTAAACGTCATATGATCAATAAATTAATGTCGTGAAATGGTAAATCAAACCAGTCACATAAGTTCTTTTTTACAATTCTTCCTTTGTACAAATATACGCCATTTCTTATAGTTTTATCCGTTTGTACCACATTTGCAAAACCAGATTCTTCTGATATTTGAAATAAATAGGATAAAAAATAATTACTCAACGCTTTAGTAGACGTACGTGCAACGCGAGAAGTGATATTAGAAACGGCATAATGAATGATATCATTCTTTATAATGATTGGTTGATCATGTGTTGTCAACTCTGAAGTTTCAAAGCATCCACCTTGATCTATACTAACATCAATAATAACAGCGCCAGCTTTCATATTTTGAACCATCATTTCAGTAACGACACATGGTGTACGTGTTTCGCCACGAAGTGCTCCAATTGCTAAATCGCATCGTCTTAAAGCTTTTCCTAATTCTTTAGGATCTAATGTCGAAGTGGAAACGCGTTGACCAATATTTTGTTGTAAACGTCTTAATCTCGTCAATGAATTGTCAAAAACTCGAACCGAAGCGCCCAAACCTAAAGCAGTTCTTGTTGCATTTTCAGCAACAGTTCCTGCTCCAAGAATAACAACTTCTGTTGGTCGTACTCCAGTAACGCCTCCCATTAAAATACCATTCCCAACATTTGTTGAAGACATCAATTCACTCGCTACCAAAATAGCCGTAGTTCCTGCAATTTCACTTAATAAACGAACGACAGGTAAATGATTTTGTTCATCACGAATAAACTCAAAACCTACAGCATCTACACGTTTTGCGATAAGTTTCTGAAAATATTCACGTTTCAACGTGTTGGTAGGTACAGAAGAAATGATTAATGCATGGGGTTTTACCCAATCAATTTCTTCTAATGTAAGTGGGCCTACTTTTAGAATAATTGGTTTTTCGAAAACGGATTGCGTATTGTAAGAAATCTGCGCACCAGCTTCTGAATATTCTTTATCTGAGTAATTTGCACCTTCTCCTGCTCCAGTTTCAATCGTTACTTGATGTCCGTTATTGACTAAAATTTCGACTGCATCAGGAGAAAGACAAATTCGTTTTTCTTGATTATTTGTTTCTTTTGGAATTCCAATATCGAAGCGCTCTTTCTTATGAGGAATCTCTAAACGCTCGGGTTGAGGAATAAGTTCTCCTTGAGAAAACGGCGTGAAAATATTTTTTCCGTCCATATTGTATTAGCTAAAATTTAAATGACGAACTCCATCTACATTTTCTATTGTAATGCTATGATGCTCATCAGGTATAAAGTTAGCAATTTTATTTGGCCATTCCATCAAACAATATTGATCAGAATATAAATACTCTTCAATACCAAAATCTAGTGCTTCATCTTCATGATTTAGACGATAAAAATCAAAATGAAAAACCTTTCCTTTGTCGGTATCATATTCGTTTACAATCGAAAAAGTAGGACTCGATATTTCGTCTCTTGTTCCCAAAGCTTTTACAAACGTTTTAATAAAAGTTGTTTTTCCAGCTCCCATTTCTCCTTCGAAAGTGATTAATTTATAGTGAAGCTGATCTATTATTTGATTTGCAACTTCGGGTAATTCGTCTAAATTATGAATGATAAATTCCATTTAATTTTTTGGTGTTAAAACAACCATTGGTATAATTATTTCTTCTAACGAAATTCCACCATGTTGGTAAGTATTCTTGTAATAATTAACGAAATGATTGTAATTTTTTGGATACGTTAAAAATAAATTTTCTTTTGCAAAGATATACTTTGACGTAACATTAACCTTAGGTAAAAGGAATTTTTCTGGTTGATCAACTGCCAAAACATCTTTTGGATCATATTGCAATTGTTTCCCTAATTTGTAACGTAGGTTGGTACTTGCTTCTTTATCTCCAATGACTTTTGTTGGCTCTTTCACGTAAATTGTTCCATGATCGGTTGTTACAATAATTTTCATCTTGTTTTGAGCCGCTTTTTTTACAATTTCCATTAAATACGAATTTTCAAACCAATGTTTTGTAATTGAACGATAGGTTTTGTCGTCTCGAATCATTTCGCCTACAATACGATTATCAGTTTTCGCATGCGATAAAATATCAATAAAGTTATAGACGATAACATTCAGATTATTGTTTTTGTAATTGTTAAAATCATCTGCAATTTTTTTCTCAAAATCAGAATTTAAAATTTTGAAATAATTGTATGTAAGATCTCCCAATCCAAGACGTTTTAATTGTTCTCCTAACAATTCTTTTTCGTGCATATTTTTGTTTCCTTCATCGGTGTCATTTAACCAATACTGAGGATATTTTTTCTCAATTTCAAGTGGCATCAGTCCCGAAAAGAATGCATTTCTTGCATATTGTGTTGCTGACGGCAAAATACTGTAATATAGATTTTCGTTTTCAGAATTATAATAACGATTAAAAATAGGTTCAATCACTTTCCATTGATCATAGCGTAAATTGTCCACCATTATCAATAATACATTTTTGTCTTTCCCTAATTGTGGGCGAACCAATTGATTAAAAACTGTGTGCGATAAAACAGGGCGATCTTCGTCATCATGTAACCAATCTTCGTAATTACGTTCAATGAATTTAAAAAAAGCTGCATTGGCTTCACTTTTTTGATTTTCGATGATTTGCGTTAAAGCAGTATCTTCAATATTTTCTAATTCAAGTTCCCAATAAACCAATTTTTTATAAATCTCTTGCCAATCTTCAAAATCACGCGCATTCATCATATCCATCGTAATATTTCTGAATTCTTGTTGGTAATTGATAACTGTTTTTTCGGAAATAATTTTAGAAGCATCCAAAATCTTTTTTAAACTTAATAAGATCTGATTTGGGTTAACAGGTTTAATCAAATAATCTGAAATATGTGCACCAATTGCATCTTCCATAATATGTTCTTCCTCACTTTTTGTGACCATAATAACGGGAAGATTTGGGCGGATTTCTTTGATTTTTGGCAAAGCTTCTAAGCCGCTTAACCCTGGCATATTTTCATC